>NHEP01000089.1 GCA_002171515.1 bacterium TMED88 | reverse complement strand
TATGCAACTGCTAACGGTTACACATTCGGGGTTCCAACCTTGGTCTTAAAAGACGTATGGAACATTGGTACAGACACTTACTATAAAGAAAGTGTATCAGCAAATCGGTACGAAGGTTCAATTTGGGCAATCGACTGTGGTAGTACATGGATGGCAACAAACTCTAAGGATTCTTGTTCTGTAGGGTATGAACAAATTGCAAAAACATCTAGCGATGCCGAATACGGTGTAGACACCGACAGGACATTCAGTTCGTCAGAAGACCCATCAGGATGCTTTTTACACGAGGGTCATGTTTATTTTAATGTAGCCACGACAAGTCATTCATGTGCTACAGATATGGTTTGCATCCATAACCAAAAGGATGACTACAAAACATATATGCTCGGCTCGATCCAGTACGATGTCGGTGCCGATACGTGTGGCACCTGCTTCCCGGGGCACTACTCGACGGACCACGGCTGCTTGCCCTGCCCGACTGGCCGCTACAGCTCCAAGCTACAGATCTCGTCGCAGGGGTTCTTGCAGAGTTGCACGACGTGCGAGCAAGGCCGCTTTCAAGATGAGACTGGCCAAGCGGATTGCAAGGCTTGTGAGGAAGGTAAATTCCAAGATTTACGCGGTGAAGCATCTTGTCAAGATATCGATGAAGGTTATATCGCTACTGCTACGGGTGCTTGGATTGGCCGCAGTGGACCACTGCAATCACAGACTCGCATGCAGAAAGCAACAGCTTTGGAAGGAGCGAAACGAAAAGATAATGATTGTGTAGATGGCGAAATTACCTTGTGTATTAATGATGTGAATCCAGGATTCACAGGGAATCCACCGGTAGTGAACACGGGTGCTTGTCCAAATGGCGAAACAAAATGCGTTGCATGTCCTGCTGGTGAGGAGCCTAGAAACAACCAGTGTTTAGATTGTTTGGTAGGGACGTTCAAGACGGATGCACATACCTCTTGTCAAAATTGCCTTCCTGGCAGATATACTGATGATGCTGGACTAAAGGAGTGTACACCGTGTAGTATTGGTAGATTTCAAAACCTTGAGGGGAAAACGGCTTGCATGGCATGTCCTAGTGGTAAAGCAACCACCTTGCTCGGACAGGCACAATGTGCGAATTGCGATGAAGGTAAAAGTACGAGGATTGAACAAACGGTTACCAACAGTGGTATATCTGGAACTGCTATGGAAAATTGCATCGAATGTGATGTTGGATTATTTCAAAATTTGAAGGGTCAATCGTCTTGCAAAAATTGTGCAGCTGGACAATTCAGCACGCTTGGCTCTACTTCATGCACACCCTGTCCGGAAGGAAAATATCGTCCATTGTCAAGCTCTCCCGATTGCAAAGATGCTGATATAGGTTACTACGCCGCAGGGACTGGTAACGTGGCACAGACTGTTTGTCCATCAGGTACCTATCAAGACGAGGAAGGTAGTTCAAATGCGAATTGTAAAGCTTGTGGCGAAGGCGAGTACGTTCAAACATCTCCAGGAATTGGATGCACACCTTGTGAAGCTGGTAGAAAAGCCTCTGGACAAGTTGCTCGTGTGGAATGCACGGCGTGTGAAGCTGGGAAAGAAAGTAGCCTTGGTGCAAGTGCATGTTCTGAATGTGATGAAGGGCGTTTTTCCAGCGATGCCACAGGTAATTTATGTGAACCTTGTCCTCAAGGTAAATATCAAGAAAACGCGCAATCCAGTTCTTGTAAACAATGTTCATTGGGCCGCAAAGAAGTGGTTGGCACCGGTGCAACTTCAGAAAATGCTGCTTGCCCGGTTTGTGCCGCCGGAAAGTACCAAAATCAAAATGGTCTAACTACCTGCAAAAACTGTGCAGGAGGTAGATATTTAACTGATGGCCAAGTCGCGGAATTGCATGATGAGGAAGATGATTGTACACGTTGTTCAGCAGGTAAGAAATCGTCAGCTTCTGGTGCGACCTCTAGTAGCACTTGCACAGCCTGTGCTGTTGGTACAATATCCGCTGCCGGTGCAACGGCATGCACGGATTGTCTAGCTGGAAAATTTGCTGACAATGCAATATCCTGCACAGGCTGTGACGCCGGAAAATATCAAAACCTAAACAAACAGACAAGTTGCAAAGGCTGTAATCGTGGGGAATTTCAAAATCTAGGCGGACAATCGTCTTGCAAGAATTGCGCAGCTGGCAAAGAAAGCAATAGTGATTACAAAGAATGTTCGAATTGCCGTTGTGGGAAATATCGACACACAAGCACGGAGAAAAACCAGTGCAAGAATTGCCCAGGGGGTCAATACCAAGGAAGCACTGGTGCCACAGACTGTATCGTCGTTAACCAGTACTACACACAGCCGAATCAAGCTAGTTGTCATATAGGAGACCAAACACCGATTGGGAGATGGAAACCAGAATGGGACGAGAATTGTAAATGCAAAACTAGTAATGATGGAGAATATCGGCACGTACAAGGGCCCTGTGGCTCGTCCCCTTTGACTGAAGTGTACGAATGGGTACCCAATTGTTGGACCGAACGTTGTTTTGCATGTATTTGTGGTCACCCCTGTGTAACTGAAGTTTGCGATTCATATCATCGCTATGCCTATTATCAAGCTACACATTGTCGACTATAAAACATCTGTAAAGTAAGTTGAAAGAGATGATTTTATATATTTACACCTTGCTCCTTTGTTTTTATATGGTTCATGCTGATTTTATTTATTTACAATATTACAGACGACCTAAACTACCACAGGTGTTAATGGCGAAGGAAGAGGAAGTAATGTCAGTGCAAACTACAATGGAACCTTATAATTGGGAATACTTGGAAGAAGAAAACGTTCTCTACGCCAGATGCGGTGGTAACAATCCTGCATTCGGGAATGTAGAATATTACGATACACAATATACCGGTGCGACATACAATTATCTCGTCCGAGAACACACGGAATACTTTTGCGATTTGACGGAACGGTTGGTCCTGAAAACTGGTGCTATTCTGGAGGGTTGCAAAGCTCCAGAAACGTGGTATTACAAAGTGCCTATATTAGATACAGAGGAGGACAATTAAAAATGTCGTACCTCAAGTGGAAACGTTTGTGCAAAACATGTGGTGTTCGCTATGCCGAAGTTGATAACATGGGAGTGCACGCCTGCAAATTTCATTGTGGTCCCTTGAATCGATACGGGCCTGGAAAATGGTGGCCAGAAGGGTGTTGGGATTGTTGCGGTAAAAGCCCTTATCCAACCTTACCAAGCGGCCGCAGGAATCCTCGTTTTTCAGCTAAATTTTTGCACGGCTGCACTGGCATGGACCACTCTGCATTGCAAACTAGCTTCACGCCGAGCGACAATATTCCAGAAAAGGTATGGCCGCGAGAGTTATGTGAAGCCCTAAATGATGATATTATGAGCTTGAAACGAGGTGATATCAATATCAAACACAAAGGATTGAGAATCAATAATATGGGTGAATTTTTTATTGAACGCTTCGATGCAAACATGTATCATAAACGACGAAAACACAAGTGGGACGGCGATGAAAAACTAACGATTGAATTTAAATATTTTATAAAGAACGACGAGGACACATTATCGGAAGAAAAATCGGTGGTTTTGGATCGAGATGCAACGGTGGCAGATTTATTGAATAAAGTAGATGGTAGGTATTTATTTACAAAAGTAGAAGTGGAAAAGAATAAGATAAACGGAAATACTACAATCGATAACTTAGATCAGAATGAAGTTTATAAAGTTAAAATAAGTTAACTCAACGCGTCGTAAAAAAAAGATGTATTGTAATCCTTTGTATTATTTCGTATCCTGTATTCCGATGAGCATCTTAAATCATCTGCCTCATCCATATACTTTTTCAAAACGACTTCATAGAACCCGTTCCAATAGCGATGGATCTGCTCCTCCGTCTTGGCTCCGGTCACGACGAGCCTCCCGGATCGAAACAGTAAAAAGACAATCTTTGGTTTCCTCAATCGAAAAATCAGGCCTGGGAACAATTCGGGTTCATAAGAAACGTATGGCCCAAAATCTTTTTGCAATTGAATCAAATCAATTGGCTTGTCCAAGCCGGTGCTGCCGACGATGTTTTGAATTTTAAAATTCGAAAAGCCAACTTTGAGACCGGAGCGCTGCAAAATATTGACGCACTGTCTGCATGCAAACCGAGAATCGGACTCGCATTTCCCACCCGTACAGACCATATTACCAGACCCGAAGATCAGAGCCGTGCACCGTGGTGATTTCAGGCGCACGGTGGCCGCTGCGAATTTGTGAGGATTGAATTCGAGGTACCTAGCTCGGCTGCATATTAATTTCAAATTCAACTTGGTCCTTCCTAGGAAAAAAGTCGAGACAACATTTTGGATGGTTAGTGTCGGCCTTACACTCTGAACACTAGTGGGCTCCTTTCTTGTTTGCGTTTTTCTATGACTTCCTTTATCTTTCTTTTTACTGGATCCTTGCATCTCTTGGCTTCTGCATCAAAACTTTCATCTATGAAACAAAACATATATACAAAATTCAGGACATAGTAAATTAAAAAGAGAACGAGCAGTGCATCGCGAGCCTTGTAATAGCCCTCCAAGGTCAATTCCAAAAAGACGACCCAGTAAAGCAGCACGACGACTGTTAAAAAAGGATTGTAACACTTTTTATCGTATGTTGGCATCAAAAAATTGAAGCCTAGCGGGACCAGGAATACCGTTGAACAAATATGAACGGCATAGTAAATGCTTCGATTTCGTCTATATAAGTTTAGAAAGGATTGTTTCATACCATAAATGAGTTTCGACAAAGATTATAAATTGTCGTATCTGAAGGTTATATGGCAAAATAAATACGTCGGTATTCCGGTTCCAACGGTCGGACCTAGGACTACATTTTTCAGTGCGGTACAAGGCGACGACTTGGCAAGGAACCTTGCCGAAGCTTATATCGAAGTAGGCAACGGGGGCAGTATTCAACTAGAAGGCACGGATGCCGAGCGTCTAGCATTGACCCCGAAACTCTTGAATCTTTACAAAAGTAAAAGTATCATTTTCAACAGTATCGGTATATTTCGACATATGTTGGTGACCTTGTTTCTCTTGTCGGAAAATCATATCAGCCCAATGGCATCGGAACCGACAGATGAAGATTTGGATGAAGAATTTTTGAAGAAATTTCAGGAAACTCAACTAGATGGAATTAATCAGTTGGGAAATAAATTAGGAAGTATTATGAAACGAAATGTTCAAGAGCAAAAAGAAATTACCAATGAAATTTTAAGACAGAATGAATTTTTCAAGAGCGACTTAATAAAAGCAATGAAGCAGATGGCGCTGGCGATAGAAGAATCGCATAACATGCCAATAGCTTCCAAACCTATCAAGAAAGCAAATTCGGCCAAAATTGAATGCAAAGCTGAAATACAAAAGGAAGACCTGCATGTAGGTGATACGGTGGAATATAATGAAAATGGCAAAAAGATAGTTGACCGAATCAAAGAGAAGGAGGGAAAAGTTTTTATTTTGGATAATGGAAAGGAAGTGATGCCCGGCTCAGTTCACAGAAAACGAGTGAAACGAGTGGGTAAAGGAGAAGAAACAGACTCGGACGAAGACGAATACTCATCGGACTTTGAAACTGCAAGCAATGATATAGAGCAAGAATTGTTAGCGTTCCAAGCAGCTGGGGCCCAAGGTGAGAATCGATGCAATCAAGTAGAATTTTTACAAACGTTGAACTCTCAAGAGAGGGATATTATTTTATCGAGTTGTGCGAGGTATTTGTATCTTACGTTTAATTTGGATAACAAACAATATGCTAAAAACTATCAACAATTTTTCAAGGAGTTAAATATTAGAGAGTTACCGGTTGCGATGCAAGCATTTACAGAGCATTTATTTGAAAATACGCATGCTATCGACATCGAAGATGATTATTATATGTTGATAGTAGACCACCCAGAGCACGCCTGGCTTAGCTACCTTCGGTTGGTAACCTACGAAGTATTTCAATTGGTCGGTTTATTTCCTGATTCATTTCGACAAAAATGTTTTGAATTTTTACCATTCCTGATATACGATGCTACGGTTGCCTTCTGCCTCTTGAACGGGAAAGTAGAAAAACTCTTGTAAACAGACTATGCTGTAGAGCAAGTCTCTAAAATTTAATTTTATTAAGCTATGCCTATACAAGGTATCTGCAATGGCATCGTAAGCCTCGTATTCTTGAATATTATAGAGACCGACTGGTATCCTTCTTTTATCATAAGCCACCAATATATCAATTGCACTAACATGATCCAGGCCATAATGTTCACAAAACGGATTGTCTAGTAGTTCGTTCCATATCATGATGGTTTTGTCTCTTTTCTCGAGATAAGATTCTAGGCTCTCTTTGCTTTCCTCGTCCGAGCTCATTTTATAGGATGCGCGATAGCGTTATATATTATTGCACTTTGTTTCCTAAATTTCGTCATAAACTTATTTCAAATATATCATTGTCTGTTTTTTCGGGACCACGTTCTTCTGGCAGAATCCTATTAATTGTATTTGAAAGATTCACATTTCGAAAAAGCGAAGCATTACAGTGTTCCTTTAATAATTTCAACCAATAAACAATGGCTTTTTCAAACCTATGCATCAACACCAAATTCCCTTGCCACATCACATAGAATTTTCCCCATATTTTTAGTATCATAGGATGCTCTACCGTCTGCAGTTGCCGATAGACCTTCAGTATATCATCTTCCATGCACATGCAGTAACGACTCCATGCAATGTTGTAATGAGTTTTGAAGTGTGCTTCAAACAATGCGATCAATACTGCGTTTTGTATATGCGTATTTACATGGTTGATTAAATTTTCGGCCTTTTCATACAGCAACTCATGCTGGAGTCCACTGATCCAAGCACTAGGGAAACTTTGGGTCACGTGCGCCAATATTGTCGGCACCTCGCCACTTCGAGTGTAGGTGTAGTAACAGCGACTTGGTTCGTCGTTGAAAAAATTCCACAAAATATCTGACATCCGCATGCGAAACTTGCGAATGGAAAAATAGGTTTCTTGTCCCTTGCACCACTGCCGTAGCTGTTGAACCTCGTTTTCTGGTATTTCGACATTTGCTCCTAGATGCTGTGCCATAAGCGAGCCTATGTGCAGGTAGCGCAAGTGGTAGGCTGTGCGACAGGCAATGTACATCAATCCATCGGTAGAAAGCCTAAAAAAATGAGGTTTCAAGTAGTGTATGATGTTCCATCTGTTGAACTTGGATAAATCATCGGCATACCCGACGTATTTGGCCAACGCACTATGTACTTTCTTGATATAAGATTTAAACTTTGATAGTTCAGTCAATGCCAAGCAACTCCATTTTTGGTCAATGTGGTGCATTAAAAGTATTAAGTCTGCTAAGTTGTCCTCTATCGGTAGAAGATGGTATTGTTTCACAAACTGTTGATCCACTTCGGGCGTCATTTGCTCTTGGTAAGAAAAGTAGACAATAGAACAAAAAATGGCATGGTTCCACTCGAAATAATCTTCATTGACAATATCTTTCAATTTTCTAAATTCCAAAGCAAAATGCAGGCTAACTTCTTCTTCTTCTGCCTCTAGCGTAGCCGGCGGTGACTTTTGCTTGATAGCTTCAAGATTCCGTAAGTAAAATTGCTTCATACATGATATGTAGTCCCGGTGCGCGCCGGTGCTTGGGATGTCCATTCTGAAGTCACTTCCAATAAGCCTATATATGTATGGACTATATAGTTAAAAATGAATTACAACGACGAAGAATTTCAAGAATTAAACTTCCAGAATGATAGGAACATTCAAATTAACGAAAGTATTTTCGAGGAACCATTTGACGCCTGTGAATGTGTGTTGTGCACAAAGTCCAACCTCGGTGAAAATGGGACGTCGATCTTGGACGAGCTCCGGAAGATCGATAATGAAATGATCGGCAAAGTATCGGACAATGCTATTTACAGCATTATGGCACGATATTTCCAAGAGACGATCCGGGCACCAAGTCAGCGCCACAATCCTGACCTGAACATGCCTTTTCTACTGGCCAAGGATTTCAAGCAACATTTTATGTTTCATGACATGAATCCAAAACGAATGCTGAAGGAAGACATCACTTTTTTAAACGATGCACAAGAGTTTTTGAAGAAAAATGGCATCGTCACGGAAAACACCACAAACGGTGCAAAAAAGCTAAATATGGGATACATGAAACAGTGGAACATTTTATCGAAAACGAAATTAGACTTAATCCGCTACTACACCACTCATTATTTAGACGAAGAGGCCAAGAGCCAATCGGTGTCGAAACCACAAGAGTTTTCAAACTTTTAAAATTACACTATAATAGTAACTGTGTCGGAAAACTAAGAGAAAATGACAAGTATATCTGAACTTATGCGTCCAAAACCATCAGAAGGTTTTTCTGATTGGCCAAATTTAAAAAAACACCATAGCCATACCGAAGGCAATAGTTTGGCGCCGCCGTACAATGCCAGTCATCACACAGCGGTATTTCACCCAGCCGTAAATTCAACTGCTAACTACCCTATGTTCTGTGGTGCTTTTTCGCGCAATTGGCAAACTAGTTACACGGAAGGCATGCCGCTTTTCGTGTGTCGTCAAAACCGAGACACTGCCGACAAACGCGGCACCCTGACCGGCCGACATGTATCGCACAATCTCCTTGCATCAATCCCAGTCTTAAACTACTACTTGACTCTTGGCTCTTGCGACCCTGCATTTATTGAGAGTATGGTCAAACGATACAACTTGAACAAGGCATTGATACCATATCCAACCGTACGAACTACTGAGGTAAAACCAGGTACTATCCCTCAGCGCAAGTACACAAAGTCCGAGGAATATGAGTCCTTCATCGAAGACTTTAATAAAAAATGGTCGTTCATTGGAATCATCAAAAATGACATGGACCTAAACAGCCGTTACCAGAAACTATTCAATTTAACCGTTCGTGGACGCTGCCGTGTCTTCAACTTATGGACCACTCGACTCAGCTCGAAATATAGCCGCAGCGAAGCACGCGACCGTGTGGGCAAAGGAGATGATTTGTACTTGACATTGAAACGCGTGCCAATTGATAACGATACTTTTAAATTGCCAGATGGCACGACGATGCCGATCGTCCCACAGTGCGAGAACAGTAACATGGTATGGCAGATCCGAGCCAACAGGAGGTCTTTAGTCGCCAGAAGACGCCCACAATTGAGAGATTTGAATGGTTTGCCGCAACAACATATCCATGTTGGAAAGGTTTTGTCGGCTATTTCCAAGAAACCGGACGAGCATTACCAAAAGCGAGCCTTCCGTGAGCATACACAAATGGCGTGTCTACCAATGTTGGAGATAGCGACACATATTGGTATGTAAAATTTAAGTTAGAGCAAAAATTTACGTATATAACCTATACATATCTTATTTAATATTTTAAGAACATGGCAACTCAAAATGTTTACTCTAGCTCCCAACCTCCTCGCAGACGCCGAAAACGTGTCAAGATGCTTGCACGAATTACTTCCTATGATATCAACTTACAGTACGATATGAATAGGAAGCAAAGAAGTCGTCAATCCCGTGGCAGTACACAAGGCATGTACTCCGCGCCTATTCATGAAGAAAGTTACGACGTCATGGAAGGAGAAATTTTAATGGCAATTGACCAAAGCAGAGCATATCGCGATGGGCAGTTACATTGCTTTTCATTTGCAAACACACTTGGTGATGGCTTACCAGCGAGCTTACAACTTGCACTGCAAGACAACAATGTAACCAAATCAGATGCAGCCAGGAAACTAGCCAAGTTTATGATCTTGGACAGATTGACCTACGTTGGCATTGCCGTTACTGGTTTTGATTCCAAGAAAAACTCCTACCAAGATATGAGCCAAGGATTTGTAGGAACCGTTGCAGGTTTAAACACCATCATCAACACCGGAAAACGCGAAATTCGACCAGGAGATTGGATCATGGCTGGCCTCCCTGACTCTTTCAAGTTTGACGCAGATCCATTTAGTCGTTACAAAAAAGCAGAAGGCATTCCATTGGACAAGTTATTATTTTCAACCGAAGTCTATGAACCCGTGAAAGCGGCCGCGAGGATGCGTGAGATGTATAATGCATTGAGAGCTTTACGCCGCACTGGTGTAATCGCAGCCTTGACCGATTCCGTCTGCCCAAGCGCTTTGAAACCAATCAAAGATAGATTAGGTGATAGTTTAGATGCAATTATCGCAGCGGATGGTGGTTTGGAATCGTTAATGAGTATCGACCATCAAGCAAAACGCATGATAATTGGCCAAGCATTGAGCCATGCTAGAAGTGGCGAGCCACTGGATATAGTACTTGGTCAAAGAGCAGGAATTTAAAATTAATCTATAATTACAATATTTGATATTGCATTTTTTATCTCTATGTCACTCACACTTTTTTTCTTTTTCACTAACTTACTAAGAAGCTTCACCAATTGATTTCGTATCTCTTCAGGATTTTCGTAATTTCGTTCTACAATGTTTTTAACCTGCTGCAATTTTCGTTTGTATAAGTTTTTCTTTTTCTCTAGCTCATCAATCCGTGCATATAAAACTTCTGTTTCAAATTCGGTATAGTCAACATCTTCTTCTTCTATACCTGTTTTCAAAGCCGCCTTTTCGACCTTCTCTTTTGCTACGAATCCAACCACCAAGGATGACATTATTTTAATTGACTTATAGGAGTGTTATTGTGTTTTTATATTCTTTAATATATAAAAATCGCCCATGATAAAGGTGTAGGCAAACAAAATAGACACGAGTTGAATAACGTCCAAAGCAAAGAAACGCCAGTTCATTCGATAGGCCTCCGGGCTGCAGGTTCGGCTGCATCCCCAGTAGTAGCACCAGCTCAGGTCTTGGCCAAGGACACTGCTCTCGTTCCGCATGCACAAGGCCGATGCCGTGTAGTAGGCTGCGACGTCCCACCTAGCAAATTTATTGTTGTAGTTACTCAATGTGGTCGATTCTTGGCAACTGATGAACAAATCGTTGTTCTGGTTGTAGAGCGTTAAATCGTCTGCTGCAAAATGGCACATCTCTTTGTCCATGATCGGTTGTACCAGCGAGTTAAAATTGGTCGTCGGGCAGCTACCGGTGGTCTTGCTGGGATTGGAGCAGGACAGAAACCATACGGATACGCGTGCCGAGACACATACGAAAACAGTTAGTTGTGTGAGGAAAATAAAGATAGACATGATCCACAAAGTGGACATCGGCCAACTGACATGGCTTCCACGCGGTGCGATGTTATAGACAATTAATAGGAGCGTCATGGACAGGGAGATCAAGCCAGTCGTATATGCCAGCTGCAAGGACATATTACCATTGCTTGTGAGGGCACATGCCCCGGTCGCTGGCAATGGTATCCGGTAGTTGCCGATGCTATCAATGTCATACAACTCGCCTTCCCACGGATACGAAATGATGTAACAACTAGTGATGCAAAGAAAAAAAACTAGGCTAGCGATGCGTATTAGGAAGGGCATATTTTATATAATAATATTTTACGTTTAATATAGTATTTAAACTTCCTCTGGTTTCGGTTTGTCTTTGTAGGAATCGACCTCCAAATTCTTGCCGACTGCTGATAATTCAGTATAGCGAACCCTGAAATTTAGGATGGGTTTTGAGATGACACTAATAATCATACTAAGTAAAAACCAAAATACAAATGCTGAAATGGCAAGGGTGCATAAATAACGTGAAATTACAGAGTAACATGTCATGAAACTGGTCGGTAAGATCAGTAGGACCCCGAACAAGGCTACCGCGGTTTGCATTTGTTTCAATACGGCTAGCACGATTAAACTCAAGAACCATTTGCAACCGTGATGTGGTTGGATCGATTGCTCGAAGATTAACCATTGCCTACACACAAAGCGACATAAACTCCATAGCACAGACATGACAAACACCGCAATGAAAATATTAAAAATATTATCAATATTGTTGCACACCTCTTCCAAACGCATGACTTGGCTCTCGATGTCATCGGAAACATTGATTCTCCACGATTCGTCGTACTTGTTGCTTAATTTATCCCAATTCTGCCATTCTATGCTAAAATTATAACCCAAATAGGCAAGAAAGCTGAGTATGTTTATAAAGTTGAACGAGTTGTTGAAGGTGGATTCTTTTTCATCCGGCCTTTGAGGTGGCACATCTAAATTAATATCGTTTGCAGACATTTTTCTATATAAGCTAGACGTCACCTTTATAAATTATTTTAAATCCAGTAAAAATGGTTACACGCAAGGCCTTGTTCGAGCAATTTTCTTACAACAATGGCGATAGTTTTTACATAGCGCACAACAATGCATCCTTTTGCACGGCCTTTCAATTGATAGAAAGTTTGGTTGGCCTTCCTATGACTCTAAGTTTTGAAATGGGGAGCATACTCAACATCGCCAAACAAGCTAAGAAGGGTATTTTAAGAAGCAGTGATTTGGCCTTCAAACCTTCCGAATTATTTCCAAGCATCTACTTGAAAAATAAGTTGAAAGCTTTGGAGATTGAAATTGACCATGAAGACCTACCATCCAAAACATATCTTGTGCCAGCAAACCGACAAATACGACAAGTATTGTCTGAATATTTGAGGTGGCCCGTGTTGAAACAACTTATTATAGCCAAAGTATTAAACTACGAAGTGGTGGAGGAGAACATGTTTACGGTGGTCGGCACGGAGTACGTGCAACAGCAAACGGGGATTCCTTATAGAATACGGAAAGACAATAGAACTAATGACTTGATAGAAAACAACCTTATGTTATTTGAAGCAGCCGGGGGAAAACCCGACAGCGAAGTGCTTATGGCTCTTCGTGCGCATTTAAAAAGAAATAAGTTTGATCCGAAACCAAAACCGAAAAAAAAGACGCCGAAGAAAAAAATAAAACCGAAAAAAAAGACGCCGAAGAAAAAAATAAAACCGAAATCACCGACTACGATACTACCGGATTCTACTAATACGACTACTACGCAAAATAACGGGACTACACCAAACAAATTGAAACAGAAGAACAAGAAAGATGGGGAAACAAAAAGTGGCGATGACAATGAATTTGATGCAGAAACAAAACAAGTGGATGTCTTTGATGATGAAGAAGGTGATCTGTTCCCCAATTCAGTGAATATGTTAGATGGGATACCTGCATATACGGAAATTGAAGGGATCATAAAAGACGCGAGGCAACAATTAAAAGTATACGAGAAAGATGTAACACCACGAAAAGTGTGGAAAGATATATTTAAAAACAAATGTACGTTCGATGCTCTTCAAAGTAAAATAGCATTTAAACAATATATTTTACAACAGCACAAATACGAACCTTATCAACGCGTGCAATATGCTGATATTGCCGACGTGTTAAAGAATTGCACAATATGAATCATGTTGCTCCATCCTTGTTTTCAAGGATTCAATGTATGTTATGAGTTGCTCGAGCGTGGCCTGTGATTTATCTTCTAAAATGGTGTTTGTTCCTAGTATATGTGTCTCAAAACATGCAGTATATTGTTTTATTTGTTCCATAATGGATAACTTTTTATCTTTTTCTATTTTTAAGTGTAAACTTTTTATTAATGCCTCCATCACTTTGCAAGAAGACGACATGTAGTTTTCATCATTTAATATTTCCTCATCCTGCACATGCTTCACGCGATAGCACAGGTCCCTCAACTTGATGACGTGTTCATATAAAATTTCAGGCTTGCTTCTGATGATATCGCTCATTTGACTTTATTCGTTTTCTTGTTATATAAATAGTGTCTTAATGATCGAAAAAAACTTACAACAATGAAAACAATTAAGGCCTGTTCTACGTAATCTAGTCCGGTAGGAGGCGATTGCAAAATCTCCTGTTTCACTTCACTAAATATGGTCTCTTCAACGCGTATATTCGACATGTTTTATATTTTGCCACTTAGTATTTTATTTGCGTCGAATTTTAATATATAATCTTTCGAAATGAGTTTCTTATTCGCCTCCTGCAGCATAGGTGGCAAGACATTCGCGGTTTCCGGGGCAATGAATTTGCGGTAGTGCTGCTCTTCCCACTTTCCATCTTCAGTACATTTGGCATCAAAGCCAGCTTGCAACCACTCCTCTCCTGTAGGTTGAAACTCCAATTCCATATTCTTGATAGTCCACTGTTCCATCGGGTGGAATGTTTCTGCATTGCCACCCATCCCTATTAGTTGCTCAAAGGTAAACCCAGCTTCCTTTGTAACTGCTGGCGACCATTTGGTTTGTTTCAATTTATGTATTGTATCTATAAAATCATGCAATTCTTTTGGCGTTGCTTTCATTCGTTTAATAATATCATAGCCTTCATCGCCGCCAAAATGACTTGGCTCCAATCCAATTTTCGTGGCGATGTCAAAGGTCATGCCAAATTTCATGATACTCTCGACGGAAAATGCACGTCGAAGTGTAGCCCATGTTATATTCTCGGTCAAACAATCCAATGGCGAGAAGCCATAATCAATTGCATTTTCTATCGTGTTCGATTTAATGTATTTCTTAAAGGTCATGCCTCTAATTTTGGTTGCCAATCCCATTTGATCGGTTTCTCGTAAGTATTCTACCATCGAAGCGATGCCAGTTTTTCTATTGTAGCCTATGTCCATTTTCTTGTATATATAAATCATCTGTCTGTTTATATATAGATTATGGCGTTTCATGAATGTGGCACATCTTCCGTCTTTGAGTTCTTAACACTTGTCATTTTTATAGGCGTTGTTAGCGAGGCTATAGCATTTGCATGGATATATGTACTAGATGAAATGTATGACCCTGGTGACCTAGATTTAACGGCATTACATAGCCTTGATTTAATCATCGGGTTCCTGTATATCAATTTGGTCCGCCAGAATAGAGATGCTTGGATAAGTTTAATGTCCAGAGCAAATAATTTTATGCTAGTCACGCACGAAATCGTCGTCGTTGCAAAGCGAAAAATGAAATATAGATTTTTAATGGAGGAAATCAATTCACTGCGAAAAGCTACACGAGATTTCTTTTTCAATGCCGAAAGCTCGAAGCGTATGCACTTATTGAATTTAATTTGTTGCTTGAACAGGCGGATCAATACGAATCGCCGGGTTTCACTATGCATTGGTAACCGAGATAATGTTACACAAATACACTTGAATATTATGAACTTAGAAGACAAGGAAAGCGCCGAGTATAGAAAATTGCAGATACTAGGATCCCGGCTCGTATCAGCGGCCGAAAACCTCGACGAGGAATACTTTAGGAAGGAACCGGCTTGCTTCAAATACCATCTACGAATTCTGGTATTCTTATACTTTGCGGCGGTCCCTATTAAATTTTTCAATGCCTACGGTGCAACCTTGACTTATGTTCTATATCCTATCGTCATTTATTTATTATTTTCGATCGTGATTCTTAGTGCAGCGTTCTCGAACCCGGTGCAACACCCGGAGCTGAGCCAGTGCTTCGACGAGTTGAACCGCAAGATTGTTGCTATGGACACAGCAGCGGTCCCAATGAAGTACCTTAAAACTAAATTTTAAGGCACGACAATATCGTAAGGGTCGGTGACGCGATCTGCCGGGTGGTAGTCGTACTTTACAAGGACTGTTTGGTACTCTGGTTGCCTACTTTTCAATATTTTAAAGTATTGGCAATACATCCCTGGATTTTTCGAGTCCAAGACGTGTTGCACATAGACCGCACGATATTTCTTCTTGATCATATGATCAATGCAAGTCATGTTTTTGATTTTGATCTCTACGTAATCTACTTTGTATCCTTTGGTGTACCAGTAGTAGTAAGCTTGCAGGTCTTCTAAACTCCAAGGTCGGTCATGGCGTTTTAACTTGATGCCATCGCCCCAATTGCTTGCATCATGGTCGAATTTTTTGATGATGTGTGGTAGTGGAACTAGCATACTGGTATTAAAGCTGTATTTCATCGTGACTTGATGATTATACCATTTATAAATCAGTGTACATCCCATTTTGAAAGTTTAGATCTATATGTATATGTATTTATAAATGTTTTAAAATTATATTTTATAATAGTTGTTATTTTATGCCACGTGGCCTTCTGTTTTCACTCTATTGCTGCAAATCATTTAATCCTGGATAGGTAAATGATACTTTTAACTCTACACTTATATTGTACTCTTTGTCACTGGTTTCGTCCACATGGTCGGATGAAAATACGGCTCCCATTTGCGACCATTTGGTAAATGGTATTTTCGAGATGACATTTTCGTATAATTCACCGATAACTCTATCACACACTTTGGAATCAATGCGGTAATAGCGACCTTCGCGAGGCAATTCTTGTTCAAGAGGTATACCAAGCAACTCCCAATTCCTTTTGACAATTGAGATTACAATATGATTCTTGTCTAAATAATAAAAATCTTCGTTTGGGAATTGCACAATTCCGTCCCACAGGGAGCGCCAATTGTAAGAGCCATACTGGGAGATGTAACGGTTTCCAATTAGGTTGGATGGTGAATAAACAACTTGCCCAGTTTCACCAGATACACGCGTACGTTCAAATGGCATAATACTAAAAATATTAGTCACACCTGCGCGCCCATGACTGGCATGTTCACCTAATTTGTTTGTAGCAATAGAGTAAAGCCACCCTGCATTATTAGAAATACGCAAGTCCTTCGTTGATGCTGCTTGTGCAGAATCTGGGCGTTGGAACAATTTCAAACCCATTACAATTGGCTTGTCGCAGTTGCTGTATACACTGAGCACTTCCACTTGGCTGACAATGCCACGGCTTAAATCGCAACCTTCCAAATCTTTTTGCTCGCTTTCGTTGGTGATTGCAAAATCTGGTTTGAAAATACGCTCTGCGTCATTAATTTTCAAAAATTGCCCAGCTGCGAGTTTAGCGCTGTCTGTGGTACAATGCAATAGGATACGTCGAGAGTAGGTCTTATTGTCTGCAGCGGTTTCGCCTGTTAATTCCATGCTTGGCTCTGGTAATGGAGATGCTTTCATACTTGGTAGTTTTGGCTTTTCACTGTTTTTTGGTAACTCTGGGATTTCTTGTTTCAATGTTGACATGTTGATTTGTTACGTCGCATACCGTAATATATACTTTTTTTATTCTAAAAGTGACACGACTGAAAGTATGCCGTCAAAAGGAACTATATATATAATTATGCAGTAAGATAAAATGGAAGCGATCAAAGATTTTGATAATAAACATCGAGCCAGCCGAGCCTTTGTTGTGCCATTAGAAGAGACTGGTATAAAAATCAACTCGAAATCCATTGCTGCTTGGAAAAAATACAAACGCGACTACGAGGAATTGAAAGCGGAGGAGAATACCGGTGAAGGCGAAGTGTTTATGCGACCAATGACTAGTTTTCGAAAGTATTTGGAAAAAGAAAATTTCATGGAGAAGGAACAGCGGCGTTTGAAAATAGGCACTTACTCTGGTAATTCGACACTCCCTAAGTTGCACCTCGAGAAGGACGTGGTATCGGTATTAGAGGCACCACCAGTTCTAGACATTGTGCGTATACCAGAAGGTTCAGACGAGTTA
This sequence comes from bacterium TMED88, assembly GCA_002171515.1. Classification (GTDB taxonomy): domain Bacteria; phylum Myxococcota_A; class UBA9160; order UBA9160; family UBA4427; genus TMED88. Next base: position 11,441 of record NHEP01000089.1, on the reverse strand, counting down.
AAAGATGAACAGCAAAACATCGATTTGAATGATGCATTTTTAGAAAATACAGTGAATGTCGAAACGAAAAGAAGCAATTACAAGTCGAACAGTTTTAAAGAAGCCTTGAAATTACATACCATGGATTTGGACGTGCATAAGAAGGCATTGTGGAATGATTGCGTTGTATTTTTAAGCAACGAAAGAAAACAGAACTACTCGGTTCATTATTTACGCAAACACGCCTTTCCAGATAAATTGTTTATATTAGGAAAGCTAAGCGAATGGAAAAAACATATGAATACCTTAGGGAAGCAACATCTTGCGCACGATATTACAATAAGAAATATATTAGGAGAAGATGTGAAAGTGTCTGACATCCCGTACCGGTTGGACCAGGTGGACAAGCTTAGGATGTTGGGGATGAGATCAGGTGCTTACACGATACAATTAGTTGGAAACAGAAGTATTATTTAGTCGATAGGTGTCGGAGAAAACTCTTGCACATGTGCCATCACTCTTTGGTTTTTTTTCCAAAAATATATAACGTTTCTAATCACGACGCTTTGATGTTGCGTCCCGTAATACCTTGTCTTTGGTTCACCAGTTAGTCTATCCGTGTAATTGTATGCTTTAAATTCCGTTGGAACCGTGCGATTTTCAAATTGTTGTTGAATATCATAGAGACGCCAGCCATGCTTTTCCATATTAACCATTGCCCAGTTGCTCCATTTCCTGTTTGCATCTGCCTGGCATTGTTTTGCGAATTGCACCGACCGTGAATTAGCGAACTCTTCTTTTCCTGAAGACATTCCTAATTCTACCAATCAATAGGATTGGTTGGCACAAGCAAATATTTAATAAAATAAAAAATAAAAATAGCTGATAATATTGCATTTAAAATCCTGCTGTAAACTCTTCGTCCGAGTCTGAATCTAAGTCCGGAGCAATCGACTCTTCCTCCTCTTCCACTTCTAGCCACGTGTCTTCTGGCGAACACGTGTCCGGGAGCGTCTTGCTGTCCCACGATTTCGAAAACTCTAAAATTCTTTCTTGTATTTTAATAGGTAATACTTTGTGGTAGTCTATTTCACCTAAAAAATCGTCGTCCGACTCTGAATCCTCGTAGTCTTCGAAGCAGGCATCGTAGAAGCCTATACCACCAAAATGATCGACCCATTTTTTAAGGTGTTTCATGTCTTCATCGCGGACCGATGCAAGGAAGCTTTTGAATTGATCGCGAGTTGCTTTCTCGGCGGTTCTCTTTGCCTTGTCCAAGACGATCTTGCCAAATGCCGTCACGTATCGACTGTGGTCAAAGTGGTTTTCCCACCAAAATTGTCTTGAATTTCGATTGCATTGATTGTAGTACACGTCTTTCGCTTTATCTGGGCCAAGAATCTTTTGCATCTTGTTGAATTTGTCAACATCATAACGGTGTGGCTTGAATTTGCTGCGTTTGTAAACTGGTCGCCGTTCATCATTTCGCATCTGTTTGACTAATTCGTTTGCTTTTCTTTTTTTGTTTTTAGAGATCCAAACTTGGTTTCTTATATATTCTCGTCTATGTTCGACGGATCGAAAAATTTTATTCTCATTGAACATATTTGTTGCTTTAATCTATATATGTATTTAAACACTTAATTAAAGTTTCGTAGAACACATGGAAAACGCAAAATATATTTTTACAAATGATAAAAATGTGATGGGTTCTAGGAAAAAACAAGACCCTGTTGTTCCGATTGAAAATATCAAAGAAAAAAATGAGGATGTGGATGAAGAATCACAGGACACTATGAAAGAGAGGGCAAATTATTTGACTATTGGAGAGCAAACAATATCAGAAGACATTATAAAACTTGCAAAACGGCGTTTATTTGCTAGGAAAAAAATTTTGCGAGACAAGTACTATAAGTTTATTATGCAAGTAGCAGGGTTTTCCAATGAACCAATGATAAAATTGTGGAAAAATGAAACAAAGAAAGGCGAAGCACCATTAACTGCAAGTGATCATAGTTTGGCATGGGAAACAGATTGGAACCCACAATCTTTTAGAGATATTTTGGCCGAAATACAAGGGGATAAAACGAAGTTGAAAGAAGAACTAGACTTAACACTCCAGATGAAGTTAAAAGCTGATTTTCTAAATAGCGCCGAAATAACGGGGCAAATATTTATGACACCCAACGCTTACAGTCACCTATTAGAAGCTTGGGAAATTATTCGGCACCGCTGCAATGTGGACATCGAATTGGAAAAGTTGGTCGATATAGAGCACAGCACTTACTTTGCCCGGCTCGTGGCATTGCGGATTCAAATCAGTCGTTTTTTGTCTGGTCGCTACTACACTGTCTCATCCAATTACAAGCGCTTGATTCGACAGCAGGAACTCTTAATCTCTGGGTATTTCAAATCAAAATTCAATGCAAATCAATGTCAACCAAATCAGAATCCGTATTTACAACAGCTTCAATGTTGATGAGATCTTCTTCCTCCATCTCGTGGTCGAACTCCGTGAGCTCGATTTCCCTCTTTTCGCCTGTCGTGATTGGAACTCGATAGTATAAAATGTAGACGACAAAAATACCAATAATATCCAATAGAATGCAAATGCCATAGAATAAATCTATTTTCTCCGTTTCCAAGTTCAATTGTTTTCGAATGCCTATGACGTCAGCCAAGGCACCGCTTAGCTCCCTGCTAACGATGGATGCAAAATTGGTAAATGCCATGAAATAGGCATACATCGTCGCCTCTACGCCCGGTTTGCACAAGCTTGTCGCGATCACAGCTAATGGCAAGAAGCTAAGGTGCGCTAAAAAGGTATCGAATGTGACATTGCCGATAAAGAATACGTTGACTGGTATTCGTATCCGCTGTGTCAAGAATAAGTTCCTTGAAATAAATATGCCTAGCGACAGGATCGAAGGCACCGTGGCGACGGAAATTGGGTTCCACTTTCGAAACAGCTGTTTGAAGCAAAAAGACGCTAGTAATATCATGGCATACGCGGTGATCTGCGCACTGGCCAGCACGCCTGGTTTCACCTTAAATTTCTTGAGTAATTGATATTCGAAAATCGAAGAATCTCCGGGCTCGTAGGCAAAGAAGAACAGAAGTATGGAGAACAGAATCACTGACCGGTCTAAAAACACTTCTTTTATCGATAATTTCTTTTTCCTGTCAATAGTGTTTTTATTAACTTGCAAATGGAAAGCAGAAAAGACCCCGCCAAGATGGATAATGGCAACAATTGCAAAGCGGTTGTTGTGAAAGGCAAAGAAAGCAGAAAGGAGACACCCAAAGATACTCCCAACACTTCTGGCCACCCAAACATTGCTCTGAACAATGCTTCGTCTAGCAGTGCTACTGTTACGGATACTGGAAACCATAAGACTGTCTTGAATAACGTCAGCCGACGCAAGAAAAAACGAAGAAAGAAAAAGGCAAGCAATAAAAAGCCAAAGGCTAGGGTTCAAGTTGATGCAGCTGATGCTGAGCCCGGAGCAACAATAGGAAAAGCTGATTTGGAACTTGGGGCTAACGTATCTACTCAAGCGATCAACCATAGCGCCGATAATTGGTTTAATGGCCCAGGCAATACTGATAAGTCCACTAACTTCGGCCAACTCAACAACTCCAAGGTGGAAGCTGTTGACGAAAGTATATTGAACAATGATGGACGGGGCACTCAAACAAAAGCCGAGCCAGAAATACATGACAAAGAGGGTGTTAGCACGGCAACTATCGACAAAACATTGGTAAATTGGGAACATCTTGCATTGATTATTGAAGAGTATTTTTTAACAAGGAGTAGTGTATAATATAATTTATATTTAAAAGCATTATTTTTTATTACTTAAAGGCACTCCAGTTTTTACCACCTCGTTTTTGGTAGGTATTGTACATCGTGTAGCGATTGTGTCCGCGAACTTGTCGTTCGAACTTCGTATTCTTGCTCATACTACGTTTTGCGTAGGTATATTTTGCTTGTTGAAAACTGTTTTGAATGGTGTCTCTTACTTTAGGCATATTTTATAAAATATTTAGATACATTATATACTCTTCCAGAGGTTTAGTGATTACAATGAGTTTGATACACTTAATAAATGCATCTTTAATTTCCGCAAACGATGAAATTTATTTTAATTTCAAAGATGAATATTTTGTTGGTACCGTCGATGAGTTGGGCATGCTTTACAAAACCACCTGCAATGGCAGGGAAGTATTTATAGGAAAATTACCATATGAGAATTTAACCGATTGGGCAGATGCTTGTATCCAAGACATTTCGAAGGCTTACATCACACGCTTCAGTGCATGGAAGCGCTGCACGCACCGTGATAGTGGTTTAATTTTGAATAATCTTCGACAACTTTGTGGCATCTTCGCGGTAGCAAAAATACCGGTTACGAATGCTACAATCGTGACTTTGCAACAGACCATATCACTGCTGATGAAGTATGTACGATTGTTGAAGAAGCAAAATGAATCCTACAGACTCTATGTCTATGCGGAAGCAGAAGAATTTGACGATACGCCAATCGTACTACCACCTTCCATATTGACCGTGGCCAAGCTCTATGATCGCTACCTGCATGATAAATGTATTACTGAACATAAAATTGAAAAGACAAAACAGAGGGGAAGAAAAATTTCTCGACCAAATCAAAATATATCACAAATTGTACCTTCACATATTGTTTGAAGCTTTGATTCGCTGCGTGCATTGGGCTATTGTTCGTGGTTTTGATAAATAATTTGTTTTTTTTAAAATATTCTTGAAATTGTTGAGGATGAAAATTGTTATTCTGGCAAAAATAATAAATAAATCCATTCATTCGAAGATGAAAATATTCAGTAGGGTCTTTTAATTCATAATAACATTGCCATTTTTCTTCTCTCCTTAATTTAACTTCTATTAACTCCAATACGGATGATGTAAATACAAGCGGTTTTTTTCGTTTGTATCTCGTATCCACTATTTTATAATGGTCTAACACCGACTTTTTTCCGCTAGGCATGTATACATATCGATGGAATTTGTAAAATCTAAAAGGTTCGGTTTGTGGTTGAAGGAATTCGCGATGCAATAGGTGGCAAATAATACCATTTGGTTTCCGGTTGATGGCAATTACAAAATTACATGCATCCGTCATAGAAATACAAAAGGAAAAGATATAGGGAAGGATAGTCTCTGGTAAAATCATTTAACCTACTAAATCTATTATTCTGTACATATATATTTTATCTCAATCGAAATAATTGTGTCTATTTGTCTTTTTATTCTTCGGACTACTCGGTAGTTCGAACAAGTCACCAGTCGTGGCAGACACCATATTTGCTAATCTGGCGACAATATTTACGTCTTTTATGTAGGTAGTTTGTAATTTTCGAATCCCTTTGTGGCTGTTCCTAATCAATTTTTTCAAACGATTTTTGTCCTTCTCGCTTAGCTCCATATGCCGTAGTATCCAGGTAGCATTGTCGTACATGCATTTGATATTTGCTACGGCATTTTCCCGGCTTTGAGCATAGTACCAGCGTAGCACTGCTAGTGGGATCCACATGGTGCCCGGTCGTTGTATTTCGAACATACCTTTGGTGACGCACAAGTGGTCCTCTACCTGCAGCCGGGCGACTACGATTAAATTGACGGAGGTTGTATGGTATAATTCTTCAGGGTCGTGTCCACTTTTATCGATATCAAAATCGGTTTGATGGCGTTTTACACTAAACATTGTTCTGGTTTGTCAATTAGTGCAAATTGATTACTACAAGACATACAGATTGCATATGTACGCTTTTTTATATTTGTCAATCTGAAACGACTTAACATCAATCCTTTGCATTGGTGGCATTTCCAATTTTGGCTGTAACCAATTATATTTCGTTGTCGATTAGAAATTCGTTTCTTGGCACTCTTGGTACATTGGTAGTATACGATAACAATAGTAGTGCAACTGCAAAGCAAACACATATAAATTAATAAATAAAAGCTTATGTAATGCAACATGCAAACATTTAGTGATACTTTACTCTTTTATAAGTGGGACTATTATTTATAGTTTCTGTCCTTGAGACATTAAATGTCAACACGGATTGATTGTTGAAATTAAATTTAATATCGTCGATCCAGCTTCCTAACGATGATAGTTTTTGCAATTGTTTGTAGGTCAATGATAATAAGTTTGATATACTACAATCGTATCTATCGCCCTCCCTCGCTATATCAATGTCACACGCAACGGATTTCCAGGTCCACGTGTAAAACAGCGTCACAATGGCAGTGAGCAGGCGTGCATCTTCGTTTCGAATAATACTGTGTTCTTTTATAAAACCGTTGGAGAAAGCTTGGATGTCATTTCGATTGTACTTTTCTCTTTTTTTTATTGTGATTTTCGAAGGACACCTTGCCTTCTGGATTCGAATGATGATTGTTTTGGATAAGGCATCAATGGTAATGTCTTTCACGCGGTCCGACGTCAGGTGCAACTGTTCCAGCAACGACAGCGACACAATATTGAGATTACTGATTGTCAAATAAATAATACTAGGAAATAATTTGAAGGCGTAGGAGATTGGGCCACCTTTGGATAATGCTTGAAGTAGGTTGTGGATGATGGTTTTATCCTCCGCCTCTACATGCTTCATATCTAAATTATGTCCTAAAGCAAAGTCTTGTTCAGTTCGTACAGACATAAGATGCCTATCAATATTACAGGTAGTGGTGGTATCAATTTATATAGTTTTGAAAAGATATGTGCTTTTGGTGCATCCTGAAGATACACTTGGAAATATATCATGTTGTTCATCGCATTCAATTCGGACGTAACGCTTTTCGCCTTCTTCGTGTAAAAATGCGCCTTTAACCGGTGTAATTCGGCATCATCCATTTTTTCCACGTGTTCCAACGCAAACATCACACCTGGTGCATGCGTAAGCAACCCGACCCTTGTCAAGTAATAACCATCACTTTGAAATACTCGGATACATTGAACGGAAAATTCTTCAATATTGTATTTTTTAGGATCGTAAGCGACAAGAGGCATTATATGACAATACTATCAGTCTTTGGATGCACTAAAAGGTAACGAGTAAATGGCCAAGTAAAATAATACTTGCTTTTATAATAATTTTTCAAGTGAAATTTAGCTTCGAATTTTTTGCGGCCCGTGTCACGATTATCGCGGACTACCTCGGAAGCATTTGCAAAACTATTCGCCACTTCGTCGTTTCGAAATTCCACGTCCAACACGCCGTATTCCGGCCTAGAAGCTTTGATAAGTCGTAAGCCATCGACATATAAATAAATGCTTTTTGCATCTCGGTAAGGGTGTTCCTCCAAGCCATAGTAATAGAGGTCATTCCGAAATCTACCGAAATTATACCGAATAAAGGTAAAAGGGTCAACATCTAGGGTCCTGTAGGTTTCCCAGTCTGCATCGATTGCATAGTTATCACTACCGTAGACTCTTTGCCAACTAGCAATTTTAGATATTGGTAATCCCATATTTTGACAAAAACATATGCATAATTTATAGATAAAAAAAGATTCTACGTTTTTTTGAAAAATTTTAATTAAAATACCTATATTACCAGCACTTCGAAGTAACAAAAAATAATGAACCGATTTGATATTGTACAACGAGCAGAAGGCGATGAAGAAAACGCCGGTTTACTAAGTAGCATTAATACAAAAACAAACTCCGCAGAATCTAATATTTACCAGCAAATGACAGCAGAAGCAGTTGGCACCTTATTCCTCACCGCAGTTATTGCTATGGGAGCAGATGCACTTGGCATCGGTTCCATCTTAGCTGTAATGATATTTGCTTTAGGGCACATCAGTGGCGCACATTTAAACCCAGCAGTGACCTTGGCTGTATTTATTCGCGGTAAAATTGGATTATTGCGTGGATTACTATACATGGTCGCACAAATTGCCGGTGCATTCTTAGGCGCATTAGTGCCAATGTTGGTATTGGACGATATCGGTGAAAAAGTCAGCTACCCAAGAGTACATGCTGACGTCAGTGTCGGTATTGCTTTGTTGGTAGAAGCTGTATTTACCTTTGCATTAGCAACCGTGGTATTGAACGTAGCTACCACCAAAGCACAAGCTGGAAACTCCTTCTTCGGCTTGGCTATCGGCTTGACCGTCACGGCTGCAGCCAAAGCAGCAGGCCATATCTCTGGCGGTGCATTCAACCCAGCAGTTGGTTTAGCACTACCAATCTTCCGCGATTACTATGATGATATTTGGGTATACGCAGTTGGTCCATTAGCAGGTGGTGCACTAGCAGGTGCATTATTTTTGTTTACAGCAAAAAGAGATGAATTTTAAAATATAAAATATAAATAAAGTATTGTATTATATTAGACACTATGATTGACAGCTCGCGACCTCTCGTGCATTTCACCCTTACCTGTTTCGTCCGGGCCATGCATTTCAAACGAAAAGCACTGCTCTACAAAGCACTCTATCGCTGGCAAAGAAATTTGCGTTGATTATTTTTTGGCTAATAATAATTTGTGCATTTTCTTCTTGCCCTTCTCGACCTTCAGGATCCATTCATCCAACGAATCGCTAAATAAAACACGGTCAATGTGCACCTCTTTTTCTTGCCCAATTCGGTGTACACGGTCAATGGCTTGGTTCAAATTACCTGGCACCCAATCGCTCTCCGCGATGATCACATGACTGCTTTTCGTCAACGTTAGTCCGACACCAGCAGATGCGATAGTGCAACAAAGAACGTCGATTTCACCGGCTTGAAATTTTGTTACTATTTCGTCACGCTTTTTCATCGAAACGGCTCCTGAAATAGTATCGTATCTTAATTGCAACTCCTCGCACAGCGTATTCAATAGTTCAAGGATACTGAGGTGCACACAGAACAATACAACTGGTCTTTCGCGTTTCAAGATCAAATTTTTTAGTGTATCCTTGTATTGCTGGCATTGTGTTTTTAAACTAGCCAGCTCATGGAACGCTTCGCCTATTAAATATTTTGCCATGTTCGTATCCTTGGTATCCTCTGCCTCCAAGCGTTTTTTTAACTTCACAACTGATTTTCTAGCTGCCATATCCACGATATACCACCAATGCGTGTGCTTGTTTGGTAGATCAAGGACCTCCGCTTTCTCTCTGCGAATCAAACCAAACATAGGAAGCATGATGTTCAACTCCTCTGGCAAACGGCATCGCCTTGCTAAGATATCGTAGTAACGAAAGCAATATTTTTTATAAGCCTTGAACACTTTTGGGTACAGTAAGTTCAGTGGGCTAAACAGCTCGTTGGCTTTGTTTACGCAAGGTGTACCACTGAGCAATAGCTTAAACTTGGCCTTCCGAATGAGGGCTCCAAGCTTCTTGAACCGCTTTGTCTTTGTATCTTTTAAACAATGCGATTCATCGCACAGGATCAAATGCCACTTTTCCTTTTTCAATTCCTTGTGTATGTTTTTTGCCTTGTCGTAGCTGAAGCACTGAAGGTCGATTCCTGGAAGATATTCCGTTGCATAGCGCTGCCACTGCTTCACGAGGAAAGCTGGGCATAGAACCAGCATTCGAGCATGTTTTTGCCTCGATAGGATAATGCATGCGGAAGCCAAGGCAGTGAAACTTTTCCCAGCACCCATTTCATCGGCGATCAGCGCAGACCCGCGAAATTCAATGACGACTTTTGCTACGCCAGATTTTTGATGCTCATAAAGCTTGTCCCAGAATGGGCAGGCCTGGCTCAAGGCTGAGATGCTCTTGGCGCTAAAGTCCGTCAACTCTTTCTTTGGTTTATAGTGTACCGCGCGCATAACATGCTTCGGTATCTCTTGGACTTGCTTCTTGGTCCGGAGCAGTTGCTCCAGGGTGCTATCGTAGGCACTCCAAGGCATTCTCTTTTTTAAATTGACCGGCAGTGGCGTCTTGATGCATTTGATTTGAAACTGGTCCTTGTTTAAGTAGCTAAGCTGGTACTGCCACGTTGGCATGTTCCTCCACATGGATGAGGATTGAAACATGTTTTAAAACACTTATAAATGAAATATATATAACTTTTTAAGTATGACTTTTGAAGTATGATTCCTATTGTTGTTTTACAATTCTTATTCTTCTTCGGGTTTACGTTCTGTGCCTTTGCAATGTTTGGCCGTATGTGCTATGAAGAAGGGATGGATGATGATTGAATTTAGACTATATCCTTTCACTACCACTGTACAAAATGCCAAGATTTGGGCCACCACCAATCCGGAAAAAATTTAAGTTATTAGACGAGGGTGACCAACCGCTGCAGGTCCCTTGCGAAGGGAATGCAATAGCAGACACCAGCAAGGTGACTGTTGACGAGTTTAATCGATTTTACTACGAGACAACGGACCCGAATGCAGTTCCGGACGTCTATCAAATTTGGGAGAATAAGACCGATGATCGTCGTTTGGAAATACGAGCGTTCAATGACAATACGAGGCAGCTACGAGTACGTTATTTAGGCATGGACATAAGAGGTAAGATGTCGTATGATGAATTATTTGCAAAGTACTTCCTTGTAGCATACAGACTTCAAAAAACACCGATGTCTACTAATTCTGGTCGTGCAAATTTTTATGAGTTAAAAACTAAGATCGATGGTAAAGACATTGTGTTTGTCCTGAAACAATTCCAATCAAACTTTGAGGGTAATGAAATGTTTCAAGAGGAAAAGAATGTTTTTCAGATGTTGAAAAATAATCCATGCAAAGTTATTGATGGCCATGGAACAGAGCACCTGGTTGGCGGTCCCTATAATCAAACAAGATACCCATCTATCATCATGCCAAAAATGGACGGGGATTTACATAAATTAAAAGATCTAAGAATGGATATCATAAGTGAAGTCGTTATGGAGGTAGCTGATATATTGAATTGTTTATGGGATTCTCGATTCGTTTACACCGATCTGAAGCCCGGAAATGTCGCTTATCGGTGTGTCGGCAATAATGAATTTGAAATATGGTTAATCGACGTTGGTGATATATTACATTTAGATCCAAATGGAAAGGTTGACGATTGGGTATCTACGTTTCCTTACTACTACGAGGAGTCCAAAGACATATGGGAAAGGGTCCATAGAAAAGTTATGTTATATGCAAGCTCTAAGTATAGGACTGGAGAATATGTGCGCCTAGGAGACGTGGTTAAATTTCCGAACAATTCGATATTCTACAGGATTATCGATCTGTTTCCTGTTGGTAAAACGGTTCAATTTACACTTGAAAGACGTGATAAAACCGCAGTTTCCATGGCAATAAAAAATACCTTATTTCAACCGGATAGGGTAGAGTTTATAAATCACAAGCCCTACGTGGGTAGGACTTACAATGGATTTTTAGAAATTACCACAAAACACTTGTACCTAAAATTGGTTAAGGAAATGGATTGGCAAAGTGTCCTTAAAAGGAATCCAAGTTTAGGTTGGGAAGAT
>NHEP01000088.1 GCA_002171515.1 bacterium TMED88 | reverse complement strand
TTCGAATAGGAAGAGCGAGGAGGAGGAGGGTTCCAATTGCAGCGCCCGCAATATTCGGATCCGCGTAAAAGCCCGCTGAGCGCGAGCCGGTGGGGCTTCGGTTATATGGATTCTCGATGAAATACTCGGCAAAGTTGACAAAGATCGCGATCGAGAGGGAAATCAGGGCTGCTCGCCGCAGCAGCCACGGGCCATCTTTATCCGCCATGACAAGAGCGGAGCCCGCGATCAGGGCAAACATCACAATCCGTGTTCGAATTTCGAGATACGTGTAGATGCTGCGATCTGCAGCCGTGAGGTACAGCAGGATCGGGATCAGGGCAGTTAAGCTCACGAGCCAGAGGGCGGGCCGACTGATCATGTTGATCACTTGGACCGGCCGAACCATGGCGAAGTAGACCAAGAAGGCACCGGTGACCACATAGAAGTCGAAAAATGGGGCGACGTCCGCAATCCACCGATAGCTATTGGTCATCCAGTAGACGAGCCAGCCCATTCCGACGAAGTGGTAGAGGCTGAGGGAGGGAGATTCCTCCCGCTGGGTCCCCGCGAGTTTCACGGGCAGAGAATTCAAGGCTCTTCTCCAATGGGGATAGCTCGGCCGGATTGTTGCGACTCAAGGATCGCGAAAGTGGTCTCGGAGACGCTCAGAATTTCCTCGATCGAGATGGGGGATGGCTCGCCCTTGCGGATGGCAGCCAAAGTTTCGGCAAGAGCCGTGGCTTGTCCCTTGTCCTGGTTCATCTTTCGAACGCCGCCCGAAGATCCATGAATCCTCGTTTGTCGGAAGTTGTCGCAGGTCGCCGTGACCTGGCCACATGAAACTTCGAATCGCTCTTTTGGCAGATCGCCAGCCGCTCTGGCGAGATAATGAATGGTCGCTGCAGAACCATCGGGCCAGCTCATGAGGATCGTCGTGGAGTCGTCGATTTCAGTATTGAGGCCCGAATGTGTCGCGAAAACTCGATGGGGAAGCTCGCCGACCAAGTAGGTGCAGAGATCTACGAAGTGGCAGCACTCGCCCAAGATCCGCCCGCCCCCCTCCTCAAGATCAGTGATCCAGGTGTCGCGGGGTGGCGGCCCGGCCGCCACGGTGTACTGGATCGTCATGGGCGATTGACGATTTCTAAAAGTTTCATGAATGGCGCGAGCATGGCTCGAAAAACGCCGGTTGTAGCCCACCATCAGAAAACCTTCTGTCCTCCGAACGCTCTGTTCAACCGTGCGCACCTGTTCCCGTTGGAGGCCCACGGGTTTCTCCAGCCATACGGCCTTTCCGGCTTCGAGCGAATCGACCGCCTGTTGGGCATGTAGGTTATGGCGAGTCGTGATGAAAACGAGATCGATTTGGTCGTCGTCTAAGATTGTTTTTGGATCGGTGCCAAATTGCGCGAAGGAAAAGCGCTCGGCCGTTCGCTGACCGGAAGGTCCTGTGCCGGTGACGAGAGTGATTGGATCCACGTTCTTTATATCAGCCAAGGCGGGAAGCAGGACGGCTTTCGCATAGTTACCGGCGCCCAGGAAGCCAACACCGACACGATCTCCGGTTCGCTTGCGTGCGCTTCCGCCTGTTTTTTGAGTTCGGCTCAGGTCAGGCGTTTCCCCATATTGGAAAACGACAGCGAGGCTGCGCTGTGTGCCTTGAGCGAGTCCTTCGTAAGCCGAGACTGCTTGCTGAAAGTCGACCGTTGCAGTGTCGAGTTGATCGGGATGAATCCGCTGAGCGGCCACGAGCGCAAGAAACGCCTGAAGGTTGCGATTCTCAGTCCAGCGAACGAAGGGGAGGGGGTAGTCCAGTCCGAGCTCTTCATAACGCCGGTCATAACGGCCGGGGCCATAGGACATCGAGAGTCTGAGGGACAACTCTTTTTCGTAAAATGTTCGCCGATCGAGTTCCAGAGGCATGGCGCCAACCACCACGACCCGCCCGCCGTGCCGGCAAAGTGAAGCCGACAAAGCAATTGGGCCAGAATCCTTCGCCGAGGCAGTGACGACGGAAAAATCGACGCCTAAACCTTCTGTGGCTTCCGCAGCCCATCCATCTTTCAATTCTTCCGGGCTTGCGCCCCACTCGGCGCCTTGCTGTAGGGCTTCTTGGATTCTGCTTTTATCAAGGTCGATTCCAAGGACGCGGCATCCATTGGCGACAAGGAGCTGTACGGTGAGCTGGCCGATCAGCCCGAGTCCGACCACCGCGGCGACTTCACCGAGCCCGGGTTCGGCAATTCGCACGCCTTGCAGCGCAATGGCGCCGAGGGTCGCAAAAGCCGCCTGTTCGAGACCGACTGATTCCGGAACCAAGGCGACTAGGTTTTCGGGGACCACGATGATTTCGGCATGATTTGCGTAGCCTGCTCCCGCACAGGCGACGCGGTCTCCGGGTGCGAATCGATGGACATCATCGGCCACTGCGAGGACCACCCCTGCCGACGAATATCCCAGGGGCTGTGGTGCGTCGAGCTTGTTCATTGCCGAGCGGTAGGTGGGAAGGGGCCCTTCTTGACGGACCTTTCGAATGACTTGGTCGACGAGATCGGGGCGGCTGCGTGCTTTGGCGAGCAGCGACTTTCGCGCGAAGGACATCGCGAGTTTATCCGTGCCCGGTGAGACTACGGAGTAATGGTTCTGAATGAGGATCTGACCGGATCCGAGTGCAGGCGGCGGGACTTCGGCCAGTTGTAGGTCTCCGCTTCGAGCGTTTTGCAGGATCTGCTTCACGCGAATTTCCCTTCGGTGGCCTTTGTTTCTCCCGCAGGCTGATCTTTCGATCTCTCGATTGCGTTCAGCCAACCTGGATGAGGCATGAAGGCGCGATCGCAATGAACCTCGTCGAGAGAATACCGTCGAATGTGGCCGGTTTGGAGATTCCGTTCATGGACTATGACATCGGTCGGTTGATGGACTTCCGTGACACGAAGATCGTCGGCCTGAATGGATTGCCACACTTTTGGAATCCGGCGTTCATCAAACCCCATCAGGCGAATGGCGACCAAGTCCACGGCGATCGGGTCGGTAGAGGCCAGGATGGCCCCAAGGGGAACGTCCTCTGGTGCCAGCGGGCCATTGCCCTCTCCGGCCACAATGCCGTCGAGCACCGTGAGAACGGTTTTTAGAGGTCTCCGGGCTTCTGACTGGAAGCCCTCGGCATCGCTGTAATACACGCAGCGATTCAAATCGCCGCACATCCTCCAGGTCGTCCTGTTGCCGTGCCAGTTGCCGGCCCGAATGAAGGCATCGCCTCGGACGGACTGTTCTGTCCGTCGATAAAGGCGGATCAAGCGCGTGCCGATCCCGCGGCGAAGCATCTGGCGGCCGATTTCTGTGAGCCAACTCCTGGATCGGTCCACCCAAGCGTGGCCGGGGAATTCATCGCCGCCTTCCGAGGGCGCTCCGGCGCAATGGTGGGGGAGCCAGTTCTTGTCCCCATTGATTCCCACCATGTTCTTTAGCGCAAGGGTGACTCCGGTTTTCTTATGGGTTTTGAGCTTCGGAAGATTAATGATGAGATCACTGGAGAGGACAGTCTCAGAGAGCAAATAAGCATTTCGCCCGGCCGAGTGGTGAGTCGATGTGGGGCCAGGGTCATAGTCGGCGCCCCTCATCCGAGCCGGGTCTAGGCCTGAGTTCGTGAAAAAGCTTCGATCTCCTAGATCCACCGCCCTGTAACCTGCGGGATCGCCTGGCAGAGCTTGTCTGTTGACGATCACGCCGTCCTGAAAGTTGACCGCTTCACGCCTCAGGTCAATGATCTCGAAATCCAGGCCCCGATTCCCAAAAGAGGACCGGATTGCATCCAGTCCCGCAATTTCCCGAATCCTCTCGAAGTCGCAGTCTTGTTGCGACGCTTCCGCCAAAACGACCCGTCCTCGAGAGCCGACTGCAAGAAAAGCGTATTCCGCCATGGCGCGGACCACCGCGCCGTGCGTGATGACGCTTTGCACTGACCCATAATTTTTGGATTCCCTGCTCTGGGGATTCCAATGTCGAATGAAGTTGGGTTTTAAGACGACGCATCCTTGAGCGGGTACGAGGCTCGAAAGCGGGTTCCATTCTGTGCTTCCGAATCGTTCGGCGTCGAGGCCGAGGGCGTAGAGGGCATCTCGCACCGCGTCGAAAACGTGATTATGGGCTGCGGTCGTGTTGAGTTGCTCAAACTCAGGCAACTCAGGGACACGGCTGGGGTTCCATGGGGCTATGAGACCCTCATAGTGGCCTGGGCCACGAGCCAATCCAACGGGAATCATGAGCGCATCTCCAGAGTTGCTTGAACGAACCGGAGCATTTTACGGGCCAGTTCTGCTCGCACAAAATTTTCTTGAACCCATTGGCGGCCCAAGGTGGCTCGCCGTTGCGCTTCGTCGGGTTGATCTTGAATCTGTTGGATCGCCCGAGTCAGTGCCTCCGGGCTTTCGGGCTCAGTGACGAGGGCTACGTCGGATTCCCGCGCCATGCGTGCGATTTCGCCTCTCGCCGTCACGATCACAGGTCGCTCTTGCGCTAAGAATTCGAAAATCTTAGAAGGGATCACAGTTTCGAAGACCGGTAAATCGCGGAGGCACACTAAGAGAATATCGACTGTTGCGATCCACGCTGGCATCCGCTCCCGAGGCTGCAAGCCGATGAGGCGAATGTTGGAGAGCTGACGCTCCGTAATGAGTTTTTGGAGCCGCTCGCTTTCTGCACCGCCGCCAATCAAAAGAAATAGGAACTCTTTATCGCTCCGCAATGCATCAGCTGCCTCAATGACGGCGGCTAATCCGTGAGCGAGGCCGAGCGTCCCGATATAGGCGACTGTCGTTCGGCCCTCAAGGTCGAATTCTTGCTTGAGTCCTTCGTCTGGAGGACGAGGCTGGAAGCGGTTCGCGTCGATGCCGTTGTAGATGAGCTCAATCCGTTCCTTTCGAACACCCGTGGCTGCGATGTGATCGATAAAAGCCTGTGTGTTGACCACGATGCCGTCAGCCGAGTGGTACATCCAACGTTCCAAAAATTCGAGCAGCCGAAGGGCCGGGCCTTCGCCGAGCTGGTCGAGCTCGACGATCGATTTGGGCCACAGGTCGCGAATTTCGAGAATGAACGGGCGTTTCTTGATTCGGGCTACGAGAGCTCCGCTCAGGCCGCAAAAAAATTGGGGACTGGTCGCAATCACGACATCTGGATTTTTGACTCGCCGTGATGCCCAGGCTGCAGTCAGGCCGAAAAGGACGTAGTTGAGGATTCGCTTCAAAAAGCCTGAGTTGGCCGTCAGCAGCATCCAGGTCCGCAGGACCCGGATGCCATCCACATTTTCCTCTTGGATCCAACGATTCTGAAAGCCTGGGAAGATTTGTCCGGAAGGATGGTTGGGAACTCCCGTGATGACGGTGACTTCGTGACCATCGGCAACCCATTGCCGGCAGTGTTCATGCGTCCGGCTCGCGGGCGCGTTGACTTCAGGGGGGAAGTAATGGCTAATGAAGAGAATTCGCACGGTGGCGTTCCCGTCCGTCTATCCGTCTATTAGTTGGGTACGTAGTCTGGAAGAAGCGGAGAAATCTGCTGGACGAGCTCTCGAAAAGTTTCTTCCGCACCCTCCTCGTCGCCGCGAACAATCGGAATCGTGAACCGAACAAGAGAGCCATCGGTTCGGCGACTGCTGGCGCGATCGAGGAACATGTAGAAAATTTTTTCATGATTTCGTGCAATGACTCTCCCGCGAGATTGGTACCAAAAGTAGACGAGGCTTCTCTGATTGCCCTTGGCGATGACAACTCGCTTGATTTCTCCGCTGGGGAACCATTCGGGGGAGACGACGTCGCTGGCGATGATGTCCCAACCGCTGCCCGGAAGGCAGTGCTCGGGAGGGTGAATCATATTTTCTTTTCCCCCGACATTGCGGGTTTGTGATGCGTGATAGCCGACATAGACGTTGGCCAGGGTGGAGTCTTCGGTATTTCGGAAATCACAGAGCAGATAATCCGTGACGCCGAGTCTGTCGAGCACATTTTCGGTCATTTCTTGCGATTGACGACATTCCCAGGATTCAATTTGGAGCGGGAACTCCGCGAAGTTTTCGCGGGGTGGTTTGTAGTCCTCCGTCGCGAAGTAACGGTATACGTACAGATTGAGCCCTACAAAAAGTAAGGCAATGATGAATCGCGAAATCATGATTAACGCCCCGGTTCGGTGTGATGGCTAGAGCCGGCTTGGGCCCGTAAGCGCTGGCTGATTCGATCGATCAGCGAGGCCTCGCCAAGGAGCATGAAAAAGGCCAGCGAAAACGTAATGAGTCCCTGGAATTCGTGGATGAACCCTCCCGCTGCTTCAAATCCGTAGGAGTGAGCGAGGTAAGCCGTCAGGGCGACTCGGAACGCGTTCACAAAGATCGCGATGGGAATCGTCGAAGCGACGAGGAAAATCTGCTCAAGCAGTTTTCCCTTTCTGAAAAAATGCGCGAAAACAATGCCCAGGGTGAGCAGGGCCATCAAGGAGCGTAATCCGCTGCATGCTTCGGCCACAAAGAGCTCGCCCTGAGGAAGGTGGATGATGTTCCCTTCCAACAATACGGGCATACCGACTTGCTGCAGCGAGGCGACGGCCCATTTGGCCGCGACCAGTTGAAGCGGGAAGGCGATCGTATTGACCAGGGACTGGGGGAGGGGGACCATAAGCAGCAGGAAGCTCATGGGGAAAAACAGGATCCGGAAAATCGGCCAGCCCAGCATGAGGAGCACGAAACCCATTAGGCTCACGACAAAGCCAGCTCTCAAAGGCGTCAGCAAGCTTCCGAGCTGCCCAATGGAAAGAAGAGCAAGGCCCGCCACCAAGAGGACCAGCCCCCACCAGCTGCCGGAGATGGGTGCCTTCTCAAGGTCGTATTTTCTTTCGTAGGCGAAATAGACGGCGAGGGGAACGATCAGGAAGCCGTGGGAATAATCGGGGTCGATGCTCCAGTGGTGAACCATGGCGTCCAAGATGGGCCAGTAAACGAGTCCGAGAAGCAGCGTCAAGCCAAGGGCAAGCCAGGCTGAATACCGCGATGGGTCAGAGGGAAGGTCCGGCTTCGGAGGCAGGGCTTGTTCGGTCATGAAGCGCCCCAGGGTTGACCGGCCAGAATGTCTAAAATTCGGTCTGCGGCTCGACCATCCCACAGCGGGGGGGCTTTGCCCTGCTTTCCGCCATGAGCGATGACGTCACGGAAACATTGTTTAACGACTTCCGGATTGCTCCCCGCCATCGTGTTGGTTCCCTCCTCCAAGGTGACGGGTCTCTCCGTATTCTCTCTGAGTGTAAGGCAGGGAACACCGAGCACTGTCGTTTCCTCTTGAATGCCCCCTGAATCCGTGAGGACGAGACGGGCGTCCGCCATCAGCCGCAAGAACTCAAGGTAACCCAGCGGCGGACTTAGTTGGAGTTTCGGGGAGGCTCCGCCGAGTTGAGTTTCAATCGCAGCCTGGGTCCGAGGGTGGATGGGAAACACAATCGGGACTTCTTGGTGAAGCTCTTCCAGGGCTGCGAAGAGAGCTTTCAGCCGATCCGGATCGTCAACATTCGAGGGGCGGTGAAGTGTGAGGACCGCATAGGCTCCCGGTGTGACCTGCAGGGGCTCGAGGATATTGTCCAATGATCGGGCCCGCTCTAGATGATCCAATAGAGTGTCGATCATCACGTTTCCGACAAAATGGATTTTGGATTCCGGAACGCCCTCGTTGAGAAGATTGATGCGTCCTGCTTCTTCGGTCACGAAGAGCCATGTCGATACAGAGTCCGTCATGATCCGGTTAATTTCCTCGGGCATTTGCCGATCTCCGGATCGCAGTCCCGCCTCGACATGGGCGACGGGGACGTTCAGCTTGACGGCGGCCAATGTGGCGGCCAAGGTCGAATTGACGTCGCCGACGACGAGGATGAGATCGGGGGCCTGCCTGAGGATCAACTGTTCGATCTTGATCAGCACCTGACCTGTCTGTTCCGCGTGACTTCCAGATCCCACGCCGAGGTTGAACTCTGGTTCTGGAATGCCGAGGTCACGGAAGAAACCATCGGACATCACCGCGTCGTAGTGTTGCCCGGTGTGGACCAAGATGGGTTCAAAATCCTCGCGCGCATGCATTCTCCGAAGCAGCGGAGCGACCTTCATGAAATTCGGTCGAGCGCCAGCGACGACCAGGGAACGAAGCGGTCTGCTGCGCTGTTTGCCTCCCGACCTCGACATTGGACCTTGCTCCTTCCGCTCGGTCGAGCCGGGTGGACCCCGGGGACCTACGGATTGACCCGTTCGCTTCTTGGACGGGCGATTTGCCTCGTCGGTTCACTGCCCAGAGTAGACATTCTTCCCGAGGGGGGCGATGGGCATTGCGTAAATCAAGAGCCGGTCGACCGACCTTAAGCTCTACTCCATCTCCTCGGGCCTTGGCTTGAAATCTTGAACCGAAGGTAAGCAGTGGGTCTTTAAGCACCCATTCTCAGGCGGCGATGATTTGAGATTAAAACGGAACAGTTTGTCCATTTTAGTGACGATAAATGGACCTTTCAGCCAATGGGGAACTTTTCGGGCACTAACGGGTATATTTTTACATACGGTCTTTTTAGGTGGTACATCGGCGGCCTGCAGGGTCCAGTCAAATCGGGGCGGCCTCCTCAGGGGGCCATTCCGAAAAGGGCCGTCGGTTGGGGGCATCGGGGTCGAACCGAGCGGGTCTCCTGGCCGGGCCGGGTCCCACTCCACATTAATGCCAATTGAGCGAGCGGATAAACACGGCGAATGAGTCAGCAGTTAAGAGTCTTGGTCATCGATGACGATCCCGGTATTCGGGAATATCTTCAGGTTTTGGCATCCCGCCAGGGCTATCATGTGATGGCCGCCGGCGACGGTGAGCGGGCCCTCGAAGAATTGAATGAGACTCGCCCCGACCTCGTCACCTTGGACGCGATTCTGCCCGGATTGGACGGGCTTGAGACGCTGCGGCGTCTCAAGCAGCGGATGCCTGAGGTTCCGGTCATCATGCTCTCCGGCCATGGTCAGTCGCGCACCATTGTTGAAGCCATGCGTCTCGGCGCTTCGGACTTTCTTCGAAAGCCCTTTGAGGTCGAAGAGCTTGATCTAGCTTTTCGAAAGGCTTTGGAAAACCACGCGCTCAAAGAGGAGGTCGTCAACCTTCGGGGACGAGTGAGAAGCGAAGTGGACGGCCTGCTGTTTGGGGGTGACAACCCGAAAATGCAGGAGGTTCGTGAAATCATTGAGCAGGTCGCAGACACGGACATCACGGTTTTGGTGAGGGGTGAAAGCGGGACGGGCAAAGAAGTAGTTGCACGCGCTTTGTATCAATTGGGTGATCGCTGCGATCAGCCCTTCGTGAAAGTGAATTGCGCAGCCTTGCCATCTGAATTGCTAGAGAGCGAACTCTTCGGATTTGAAAAGGGTGCTTTTACAGGCGCCCAGAAGAGAAAACTCGGAAAATTTGAGTATGCAAACCGGGGCACGATCTTTCTCGATGAAATCAGCGAGATGCCCCCTGGCCTGCAGGCCAAGCTGCTTCAGGTGCTTCAGGATGGAGAGTTCTCTCGGCTCGGCGGAGAGGCAGATGTCAAGGTCGATACGCGGATTATTGCGGCGACGAATCGAAACCTCGAAAAAGCCGTCCGTGAAGGCGAATTCAGAGAGGATTTATACTATCGGCTCAACGTGGTGACGATCCTAGTCCCGCCTCTACGTGACCGAATTGACGCCGTTCCGCTTTTGGCTGAGCACTTTCTCAGTATCTATAGCGAGCAGTACGGTAAGCCGATTCGGGGTCTTTCCCAAGAGACGATGCAGGTATTGCTCTCGTATCACTGGCCCGGAAATGTCCGCGAGCTGGAGAATATGATCAAGCGAATGGTCGTCTTAGGGAATGAAAAAGCAGTGGTTCAAGAGATTCAGAGTCAAGAGGTTCGACGGTCTGAGCCAACGGCTGAGACCGATGTTTTCGATCTCGCGAGCATTGGGACCGATCTCGCGAATGGGGCTGGAGTGGACCTGAAAGCAATTTCGAAGCGAGCTTCCCAGATGGCTGAAAAAAAAGTGATTGAACGGGTTTTGAGCCAAACTCGCTGGAATCGCAAGGAAGCCGCCCAGCGTCTTCAGATCAGTTACAAGGCGCTGCTCTATAAAATGAAAGAAAATGGATTGAGCGATGGTCGATAGAGACCGGCTGCACTCCGGAACGAAGAGGATGGAAAACGAAATGATACGGGCCCGCGCGAGGTTTTGCCCGACGGTCGTCATCTTGGCCATGGCGCTCACGTCTTTCTTTGGCTGTGCCAGGCCGAGCGCGGAGTTGCCGCCTCGGATGCCGCCGGGGCTTCGAGATCCATACGTGGTT
>NHEP01000087.1 GCA_002171515.1 bacterium TMED88 | reverse complement strand
TTCATGCCAAGTTGCACCTTCCGTTGGATATCCATTAACTTTCCACCATTCGTATTCGTAGACCTTTTCGCCTCTATCACTTTTTAAATACCCATTATTTTGTGTAGGTGGAATCGTCCATGGGTTTTTTGTATTCACGCTGTATTTACCTTCAAAACATCCTCGACATTCAACTTTACCTTCCTCTGCATTGTAGCGACCATCGGTACATGCATAACAACCACTCGTTAAAATAGCGTAATTGGATCGCATGGCATCTCTGGGTTTGCCATCCACGTACACCACACCTTGCATTTCGTCTGTTGCGTCATTGGTGGTGCGAGATTCCTCTACGTAGTCGGCAATTTTTACCCATTCCTCTGTCATTCCATTGAACGTATCTTCTACGGCGGTTGGCCCACCACATTCAATATTGTCTTCGTCAATCGCTAACCCATTGCGTTGCTTTTTGGAGCAACCTGCAAATGGTCGATTGCAAAATTGATGGTCCAAGGTGTCTAATTTTGGTTTGCCAGTTGCGTCAACACATCTTCCTTTATATCGTGCATCACATGTCACAATATCGTAGCCACAACATTGCGGTGTATCCAAATAGACTGAGCATGTTCCAATGCCATTGCACGGTTTGTAATCAATAAATCCACCTTTGTAATCCCCTTCAATGCTGGAGCATCCTCCGTGCAGTGACCATGGTTGATTGTAATCAATGTAGCGCATATTTGCAAACCCGATAGGACAGCTGCATGATGGCGCATAGCTCACACCATTTATCTGTGCAGCTGCTAAATCTTCACATACTGCCATGTTTCCCCATGAGTCGGTTGAATCGGCACTTTGTTGCGGCTGGCAAGTGCCTTGTTTTACAATGGCTTCGTTCTGTGGTCGCATAAAGAGGAAGGCATCGGTGACTTCTTGTACTGGTGCATTTATCCGAGGATTAACAGTAGCTCCATGTGGGGCACATGTGTGCGAATCGTAAAATGAATTTTTTGTAAACATCGGTTCGCGTATGGCTGCTCTTGCATTATAGGTGTGCGTGTACATTTGAAAGCGATCTTTTTCAATGGTGGCAGTCGTTACGGGTATGAAATTGTTGACAGCAAAGTATTTTCCATCTTTGATGATTAAAATAACGGTATCGTGCTCCAATAGGACATCGCCTTCAACGCTGACTTCTAGTTTTTGGATGCAAGCGCGTGCACCTAAAGAACATAATGCAGTGCTTGTGGTGTTTGTATTAAAATACATTAATCCTGTATCAGGTATGATGTAACATCCTTTAATTTCACCTGAAAGACTTACTTGTCCACCCCAATTACTGCTATAAGCTTCGCATTCAGCTTCACTCACCGATCCATCAGGTGCCCCTGACTCTACCTCGTAATACTCATCTGAAGTTTTACTGTTCCACGTTTTCAACTCTTTTACTTTATAATGATCACTGTCATGAAAATGTTTCATGTATATCTTGCCATTCACGCGACTACCTTTCAAGTTTACGCATGGACCAAACCTTTTATACGGCTGTTCCCCAGCATCGCAGTAGGATTTGATCACACTTTCGTACGGAATAGGGTGTATCTCGGTGCCAAGTACGGGGGTGCCATAATTTGGATCACCAAAGTAGAGACTGGACATGTCCACTTGCCGATAATCAAGCATGAACAGTGCTTTTCCAAAAATATAATTTAAATCGCCACCGTGGAAGCGGCGTTGGATGCAAGCATTCGTTGTTGTACACAACGCTCCATCACCCGTTCCTGAACTCCACAAATACCCTGACGTTCTTTTAAAACAACCGACTGGATAACCCTGGATATATATATGATCATCACTTAATTTAGTTAATCCATCTGAATCTCCCATACTTAACCCATATGCTTCGCATTCTGCCTCCGAGACACTGCCATCAGGACTTCCAGAGACTTGTTCATAATATTGACTACCTTGCGTTGTCACATGTATTTTTTGCAGTAACGTATGCCCAGATCCTTTCAACGTTTGTCCATGAAAGTTTTTGGGGTCATCTGCTGTCCAGATGTCCGCTGCAAATCGGCCTCTTGTACGCGTATTAAATGATTGATGCAAATTTGCAAATGCTGGACATTGCACACCAGCAAATAATAAACGGTATCCTGTGTATTGGTCTTGTTTTAATTCTCGATTGGACAACTTAAACAATTCATTGCCTTGCACCGCCATATCGTCGTAGCACATGTTTAGGATATCTTTTTCGTACGTTTTAAATACGGTTTCTGTCATGCCACCTGCTCCTTCCCCAGCTACCTTATCTCGTACACTTGTCCAAAATCCAAAAGACGATATAAAATCCTGTCCTACCACACCCCATTCGCTGGCATCCAAATTATGCAATGGCGTATCTTGAAAATTTGGATAGTAGAGGCCAGGAAATTGTTCAGTAAAAATACTTGGCCTGCAAGAGCAAAATTTGGTATTGGTGATGCCTGATGCATTTACGCTGTAGCATGGACCATAGTCATAACAAGCTATTTTACCGTCATGTTGCGGGGAGACTTTTGAAAACACAGTACCAGTTTGCGACACATGAGGACTACGGTACGATTGAATAAATATTGGTTCATTGCATTTATTTGTAAATAGCTCCGTATCACCTTCAATTGTGTTGGTTTCTAAATTATCATATAAATTTTTTGATCTGGCACATCCTTTTTTTGTATTTCGAATATTGGAACAGATGCTTTGATCTGTATCTAAAATATTTAAAGCATTGGAGTTTATGACATTTGCATCTACGTCCCGATACACATAACACGTCAATTCGTTACTGGTTGTAAAATTATATTGTAAATACCCATTAGAGGAAAAGTATTGCGGATTCGTAATTTGTGGTCGTTCTACAGCAAATAAACCTTTCGACCCGAAATATGCACCATCGTAAAAATTAAATCGCTTCAACGCTTCTTGGTAGCAACTATTCAAGGTGTATGTATTTGCAATGCCAATTAATTCCATGCATTCTGTATGATGCAATTGATTCCCAATCGAATCGACGATTACTTCTGGTTCGTAATCGATGGTGCCAGACATGACTAGCTTTTGGATGCAGTTATACTGCCTTGCATTTCGAATATTCCCACATTGGATAGTGTTTGACGCACTATTGTATTCAATTCGGTTCAAATCGTTACCTACATGATAACATCCTTGTGGGTCACTACTATACGGATATACTAAAAAGGAGTCTCCAAGCCCTTGTGCAATAGCATACGCCTCGCACTCGCTTTCCGTTACGTAGGCTTCGGCTGTTGGACTTTTCTGGATGCATGTATCACCGACAGTGCACGAATATGAAGTAGTAGCTAAAGTATAATATAAATTGCCAAAACTCACGAAGCATCCAGACACGTAATTTGTCCAAGTTTTGACCTCTAATGTCATACCATTTTCATCACCATAAGCTGCACAATCACTTTCCGACATATACTCAGGACTGCCTGGTACCGCTGGACTTCCAGACGTCACCTCCACGTACAACTCAGCAGGTGCCCCACTCGTCACTTCATAATAAGTCGGTGCAAAAGGTTCATCATCGCAGCTGCATACGGTTTCCTTTCCACATTCCAAATCAGGTGCATCGTATATTTTTAAACTTGGAATCACATCGTAGGAGTCAAGGCGTGGTTCAGTGCACGTATCTGGAATTGCATTTTCAATGATATCCACGGCTGCTTTTAATGTCGCGCTTGTCCGTAGTACGGCTCCTTGTCCGTTTTCATCATGAAATTCTAGTTCACTAACTTCTTTTTGAGGAGCTTCGTATGGAACTTCAGTAGATCCTCGTGTATACCATAACGGTTCCCATTCAAATTGCAATGGGTTGAATTTAACACAACTACGAACATCAAAGGTTTCGCAATGATCGACATCATTCGGATCTTCTATACATGTGCACTCTAAATATTGTTCATAATGCCTTACAACATTACTCGACGCAGGTATTTTAAAGTAGCGATATTTATCAGGAATGGCTTGCCTCATCCGTTCTACGTACCAACCCATTAATGTCGAACCATTGTAAACACTGCCAGTTGTAAACGTATGGATGTATTCTTCAAACACATTAATGCCATTGTTCGTACTGTAGTTGAGTTGATACATGTATTTAGATGGGTCTCCTACAATAGTATCATCGTTTACTGTGTTGATTTTGTAACAAGGACAACTTAACTCTCCGCAATTGTCCATGACAAAGATGCCTTGGTATGTATTTGCGGTGTACGTAACTTCCGCACATTCATCTACCGTATGCGTTCCCATCAATGTACTGGTGTAGTCAAAAAACGCGACAGTTTGACGTGTTGCATCGTATAAATTATATGCACGACTTTCAACAGCATGTTCACACGTTCCATCTTCTCTCCAATGACCAGTTGTACATGAGCTGTTGGATTTGCAATATGGGAAAGCTCCATACGCACATTTGGACCCAACCAATTCAAAATCGACTCCTGGTATTGATCCACTGTATTCACAACGCGGGCATTGTGGACACCAGAGCTTGCCTTTAAACATATCAATGTTACATTTACCAGATTGGTCCGCTCCATCAGGGAATTGTGTTTCTAAATATTCATGCACTTTCATAAATGCATAATAGGTTAAAAAAGGATTTTGTATATTTGTAAGATGACCTTCTGTGCATTTTTCATAAAATAATGTTAAACATTGATCTCTTTCTATCACGTTGATAACATCCAATATTGCTTCTCCTCCTGTTGTGTACGGATCCTTTGAACTGCCAACTAATGCACCATCAATAATGTCATCACTGGCTTCTGAAAAATACGTAGGATAAATATTATTGAACTCGCAACCCAATTCATAAGAGGTGGAGATAGTATTCGTAGTGGCAGACGAAACCAAAGTCCCATCCCATACTTGAAATACACGACTTGTTGCAGAGGGACATGTTTCGTATGCCCGATAAATCGTATACGATGTATCCGCTGTAAAACCAGCACCAACTTTTTTAATAAATAAACTGCGTTGCGCCATTGTTAAATCATAAACATACAACAAATTCAACGATTCAAATCCTCTAAATATATGACATTGCCCATCGTGAGCAAACAATCCCTTTGACGTTTCTCGATACGGGCCTAATTGTACAGATGCGCCTCCTATCGTATACGTAGCAGAACTTAATGCTTCCTCTGCACAGTCTTGTATAGACAGTTCTACTGCATCATGTTTTTCTACAAAATAACCGCGTAGATTTAATGCTTCGTAATTCGTTACTTTAGTAGAGTCGGTACAACAATAGTGATATTCCGATACAAAGGAACCCGTAGGACAAGCTTCATAGGGATCAATCGGTGTAAGTAAAGTTAATCCATTGTTTCCTGTCGTGTCGTAGGCTTGACCAAAATCTTTCCCGTACAATTGAAATTCGATATTACTGTAATAAATGGCAAGATTTAAATTAATAGAAAATGTATCTTCTAAACGATTTACACGTTGAAAGAAATCCATGTTGGTAGGACATGTTAATCGATAACAGGATTCACGCGGCTCATCCAAACGAATATCCAATGAACCAATCAATGGAGAATTACATGAGAGACACGATCCAGGGCTATTCCTGCCATCGTTGCAATACACTGACCGTTGATACAAATCATCCCAAGTTACAGCTTGTGCATTTAAAATGTCCCGTAAATTGTCAATTGATGGACAGCTGTAATAAAAAGCACTATTATCGTTTACGGGTTCATCACACGGTAAAGTGGAACCAATTCGACGTTGATAGGCTTCGTAAAATAGCTCGGTGCTACCAACACTGACCGATCCACAAACTGCTGGACACATCCCGCTGCACGACTCACCAAAAAATCCAAACTTACACTCATCGCATATAACATTATCCCAGAAACCTGATTTAGCACCTTGTTGGCATGTGCATGTTGCACATTCTAGTAAGGTAATCGGTTGAGGCTGCTCATCCAACGTCAACCCATTTAGATTTCTCGCACTTGCTACAATATTGGAGCAAAACACATCGTTGTACGAGTACATGACATTCTCGGTTTGGCCTGCACCCAATTGCAATACACTCAACGGGTCATAATACGGTCTTTGATTTCTACGCATCGATAATAATGCTATTTTTGGATCACAGGTGTAATGAGCTGGATTATCAGAAAATGTATTCAATGCAATCACACGCGCTTCTTCAGCACACAATGCATCTTCTTCTACCGTACGAATACTACTACTACATACACTTGAAGTTGTCATTGGTTTTGTAGGATCAATGAATTGAGTGCCAACATAATCTAACCCTAAACGCGCCCTTAACGTGTCTTCTATTGTAGAGTCTTTATTAACAAAGTAAGCGTTCATTGGACATGCTATCCTATTATTTACAGAACATTCAGATATTGCCGATCGTTTATTGATACTGGTGCCATTCGCAACGGTTTGGAAGACACAACAAAATTTACCATTGTGATAAGGATACGGATGTGAACTGGGACATTTCGACAAATACTTTACACTAGCAAATTCCGTTTCTGTTGTATCTTCCACTGCCTCAGGCAGCGCGTAATACGTAGACTTTAGATTATCGTACGTAGATTTACTAGGATACAATTCGTATGCTTTTTGCATAATTGTATTAGTTACCTCCCCGTTAAATTCATTTTCCAAAAATAAATTTTCAATAAAGATTTCGGATGTACCTTGTAAAGAAACTGCACACTCACCATGCCCCGAACAACCATCTCCAGGGCATTTAAATTCGCAATTCGAGTTCACCCCATTGATATAACCCGTTTCGCATTGGCATTGTGGTTCGCCTTCATTATTTACTAAGCATGTGCCATGTCCTGAGCAAATCAATTCTCCCATGATAAATTGTTTATCTGCTGCACTTAATTCCACATCTGCTGGAACCATTCCTTCTTCCCATCCAGGGCAGGTTTTTGAACAATCGTTGCCTCGATACGGGCTTTTGAATACCATCGCCGATCCTACGGTAAAGTCTGGAATTTCTTGAAATCCTACACCCTCGACATTTGTCAATATATATTTTTCATCGGAATCCAACGTGAAGCAAGAGCAAGAACAATCTTTATTGCACACACCATTGCCTGAACATGGCACACCATCTACGGTGGCTGGGCATGTACGACCACAGCTTTCACCACACGCACTACTTGGGTTTGCTTGGGCAGATTTATCGGTGCGAATAAAATCTACTTTCTCGTGTACCACCTTACTTGCCACGCTCAATGCATATTCGCTGTTATCGATCGTATTGGATGTATCTTGGCATAAACGCACGAACGTAATTTCGTTGTCCGAATCATCAAAACTAAATGTACCGTCATCTTTTATGTAATGGTAACCGCCAATTTTGGATTCACGCAGTATATCAATTGGATTTTGATGAGGAGCATTTGCTATGCATGTATCACAAGATTCACATGTACTAGTAAATGGATTCCAGCAACTATCGGTACAAAACAATTCTGGTTTAGGACCAGTACCTTTTAAAAACTGAATACCATTCATCATGTAATGGTCTGTGGAACCCAATTGAGCCATTTGATTGTATTTGCACGCCCAATGTTCGACACAATCAGCTTTGCATATGCCGTTGACATAATATTCATCCTTTTGGCAACATTTTTCAGGGGTTGGACTCAACGAATCTGTACAAGAATGACATTCGTGTAGGACTGTTGTGCCATAATCTTTGACATGGCAATATTCTTCCACAGAACAAATAGTTGCACCACATTCACAATTTGATGCATCTACAAATGAGGAAGTGCATTTACCATACGATATATTATTTAATCGACAATATCCTTGGTCGCTGTTTTGTACAAACCTGGTTGTATTTTGAAAATACGATTCAGATACACAATAGGTTGGACTTGCAATACCAGTTGCACTAGTAATTTCTGATTTTAACGAGGCAAAGTCTAACAATTTCTGACCAGAAGGGTCAAACATATCTACATCCGTGCAAG
>NHEP01000086.1 GCA_002171515.1 bacterium TMED88 | reverse complement strand
ATAGGTTGTCCTCGTTTAATTTTTTGCTTAATAAGTCCTAGGAATGAATCACTGATATATTTACCTTTCTGCAAAAGTTCAGGATTATTAGTTAGTTTTAGCCTTTCATCTGAGCCAATAATTACTGCATCAGGCTCTTCATATAGAGAGTCGCCTTGTCTATACTTAGCGAAATAAGCTGGACCTTTACTTCCTTCAGTATTATCGTCTCCTAATTGAGGACGTACATAAAACTTACTGGTAGGATTTTCATAGTTTCTGATATGACCAGATACATAATCAAGTGCTTTACGTTGTATGTCTGGAGAAAGACCGGTGGCCTGTTGAAACTCCTCTTTCAGGAATGCTTTATACATGTTATGAGCATCAGCTAAAGCTAAGTTGAAGGTGCCATCACCTTTTGCTTTTTCGTAACTTTGTTCATTAAGTGCTCCCATCAGTTGATCTCTAAAAGTAGCTCTAATGTCCTTATCAGGGATAGGTAGCTCACCTAGTTGAGCTTCCCAAGCATCTACCATAGGTTGAAATTTCTTCCTATTAATACCAAAGACACCTTGTAAATGTTGTGATTGAAGTTCACCTGCATCCGCTAAACCTTGTAACCAAACAGCCTCCGCTTGCTCCATTTGTCCTTCAACAGTCGTTGAAAGTAAGCTTGCATGACGACTAGTATCAGCTCCTACACGTTTAAGCTTTTCAATAGTTTCCATTACAACCTGCCTAGGTAGCTGATCAACACTTTGCAGGTATTTATAAGAGTCATCAGATTGCTTTTGAATATGTTGCTTCTGAAGAAATGATATGTCACGAACTTCGGATTTATATTTATCTTTAATGGCGTCCTCAAGTTCTGCAAGCTCATCTAATTTTGAACCTTTACCATATAAATCATCAAAAGACTTTCCGGGTCCACCAGGATTTAAATAGACCTGTGCTCTCCTTAAAGCACGTAATACAGTTAGTTGGCTATCAGGAGTACCATCCCCAAGAGTTCCAGATTTAGCCATCTGAGTCAAAGTGCTGATGACTCCTTGACGAGCTTTTTTCTTGAGGGGGTGATTGGCCATATAATCCATAAGACCCGGAACACCACGATGCTTAAAAGCAGTAGCAATATCTTGGGTTTCTTGAATATTACGTTCATCTTTTAGTTGTTTTGCACGCTGAGCACCACGTTGACGCGCTTCATGTCTATCGACAGACTCAATAGCAGGATAAAGATATGCTTTTACAAACTTATCATCAGCCCCACCATAATCAGATATAAATCTAGACTTATTTCTAGCATCTTGTGCAACAACAAGGTTATCATATTGCTTAATTAACCTAGCTTCACCAAGACTAATACCAACAGAAGTACCGTCTACATTACGAAGATCCGCTGCTTCCCATTGTGGCAGTAGTTCAGCATACTGATCCCCAGCATTTACCAACATGGTCTTCTTCAGACCATAGAAGGTAGATGAATTCATAGACCGTATGCGCTCAATAACATTGTTACCAGCGCCTGAGGCTAACAGCTTATCTTCAATAGCTTTATATTTAGAATCGTTAGCAATGAATGCACGATCCATATTCTTGACGTACTCAGCTTCAGCCATGCTGATTCCGTACATCGAAAGCTCAGCAGCAAACAATTCTCCAGACTTAACCTGGCTGTCATAAATTTTTTGTGAAATTTTTTTTGAGGTTTCAGCTGCTATAGGAGCTAATGAAGCTAAAGCATCAAATGTTTGCTTAACTTGTTGAGTTTTTATATTAGCATTATCATTAATAGTCTGAGCGTTTCTGACCATGGCGCTGCGTACAGCACCCAAGTTTTCAGTTTCCAGCTTAAAGACTTTATCTCTTTGCTCTCCTTCCATCCTGTACTTATCTTGTAAAGCACGGATGTATGTTTCAGCGTTCTCCTGCTCAATCCGGAAGACTTCTTTCATACGTGTTAACGTAAGATTGCCTTCATCCAGAATTCTTTTAGAAGTGTCAGGTATTTGTATATTTTTAAATCCAGTTGATTGGGCGTACCCTTTGAATTTAGACATTTAATTTTTTGGTTTGGGTGATGAAGGCGTTGAAAAATCAAAATCAGCTAGATTACTCAACGCATTTGCCATGGTGGTGAATGCAGAAATTGTTTGAGGGGCACCTTTAACAGGCTTAGGACCTTTCACAGGATCAAGTGGTTCCAAGTAATTAATTTCAGGTTCTTTGATAGGTCTAGGAATCTCAGGTCCAATAGTGGGCTCTAACATGCGATTAGCATTAGCACGTAAGTCAGCAACTTGCTTATCAAGATTAATCTTCATTCTTGTCGAGTTTAGATTATAGCGAGCACTATCCATAGATGCTTGTAACTCACGTAGACCTTGATTATGTTCTTGCCGTTTATACTCCATTACGTTTTCTAGATTAGCAGTCTTTAAAACTCCTGCATTAATCTCTGCCATCATGTTTTGATTAATAGCTGTAGAAGCAATTTTAAATTGTTGCTTAGAATCAGCTATATTTTCAACAATTTGAGTTTGCTGCATACCAGCCAGCATCATGGCACTTTGAATACTCTTACCAGCACTACGTCCAGTACCTCTCGATTTAGCTTTACCTTCATTTTGAAGCTGCTCAATCATATTGGATTGAGACTTAAAACCAAGTTCCTTACGTTTACTTTGGTATTGCAGTTCAGCTTCACGCCTTTTGGTAGCGGCTCCCTGAATAGAAGTATGTTTATTTAACTCAATCTCAGCCTTCGCAAAATCACTATTATCTAAAGCTTTAAACAAATCTCTTGTAAGACCTTCTTTAGCAAAATTATTAGCAATTTGTTGTTCTTCAAAGAATTTATTTGCTTCATCATGGGCGAGCATAGAACTAAAAGTGTTGACTTGAATTTGCTGTTCAAAGATATCTTCAGATCTATTGAACGCATCAACACGGTTCTTATGTTCATACTCCCTTATTTCCATCTGTGTATTCCACTTCTGGATAGCATTTGCTTCTCTAAAAGCTTTGACATTGTTGTCATTTTCTATTCTAACGCCTAAATCAGCCACAGCAAAGTCATGGCTACGTAAGGTCATAGCCCAATCATGGTCATAAAGCTTCAGTGCCTGCTGATGCTGTGCTTCTGCTGCAGCCTCTGCTGATGCATTTTGTTGGTTTGCACCAATTATACCCGCTATAGTAGATCCAATTGCAAGTAGCGTTCCTGGATCCATATTTAAGTCCTCCTATAAAATCTTGGTGAATAATTTCCTTCCCATACCATTGAAATTAATGATACTGGAAAGGGTGTATCACTATAAAGACGGACAGAAACGTTTTCTGATCGCTGATGAATTGGTACAGTAAATACGTTTTGTTCTTCTAGTGGTACGTCATCTGCTAAGTAATAGTTAGCATCTAGCGTTGGTGTAACATCAGACCACTCCGCTAATCCTTTTGCTTTAATTTTGAAACCAAGCCCACTAGATAAACCAACAGAAAACTTTAAACGAGCAAGGGTAACATTTGCAGTGAAGTCTGATAACGCACCTTGTGGATCATTATTAAAATATATGGTTGGCAAATGAACATCAAAGTTAAACTTATAACCAACGATTACATCACTTGCAAGTGGGCTTAGATCTTTATTAGGTACGATAAAGTAGTCACCAGTGCTGTCTGTACCACGCTCAGGACTAAGTGTAAATCCAGATTCTGTTACACCATTAAAATTATTTGTACCTGTACCTTTAATAACAAGGACTGGAGAAAGTGTGGCAATATCACTAAATGGTAAATAACACTTAGATACCTTAGTGGATGAATCGTAACTAACAGAAGATGCTACTGCATACATATCCATATATGGATTAATCTGCTGACCATCACTGTTGACTAAAATCTGATCTTCAGGAGTTTGAGTAAGACTTGCTGTTAACAGTATATTTTTACCGCCTTGTTTAACAACACAATACATACGATCATTATTTACTACTGCATGTTGTATTGTTCCTGGTAAGTACCATCGATACCAAGCCTGTAAGAGTGTTTCTTGTCCATTATTATATGTACGATAGAACCAGATATAGTTAGTCGTAGGGCCATATAAAGCTATAAAGCTATTAGCAGGACTAGTTATAAGGTTCTCAACGGTGTCTGGAACCCACTCAGAGACAACACGACTGATATCTATAACAATAGGGTTCTCTTGAGAACCACGTGTCTGCATACCGAATATACGAGAGTATCCAGGAGTCTTACTAACAAAAGCTAAGTTACTTCCTACATCCACTGGATCAATATCAGGATCCATTTCGTAATTAGAAATACCACGAATGATTGCTGTAGTAGGTGTAAGCACTTGATCATCAGAAATCATGATGAACTGTTGAGACTTACTGAAAAGAACTAGACCTTGTGCTGTAGGTATAACTGCATGTAATACCGCAGGCTTAATACTTGAACAGTTAATATCAATAGGATCAGCATCTGTTAGTGTCAAA
Organism: bacterium TMED88; assembly: GCA_002171515.1. Taxonomy (GTDB): domain Bacteria; phylum Myxococcota_A; class UBA9160; order UBA9160; family UBA4427; genus TMED88. Next base: position 7,862 of record NHEP01000086.1, on the reverse strand, counting down.
GCTGAGACATGATAGAAATTAAAAAATTCACCAGTCTGACTCATAGACACATTGTCAGAGGTTAGAAACCCCAACCTATTGTTATGGAAGAAAGCCTGCTGAATTTTATTGCCTAAAAATGAAGGGTGACTATTAGAAGTATCATCACCAACTAAACGTGGTGTATATTCTACAGGCTGAAATACAAAAGTATTCAGCGCAGTATTAACTAGCTCGTGTGGCATGGTCGTAGTATCAAGACCATTTGACATTCCAAAACCGAGACATTCTTCCCAAAAACCAGGACCAGATGTTCCTGACTCTGGTATAAATTTGGCATAGTAAGCTGCGCTAGTAGAGCCAGAATTATTAATTTTGACAATACGATTTTGAATAGATTGCTCAGGTAACTTTGTCACATTAATGACTTGATCAGAAAAGGCCTGAAGCTTTGTAGTATCTTTGCCACCACTAGCCGTGACAACAATTGCAGAAGTAGATACTAATTCAAGAGTTGTATCTAATCTTGTAACTGTTAATCCACTAATATTTAAAGCATTAATACCTGTCTCAAGATCAGTTAATATATCATCAGCAGATAAAGCCTTGTTAGAGTTGGCTGGTGTAAACTCATCTGCATTACGTGTAGTCTCAGTATATGTAGAGCTTCCAATAGTAACTGAATACTCAGCACTATATTCAACACTAGTTAATCTGATAGTATGGTTCAAGCCCGACGTATAAGAAGGGTCTGCGTTCTTAGCAACAGTAAATGTTGAGTTAGTAATAATAGAAGTATCTTGTACCGTAAGAACGCTGTAGTTTGTTTTTGTAGTATTTAGATAGTTAGCTGGTGAATAACCAGCAACACCATTATTAAAAAAAGTAACAGCAGCTTTAACGTAATTACCATTACTATCTGGCAGTGCATTCCAAATATGGATTTCTGTACCAGCTATACAGCCAATATATCTTTCATCATCATCACGATTAATGTAGAACCAGTGAGCATTATCTAATGCTGTTGCACTAAAAGCTGCACCTCCAGTATCTTTAAGTACATCTAAGTATTTAAAACCTGGACGTTTGACTAGTCCAAATGTAGGATCAGGATATGCATTCAAGCATTCACGAACTTGTCCAGGTAGTTTTTTTGAATCAGGTTGACGACTTACGCCACCTAAAAAGTTATTGATGCGTTGAGTAACTGCTGCCATTAACGATACAATGCATGGTACGGTTGGTAACTAATATAAGAATTGATACCTCTTGGATGGCCAAAGAATGTAAAGTCACCTTGATTACATTCGTACTCAAGTGCCATAGCTCGGTTATATGCTTCTTTCTGTCCAAGCATTTGATACTGTGCAGAATCACCTACAATTCTTGAAGACACAATTGTTGCAGCTCTGGCAGTAATGTAATCTTGAATAGGTACAGGTAGATCAATCCAATCAAATAACCATTTTACATCACACTTTAATGCTTCAGTAAATGTATAGGAGTGCTTAACCTTGTCGTACAATTTACCATTACGTCTAATGACATCTAGTTCAAAGTACTCTGGTGCTGGATCAATCTGTAAAACATTATTTGGTATGAGTATTTCGTTATTGGTATCAGGAGTAAACTCATAATCAAGCTCTAAATTGAATGACCATCCTTCGGCCTGGACTTCTCGGGACACCTGAGTGAGGGTGCTATAAGCAATCGCAACGTCCGGGTTGGTTTGATCAAGACTGGTCACAGGAGCCTGACCACATGATTGCAGTATTTGATTTACAGCTGGGAGTTCTTGTGTAGAGTTAGTGGTCGGAAAAGCCATATAATTAAAAAAAAGGATCCCCGAAGAGATCCTGTATAAGGTTGATAAATATCAGAATGCAGTAGGAGCAGTGCTGCCGATGTACAGCTCAACAGCTGCAGCAGGGTTCAGGTAATCTGCGCCCATAGCCAAGCGGCCAAGGATAACGTCACCCTGATAAATCACGGAGACATCATTACTGGTTACTTGGACTTGTGGTCCAATTGCTTCAACACAGCCAGCAGCTTCCTTTTGGAAGATCAGTCCACAAGATTTATCACCAAACTGAGTGGAAGTACCGTAGTTATTGTTGATGCCATTAGGGTCTGAGTTAGTGTGTGTAGCAGCATCTTCCAGTACTGGATTCACGAAATCACCAGTGCGTAGAACATCATCTACACCAGTCGTACCTCCATACTTAGTACCGTAACGGCCAAGGAAGGGGATATTCATGGACTTGTAGATCTTGATACCAGCAATTTCAATGATGCCGTTACCACCTTGAAGTGTGGAACCTTGGCTATCACGATTCACAAGACCATTAGAACCAACAGCTTGGATCAATTCGTAGTATTGTCGTGGGTTCAAGACGCCTACTCTGCCGTCCTGACTAATTCCTTTCTCGTCAAGTGCAGCAGCTGCATCATAGAATGCAGATACCAAACCAGCAGAAGAGAAAGCATCAGATTCGTTCCCAGCAGAACCAACTTTGATCTGTGTACCACCAGGCTCAACAAAGTTGGTCTTAGTGATAGGTGAAGCTTGACGTGCTCCTCGTGCAATAGCACGGAAGATCAAGCGGTCATATTTTTCTGCAAGTGCATATCCGATCTTACGTGATATCTCAGAGCGCAAATCGTAGTGCGCAAGGGTCTCATCTAGATCGTATAAAAATGCACTGGAAATTAGGAGATCATCAATTGTGATGGTCTTCTCAGCTACTGGAGGCGCACCATCAGTGTTACCGAGGATTGCATTTCCAGGAGTATGATACTCAGCCGTTGTGCGGCCAGTATAGATGAACTGCAATGACTTGCCGTTCTTTAGTGTACGCTTCATCACCAAATCACGAGCGATCGTGTTTTGCTGGAAGCCTTTGAACATCTCACCTGAAAACAGCTTGAGATATAAAGCACGAGAATCACCCGCACTATTAGACTGGCCAGGCCTTGTTAGGTTAGTGACCAGTGTAGAATTTTGTTGTGCCATTTAAGGAGTAAGTAAGTATTTTCAAACTCCAAGATCTTGGATTAATTATGTATTGTGGTCTATCCCACCGTCTAGACGGCAAAGGGTATCCTCGTAAGGGCCAATGCCAATAGTGAAGAGAGGAATTGCACCTCTCTAAAAGATCTATCTCACTTGGTGTATTTCACACCGCGATAGCAATAAGTCTTGCCTTGCACAGTAACCTCCTAAGGAAGCTCCATAAGCCCCGTTCCATGCTTATGGTGTCATGCGTCCATTGCTTCATTAAACGATACTTCTAATAGTAATCTATCTAAATCACTTTTTAATTTCATAAGTGCTATTTGTTCTGAAGGATCACCGCCAGGCCATGTTTCTAGATAGTTGGATACAGACTTATGTACTAAAAGTATCCAAGAATTATTTACTGTTAAATCATATTGTTCCATGAATCAATGAATGAACGGACGTGTGTAAGGGTGGCTCTGAGTTTTTCCAGTCTCAGATCCGTAACCATTCCTTGGGAGTTTACAAGGAAAAATCAGATATTATGAAGCCTCTGAGGGGGCTCATTAAAATACAGGTAGAGCCTATGCTTTACTTCTATAAATATGCATAAAGAGATAACAAAAATGATTGTCCACTTTAACATATTTCATCAGAAGTTATATTTAACTCCAACTTTTGTTCCGTAATCATTTACTTTATCAAAGCTTGCAGATAGTTCTCCGTATACTTTAAGTCTTTCTGAAGCCTTAACAGAAAGTCCAACCTTTCCAGCCGGAATCGTATCAGTCTCACCACCATCAACAGTAGTCATACTAGGACCACCTTCGATAAAGTAATCAAGACCACCAACTTCACCTTCGTAACCTACAAAGAAGTCAGTAGAGGTTTTAGAGTAATCAGATCCAGCAAACTTAGATTGTGTTTCAATGTTAGCGTAAGGACCAGCAAGTGCAGGAGTAGTGGCAAAGATAGCTGCAGGAATAAGTGTAAGAATTTTCATTAGTTTAAATAGTTAGTGGATTAAAAATTAATATCAGAACGATCTAGTTTTTTAAGAACGTCATTTCGATAAGCTGGATCATTGTCGTAGCGAGGATCACTCATTGCATTAACAAGTTCAGCTTGGCTTCGGAAACTTTCAGAGTTATCAAAGGAAGCATTACCTGTCAACATTTGACCATCAGTACCTTCAGTTTCGTTAAACATAAAACGCAAAGCTTGTGCAGCAAAGAAAGCAGATGCAGTGTCTCCACGATCCATAACAGAGTCGTACATTTCGATCTGTTGTTCTGAAAGATTATCCTTTGCCCAATTCATCATGGCTGCATATTCATTAGAGCCGCCGACTGATTCATGAATAGAAGAAATAGCTTCGTCTGAAAGTTCAGGTGTAGCTGACTGTTGCTCTACATTATTTCGATACTCAAGGTACATATTTGCAAGATCAGTACTGTTCATCTCAGAAAGAGTTTCCAAGGTTTCATCAGTAAAACTATCTGAGCTTGCTTGCTCCCAAAGAGAATCTAAGAATTCGGTATCAGATTCAATAGATTCATCTTGATCATCTGCTGTAGGTTCTTCAGAATCATTAGCGGCTGATCCTAATTTTGATTGCAGTTCTAGATAAGCTTGTTCTAAAGCTTCAGGGTTTTGAAACTTACCAGCAAGCAGAGACTCTTGCTCTGCCATCATCTGTTCACCTACTTGCAGTGAGTCTTGCTCTTCTGCAGAAAGTTCACCAGATGCTGATTCATCTCCATCATATGTAAGTGTAGTCATTTAATTATTGTGGTGGTGGTTGCTGCTCCGGTGCATTCATTTGTGCTTCAGCAGCCTTTTGCTCAACAGCACTGAGCTGTCCAACCTGTTTAGTAAGTTCTATACCTTGCTCTTGTTGCATCTGTTGCTGCATTTCTTGTTGCATTTGTTCCTGTGTCTTAACAAGATTAAGGACATCAATACCTTGGGAAGCAGCGAGACGCTTAATGACTTCTTCCGGATTGATGTAGCGTATAAGCGCTTCAGGACCAATAGTCTGTGCAATGGTTGCCATGAATTGACCAAGACTTTCTCTGTCTTGGCCGCGGCCTAATGCATTGATGCCAGCAACAATAGTAGGTTTGACAATCCCCTTAGGAATCTTAGGAATCTCACCAGTACGTTGGAAGACAGAAAGTTTACGATTAAGATAAGGTACTAAGAAGTCAACAGTAAGTAGACTGAATAATCCTCCTAACTGCTGTTCTAACTCCATCTGTGTCATCCTTACTTCTTCAGCAGTAGTACATTCTGACTGACGTACTGAAAGAATAAGGAATGCTTCAGAGATTCTACGTTCAAGTGTTTGAGCCATCTGATATGCCGTAGCAAAATCAGCTGTCTTACCCACTTGCACTACTCCGATATCATCAGGTCTTCCTTGAATGATTGCACCATTACCTGCTGCTGCCAGCGTGGAAGGCTTAGTTGTACTTGAAGGTGATACTGTAAATACTACTTTTGCAGCAGCTGAAGAGCCTTCTACGAGGGCCTGAGACAGGGCTTCCATTGCTTGGATGTCACCCATAAATTCTTCTACTCGGCCTCTTCCATATGGTTCAGAGTCAACCGTATTAAATCGCAAAGCAATCCAAGGATTGGTTTCTAAAGGTGACTTACCCTGTGAACCAGGAATGATTTTTCCGTAGACTTCCTGGTGCCATATAAAACGATTATTATCTCGTTTGACATGTGTGTATACGTCACATTCTTTATCGTGACTATTATAATCTTCAGCTACTGATTTAGGTTCTTCTTTTGGAAGTAAATCTTTAATGAGTAGCTTGTTAATACGTTCTTTCGTGACAATTTCAATTACGTTTCCGTTCCCATCACGTTCTACAACGTAGCGATTAAGTGGAAAAAGTTTTAGATTCTTTTTACCCATAAAGATAAGAGCATTACCAGTCACTACCAAATGCTTAAGTGACTGATGAACGACAACGCGATCATCAGAAGCTGCAATGGATTCTAGAATGGTGCGCTCAATCTTTGCAAAAGAAAGATCTAACTCTGACTTAAGTGCAGGATCAGTACCATACTCTGCCAACATTTGATCATCCATTTGTAGCTTAAAGAAGCTAGTTTGTGGAGGAAGAAGTGCAAGCATTAGTTTACTAGCAAGAGTTACTACACCCTTTGCACCAACTGATTGCCAAGGTGTCTTGAGATTCTTCATCCCACCTGTTGGATCTTCTTCTCCCCTAATCAAATAAGGAAGGGTAAGTCTACCTGCCTGTTCTGCTACGTTTAGAAATTGGGAACGCTGCGAGGATAAACCGTCATAGCGTTTTTTTGCATTCATGTGATATTAAGATTACTAATTTTCATTGAGGAATTACGTTGTGATCTAGAGAGTGAGCGAGTGCCTCTAGTATTTTTATTTCCTTTGGAAGCTTTTGAACGTTTAATTTTTACACCCTTTGCCCCACCACCAACAGCACTACCTTTAGTAGTTAATGTTTTGGGATCAGGAATAGCAGGTGCTTGATATTTCGGCGCTTCGTAAATAGGAACAGGAGGCCTCGCCTTAAACATTGCTGCCATACGCTCATCTTGGTCCTTAAACTTATCTTCTATAAGTTTCTCTTTTCTGGCGGCTTCAACCATTTCATCATAAAGACCACCCCCACCAGGCTGATTATAATCACCAGGACTGAGGATTTTCATATTTTTATTGATAAAATCTAGTAGCTCCTGTGCTGTTTTACCTTGACCTAAGCCATGTTTATAATCAGCATGGCCAAAATACTCTTTAGAATTACCGTGAGAATAATCAACCATGATTAAGTATATAAAGAATTAGTGTTACCATTAAAATTAGAGTCTTCTGGATTACCTGATGAAGAAGGCATAGGAGAATAACTAGCACTTAGTTCTTCATAATTCAAAGACATACTTTCTCCTATTTTATATTGAAGCCCACCAAATGCATGTTTTTTAGCTTTTTCTGCATCAGTATATTTATTAGTGTATGCGATATCCAATGTAGGTACAACTCCCGGAGTCTCTGGGTTGTCGTCATGATCAATTAGATACTCAGGAAACTCCAAGACGGGATCTTTAAAACTAGGGTTTTCATACTCTTCATTTTGAGCAAAAGCAAATGTATACATTTCACCTAGCTGATCCGTATTGAAGACTTCAGAAGACATATCAATATCTAGTTCATCTGCAACCTTTTGCCATAACTTATTGCCACGGTAGTAGTCGTAATCTAGTGTAGCAATAACTTTGTCTGAGTAAGTGTAGCCAGGAACGTCTTTTTTTTTCTTATCTTTTACTGTCTCAATAACAGCTTCTGTATGTTTATAACCTCCCCTGAAATCATCCATAAGCGATGCAAGCTCATCAGCATTAAAAAGAAATTCAGGTCTATCATCTTCAAATGAAATAAGTGCCATATTAAGTCTCTAAATTTTCTTGTATCCATTCAACGACACTACGTTGTCCAGCACGATACATAATGTATTCGTAAGGATCAGTAGGTCCAGGGTTTGTAGGTGGGAATGTTTCTTCTAACTGTTTAAGTAGACCGCGAGCTTCCATTCCAAAAGCTTCAAGCGTACTGAGGGAGGTTGACATTACTATGTTCAAAGAATGCTGGCATCCGTGCAGCCTTGGTGAAAGAAAGCTCAGGAGCTTTACCTTCATACATCAAGCGATCACTAGAATCCAGCCAAAATTTTCTGTCTAAATATTTATCGGCATGGCTACCTAGTGGTTGCATTACCCAATTGATAGTTGCCTTGCGGAGTTTATCAAGACTAGGGCTGACAGTAAGCCCCAGCTCCCGACAAACAATGCTATTGGCAGCAACGTGAATTTGTTCATCTCTACTTAT
>NHEP01000085.1 GCA_002171515.1 bacterium TMED88 | reverse complement strand
TCAAAAAAACTACTAAAAAAGTGAAAAATACCCGAACCACTTCGCCTGTCCATGATTTCAGGGGATTGCTCTTCGGCGGCCCCGCCGGCTTCCGCGAAGGGCATGTTGAATCGAAGGGTCAAGTATTTGCAATGGGCCAAATGGCGATGGACTGCTTCCACCAAGGGATCGTTGAGATCCGTCCCCGCGCCATGCGCGATGGCGACCGCAATGCGATCCCCGGTTGGCCACCACTCCGGAATACCGACGACAGCGGATAGCTGGTCGACTCCCCCAAGCGGTTCGGGCAGCTGAATTTGGACTTCTTCGAAGCGTGCGGCGTGTTCCACGGATCCCCTCTGGGGCAGTGGTTATCACACCCCCCGCCTCCGCGCATGGACCTGCCCGACTTGAGGCTTGCTCATGCGGGGTGTGGGCCTGCAGGCGGCAGGTTTGCGACGTACCTTTAGGCCTCCGGGCGGGCCGCGTCTTCCTGTGATTTTCTCTTGGTTTCGCGGGTGGGGGGCAGCCCTGCGAGGAAGGGAAACGAGCATGACAGCCGGTGGGCGGCCGAAAGTTTTGATCACCGGCATCTCGGGTCCGATGGGCCGCCTGCTTGCGAGTCGTCTTGCCTCCGGTGCGGAGGTTTGCGGGGTGGATGTTCAGCCCGGGCGAGGGCCTGCTCCAGAGGTCCGGGTCCACGCCGTGGACTTGCGGAAACGCAAGTTCGAGGACGTCGTTCGAACCGAGCGGCCCGACGCAGTCGTCCATATGGGGTTCGTTCGTCATTTTGAGCGAGGTGAGCGGGTCCGTCATGACATCAATGTCCGCGGGACCAAGAAGCTTCTGGATCACTGTGCTCGGTATGGGGTTCGCAAGGTGGTGGTGAATTCAAGTGCAGCGGTCTATGGCGCGTTTTCTGAAAATCCCTACGCGATCGATGAGGATTTTCCGCTGTCGGCTAGCCGCTCTTATCCAGAGATTCGGGACCAGGTTGAGGTGGATACGTTGTCCTCGGCGTTGATTTGGAAAAATCAGGAGATCGAGACGGTTGTGTTGAGGCCAGCCCATTCCTTGGGGGCTCATTCTCGCTCGATGATGGCGGGCTACCTGCGGCTTCCGCGTGTTCCCACCGTCATGGGCTTTGACCCGATGGTCCAATTCATTGCAGAACAGGACTGGATCGAGGCGCTTAGGCTCGCCGTACTCGAGCCCCTGTCTGGAGTTTTTAACGTTGCGGGCTCGGGTCAAGTCCCGCTTCATACGGCGATTCGAGCGGTTGGCGCCACGGCTTGGCCCATCCCGGGGCCCATCTTTGAAGCGGTTTGCCGGCGGCTTTTTGTGCTGAACTTTTGGCACTATCCGCCGGGGGCCATCGATTACCTGCGATATCCCGTGTGCGTCTCGGGTAAACGATTTGAAGAGGCCACCGGATTCGCTCCGAAGGTGTCTCTCCGAGAAATGTTCGAATCGGCGCGGAGGCGGCGAAAGTGACGGAAAGATCCGACGAGGGTGCATTGGCGGCGGTTCGTGAGGTGGCCGGGGCACTTCGACCCCTTTGGTTGCGCAAATTGCAGGACCGAATCGACGCCCAAGTGGCCCGAGTTCCCGCTCGGCTGAACGAATATGCCTTCGACGATCAAGGGCTCTCGCCGGACTTTATCCAACGGACCGCATTGCCCATCGCGTTGATGTACGAGCACTACTTTCGGGTCCGCTCGGTGGACATCGATCGTGTTCCTGCGGGCCGGGTTCTCCTCGTGGCCAACCATGCAGGTCAGCTTCCTTTCGACGGATTGATGCTCTCCATGGCCATGTTGCTTGAGGCTCAGCCGCCGCGGATTGCTCGGGGGATGGCTGAGTACTGGGTTTCCGAATTGCCTTTTGTGAGTGTGATGGCCGCACGAGGCGGTGCATTGGTCGGAACCCCCCGCAATTGCACCTCGATGCTGCAGTCAGAGGAATGTGTGATGGTTTTTCCCGAAGGCGTTCGGGGCATGAATAAGGTTTACCGCGACCGCTACCAACTGATGGACTTTGGGTTGGGCTTCATGCGTCTCGCGCTGGAGACCCAGACGCCCATCGTCCCCGTGTCCATTGTCGGGTCCGAGGATCAGCAGCCCGGTTTGGCCAATCTGTCCCGTCTGGGGCGAGTTTTTGGGATGCCCGCCTTTCCGATCACCGCCACGTTTCCTCTCCTGGGTCCTGCGGGACTCTGGCCGCTCCCGGTTCGCTATCACATTTATTTTGGGGAACCGCTGGTCTTCGAAGGGGACCCTTCTGAGGACGACGCGCATGTCCAAGAGCGAGTCGATGTCGTCAAGGCTGCGATTCTTTCGGGGTTCGAGCGAGGCTTGGCTGAACGTGAAGGGGTGTTTCGGTAAGCCAATGCAACGTGGCGACCTCTCGGGGGACAGCGTGAAGGGCACTGTGGTTCCATTCCGGTGGCCTGATTGATTCGCCCTGGGTTTTGCCGTCGGCGAAGACGAAAGCCCGGGGGCGCGATACCATTTTGCGGAGCCGATCCAGAGCGGGGCGCTCCTTATCTACCCACGTGCACGGAGGCACGATGCACGAAGCCACTGTGACCATCGAATTAAACCCGCGAGAGCAGCGGGTTTGGGACCGTATTCGGAGCCGCGTGAAGGCTTTGCCTGAGCCCGGCGTGGGATCCGGTTTTGTCGATCTGCTGCTGCTGCTGCCCGATTTGACCGTTCTGCTCTCGCGACTCTTGCGAGAGCCGCGGGTGCCCTGGGGATCAAAGCTGTTGGCGACGGCGGGTCTCGTGTATGTGTTCTCGCCTGTCGACGCCGTTCCGGCGCTCTTTTTTGGGCCGATTGGCCTGCTGGATGATTTGGTTGTTGTCGCCGCAGCGCTATCGGCGCTTTTGAACCGGGTGCATCCCGACGTCGTTCGATCGCACTGGTCGGGCCAAGGCGACGCCCTCGATGCCATCCAACGGGTGACGGGCTGGGCCGAGGCTCAGATTGCGGGCAGCATTCAGATGGTGCTTGGCCGCTTGCTTCGACGCTGATCTCGGGCGAGCGTCAGCAGGCGGGTGCGGTCTTCTCGGGGGATGCGGCGCACTCGGCCCGAGTCATCGACGGCGGCATGCTCCGTAGCCCCAGACGCGATCAAGCGACCGTCGCACTCGACGAAGTAGATCATGCGAAGTGATGCGCCGCGGACCCAGTCGAGGGCGGTTTTGACCGCAAGGGCGTCGTCGAAACGGGCGCTCTGATGATAGTCGACTTCACAACGCGTGACGGCAAAATGAATCCCCCGATTGAGATAAACCGAGTAGCTTTGGTCGTGCTCGTCGAGCCAACGGACCCGTGCCTCTTCAAAGAAACGGGGATAGTTGGCGTGATGCACGATCCCCATCGCATCGGTCTCGTAAAAAGCGACACGGTGGCGGATTGTGGTGAAATGCGTCTCGGGCAGGGGATGCGAGGTCGCCGGCCCAGGCGCTTCTTCCGACGTCAAAAGTGATCCTTCGCGGTTCGAATTCGGCCGAGTTCCTCTGCGCTGTCCGCCCGCATGAAGGGATTGGTTTCGCGCTCCTCACCGATGGTCGAGGGAATCGTCATTTCGTCCGTGCCCGCATCATGCCAATCGGCCGCCGCCCCGGCCCGGAGTTTTTGGACGCGTTCAAGCTTGGCCCACATGGCTTGGTTTTCGGGCTCAACGGTGACCGCAAAGCGGAGATTGCTCTCGGTGTACTCATGTCCGCAGAAAACGCGGACATCGTCGGGGAGGGCTGCGAGTTTCTGGCAGAGGGCTTCATACATCATGGCTGCGTTGCCTTCGAAAAGTCGCCCGCACCCCCCGGCGAAGAGCATGTCGCCGGTGAAGGCTGCCTTCGCGGCATCGAACACATAGGCCACATGACCCATTGTGTGGGAGGGGATGAAGAGCACACGGGCCGTCTCGCGGCCCACCTCGAAGGTATCTCCCTCCTCCAGTCCATGGGTGAATCCGGGTAGGCGCTCCGCATCCGACACATGGGCGTAAACCGGGGCGCCGTAGTGTTCCGCGAGCTCTGGATTGGCGGCGGAGTGATCGAGGTGATGATGGGTTGACAGGATCCCAGTGACCTTTGCGCCCGTCTCCTCCACTTTTTGAATCACCGGGGCCGCTTCGGGGGCATCAATGATGACGGCCTCACGAGTGTCCTCGCAGATCACGAGGTAGGTGTAGTTGTCGCTGAAGGTCGGGATTCGTTCGATTTGTAGAGGCATGGGAAAATCCTAGCAAGGTCGGCCGGGGCCGAGGTTTTAGAGGAGTCGGGGCTGGTTGGCGTTTTCTTTTTGTCGGAGTTCCTGGGCCTTCTCAAGGGCGGCCTCCTCCGACGCGCCGAAGGCAGGGCAGAGCGGTTTGTAGGTACACCATCGGCAGAGGTTTGTTTTCTTTGCGGGAAACTGATCCGCTGCCTCAATGCGTTCGATGAGGGCGAGCGTGTTTTCTTGGAGCTGTTCAAGGGCTTCGGCGCTTCGAGTGGAGACGCGCGTGATCCCTTTTGAGAGGTATTGCCAAACCAACCGCACCGGCGCATCTCCAAAGCGACGACCGATTCCAATTTGGTAGAGGGCCAGTTGTCGGTCTGCGTCGATTCTCTTCTGGTTGGGGATGTATTCGCCGGTCTTGTAATCCTGGATTTCAATGGCCCCATCCTGCGCCCGAACAATGCGGTCGACAAAACCTTGGATTCCGTACCGGCCCTCTGGGTCCAGATTAAATTGAATGTGAGTTTCCAGGCCCAGGGTTTCGTCTTGGTCAAAGGGGTAATGCGATCGGTAATAGTTCTGAAGACATCGATGCCCCAAGGCTCTGTAGTATTCGATGTCGTAGCCGTCTTTGACGATCTTGACCCGATTGGCGTCGTAGTTTTCATCGAAGATGGCGTCGAACCGCTCGATCACGCGACGAAGAGAGGGCACTTGGTCTTTTGCGACAAATTCGTAAAGCCTTTCGAGGATCTCATGGACCCTCTTGCCCACGAAGCCCTCGATGCCTTCGGTTTCCTCAGGAATGCCCAATCGGTATCGGAGCTCAAATTTCTTTGGGCAGTTCTCCCAGCTATTGAGTCGCGAGTGACTGTAGAGCTTGGCCATGGTTCTCCGCGGCTGGGGGGGGCACCCCAGCATAATGCGGAACCGGGCTTTGGGCAGCGGCGATGGATCGGGAAAGGTCTGCGCCGGGCTTGGGCTACAGTTTGGGCCGAGATGCGCGGGATAAGGGAGAGGTGATGGCCGCCAGCGAGAAGATGGCAGGGCCGCGGCGGGGGCCGGACCCTGCGGACGGTGCGGAGTTAGGTCGGTCCCCGGAGCAAGTCGCCGGGCCGGGGGGATACTGCTCCGCGTCCGCCATCGAGGCGGCTGTCGAAGGGCTCTCCGGGTGCCAGGATGATGCGCTTTCAGAAGCTGTGTGCCGTGGGGTTGTCGACCCGGATCACGTGGTGCTGTGGACGGATCGAACCGAGCGTTTGCTGCGCTTTCAGTTCGACGCCGCAGAGTTGCGTTCGGAGATTCCGGTGGTGGCCGATAAGTTGGCTGCACTCTTGACCGAGGCCGGGATCACCGCCACCGGTCGCATCGAGTCCATCGTGACAGAATTTATCGGCTCATTGGTGCGTTTGCGGCGGGCCATTTCCGATGATGTTGAGGCCGCATACGAAGGGGACCCTGCTGCAGCCGGCTACGAGGAGATTGCCGTTTCCTACCCCGCGATTCGCGCCTTGGCGATTCATCGGATCGCCCACGAGCTGTACCTCCGAGGGGTGCCCCTGATCCCGCGCATCATGAGCGAATACGCCCACGACCGCACCGGCATCGATATTCATCCCGGAGCACGGATCGGCCAGCATTTCTTCATCGATCATGGGACCGGCGTTGTGATCGGTGAGACGACGGAAATTGGAGACAACGTTCGGCTCTACCAAGGCGTGACGTTGGGCGCAAATTCGGTTCGAGACAGCAACCGTTTGCGGGGTCAAAAGCGTCACCCCACCGTGGAAGACGATGTGACGGTCTACGCCGGGGCGAAAATTCTCGGCGGTGAGACGGTGATTGGGGCCGGTAGTGTGATCGGAGGCAATGTTTGGATCACCGAGTCCGTGCCGCCGGGGGCGAGGGTGGTGACGGACCCCCCTCGAAACGTCGTGCATCGCGAAAGGGTCGGGGAGCCGTTGCCGCTGCAACTTCCCTGGGACGAGGAGGAAGATCTGTGATTCGAGTCAGGGGCCTACGGCCGTTGATTGAATGGGATTCAACCGCCTGGCATCGTGCCCAGGTCGGAATTGTGTTGCTGGTCGGACTCCTCTCGGCGGGGGCTCCGCAGGCGGACCCCGCGGAAAGCGAGTGGGGCTATGCGCTGGCCCACGAATTAATGAGTCCCTATTGCCCGGGGCGCACCTTGGCCGCATGCCCCAGCGAGCAAGCCGCCGAAGTGCGACAGTGGATCTTGATTCAGGAGGCGGCCGGGGCGACTCGGGCGGAAGTCATCGCCAATCTGGAGGTTCGGTTCGGAGAGGAGATCCATTCGGCCCCCGCGGCCGAGGGGTGGGGGCTGGCCGCATGGGGCTTGCCCGCAGGCGCTCTGGCCCTGGGCGCGCTGATGGTATTCTGGGTGTTGCGGCGGATGGTCACTGGGCCGGTGACAGAGGGCCCGGGGCCGACCGGGCCACCATCACAACGTCCGGTTGCGGATGAAGCTTCGCGGGCTCGAGACGCTGAACTCGAGAAGCTGGTGGACGCGGAGTTTTCGGCGAAGGAGCGATGAGGCTCACCGAGGTTCTGGCCGCCGCCGCCGGATTCGTCTGATACACTGCGCGGCCGTGAAGATTTATACTCGACGCGGGGATGGGGGAGACACGGATCTGGCCGGTGGGACGCGCATCTCGAAAGATGCGCTCCGGGTAGAGGCCTATGGGGCGGTCGATGAACTCAACGCTTTTATTGGCGTGGCGATTGTCGATTGCGATCCCAAATGGTTCTCGATTTTGGAAGCCGTGCAGAGGACGCTTTTTGAGGTGGGGGCTGGTCTGGCGACCCCGCCGAGCGCCACCCAGGCCGCGCTTTCCAGCGAGGGCGCCACCGAAGCCGACGTGCAGTCCATCGAAGCCGCAATTGATCAAGCGGATCAGGATCTGCCGGCTCTACGGGCCTTCGTGTTGCCTGGGGGCTGTCGTGCGGCCGCCGCCTTCCATGCGGCCCGAACGGTTTGTCGACGCGCAGAGCGCCGAGTCGTCGCCTTGGATCGAGTTGAGCACCTCAGCGATGCCACGCTCCATTATCTCAACCGACTCTCGGATTTTCTTTTTGTTCTGGCGCGATCTGAAAATGTCCGGGTGGGGCAAGGGGACGTGGAGTGGACCCGTCGAGGCTGAGCCAGAGGCCGCCCTCTATTGCGGCACAGCTACCCGCCGCCGAGGGCCCTCTCGATTTCTTGGCCGACCTCGAGCACCCCACGAAAGGGCGATCGATCCGGGTCTTCATTGAGGCGCTGCTCGACCCGGCTGACTCCGCCCATTCGGCCCAAGCCAAACTCACCATACCGCCGGAGCAGCGAGTCGGTGGCGAATCGGATGGCTCCGGCGTGGCGACGAGCCTGTAATTGATCCCCGGCTTCGAGATGGTCGCGATGGCGGCTCAGGCGGTCGACCAGCTCGTTGAGCCCCACTCGGTCCCGGGCTGACGCCAGCAGCACGGGGGGCACCCATTGTGGATCGTCCGGCGCGCTTCCGAGGTCGAGTCCAGCAATTAATTCGCTGCGAGTGCGTCGAGCGAGAGCACCGGTGTCCGACTTATTCACCACGAAGAGGTCGGGGAGTTCAAGAATTCCGGCTTTCATAAATTGGAGCATGTCGCCGGCGCCAGGCTGCGCAACGAAGAGGAGACTATCGACGATTTGGGCGACTTCGCCCTCGCTTTGTCCCACCCCGACGGTTTCGATGAAAACCCAATCGAAGACCGCAGACATCACCGCGGCGCCGGCCCAGGTCGCGTCCGCTAGCCCGCCCAATCGATTGCGTGCGGCCATCGAGCGCAAAAAGACGCCTGACTCTCTCGCGCTGGCCCCAAGCCGCATTCGGTCGCCGAGCAGGGCGCCGCCCGACCTTTGGCTCGAAGGATCGACCGCGATCACCCCAATTCGTTGGTCTTGCCTCCGTAATGCGTCGACGAGCGCGTTCAGCAGGGTCGATTTGCCTGCACCCGGGGCGCCGGTGATGCCGACCCGTCTTGCGGTTCGGCTCTGGGGCAGTTGGCTCAATCGGTCGAGGAGCGCCAAGGCTGAACGGCGCTGGGCGGGGCGTCGATCGTCCACCAGGTTGAGGGCTTCCGAAACCGCTCCGGGGTCGCCTCCGACCAGCCGGTCGTAAAGTCGGTCCAGCTTTGGATCGATCGGTGCCCGGCCTGTCCGATCTGCTTCACTCAGGAGAGGGCCTCTTCCACAACGTCGGTGACCTCTGACATGATTCGGGTCAAGTCGAAATCTTTTGGAGTGTAAACGCGTTTTACGCCCGCGGCTTCGAGGGCCTCGGCGTCTTCCTCCGGAATGATACCGCCCACGATCACGGGAAGATCGTCGAGGCCTTCCTTGCGCAAACCGGCCAGTACATCCATCACGAGCACGCCGTGAGAGCCTGAAAGGATCGAGAGGCCAATCACATGAACGCCCTCGTCTCGGGCGGATTGGACGATCTCTTCCGGGGTTAGGCGGATCCCGTCATAAACGACTTCCATGCCGACATCCCGAGCTTTGACGGCGATCTGCTCTGCTCCGTTGCTGTGGCCGTCGAGTCCGGGCTTGCCAACCAGGATCTTGAGCCGACGCCCCAGCTTGTCACTGACCGTGTCGACCCGAGCCTGAACGGCTTCAATACTTTCGCTGGAGGCCGCCGCCCGGGTTGAGCCGACGCCTGTGGGGGCGCGGTATTCACCAAAACGGGCTCGAAGGGTGTCGGCCCATTCTCCGGTCGTGACCCCGGCCTGAGCCGCCCGGATTGAAGCGGGCATGATGCTGTCGGCTCCGGCTGCTGCATCGCGCAGCCCCTGCAGGGCGCTTTCGACCTCGTCGGCATTGCGTTGCTTCCGAAAGGCCTCAAGGCGCCCGATCTGCTCTCGTTCTGCTTCGGCATCGACCTTGACGATGGCCGAGTCCCCGTCGGTGACCAGAGGCGAATCGGCGGATTCCACAAAGTCGTTTACGCCGACCACGGTGATCTCGCCGGTTTCGATGTCGCGAATCCTGGCGGTGTGAGACTCAACGAGGGCTTGCTTCATGTAGGCGTTTTCAACGGCGACGACCGCTCCGCCCATCTCGAGAATCTTATGGAGCTCTTCCCGGGCCTCTTCGAGCAGGGCGTCCGTCCGGCCCTCGATGACATGGGATCCATCAAAGATGTCTTCATATTCAAGCAGGTCGGTTTCGTGGGCCAAGATTTGCTGGGTGCGGAGGGAGAGCTGTTGGTCCCAAGGGCGCGGCAGTCCGAGGGCTTCATTCCATGCGGGCAGCTGGAGTGAGCGAGTTCTCGCGCGCTTGGAAAGGGTCACGCCCAGTGCTTCCAGCGCAATGCGGACGATGTTGTTCTCAGGCTGGCTTTCCGTCAGACCAAGACTGTTGACCTGCACCCCGTAGCGAAGGCGGAGCTGTTTGGCGTCATCGATTCCATAACGCTCTCGTCCGATTTCGGCCCACAGGGCTGTCATGGCTCGGCACTTGCAAACTTCTTCAACGAAGCGAATGCCCGCGTTCAGGAAGAAAGAGATCCGTGCGAAGACGCGGCCAATGGCCTCCGGGGCGACGTCGCTTCGCTTTCGAACGGTATCGAGAACCGAGACGGCGTTAGCCATCGCGAAGGCGATTTCTTGCACGGGCGTCGCGCCCGCTTCTTGCAGGTGATAGGAGCAAATGTTGATTGGGTTCCATTTGGGAATGCTGTCGACCGTGTAAGCAATGATGTCCGTTGTTAGGCGCATAGAGGCGTCCGGAGGAAACACGTAAGTCCCTCGCGAGAGATATTCCTTGACGATGTCGTTTTGGGTCGTGCCCTGGAGTTGGGCAGGGGTTACGCCTTGGCGCTCCGCGGTGGCGACGTAGAGTGCGAGGAGCCAGGGCGCGGTGGCGTTGATGGTCATCGACGTATTCATGCGATCGAGCGGAATCTGGTCGAAAAGAGTGACCATGTCGGCGATGTGGCCGATCGGCACGCCCACCTTGCCCACTTCGCCTCGGGCCAGCGGGTGATCCGAGTCGTAACCGGTTTGGGTGGGCAGGTCGAAGGCGACCGAGAGACCCGTTTGACCCCGTGCGAGGTTCGAGCGATAGAGCTCGTTGCTGGCTTGGGCCGATGAGTGGCCCGAGTAGGTTCGGATTAGCCAGGGACGGTCTCGTCCTTCGGGGCTCGCCATGAGGTTCTCCGTTACGTGTGCGGAAGCGTTTAAGGACCACCCTTTGAGAACTGTCTCGGGGGATCGGTTCTAAGTGATCGATCAAATTAACGAAATTGATGTAATGGAACAATCACCGCGATGGGCGGGGGAGCGATCCCTCGAGATCGGCGGCAAGGGCCGCCGAGAGGGCTTCGAGGCGTCCTGGGGCCGCCGGTTCGAAGGGCGGGTCGGTGAGTCGGAGAAGGATGGGGTGTTGCGCTTTTTCGCGCTCTCCCTGACTCGGGGTGGCCGGCCCTTGGATCGGAAACACCGCGAGATCTCGACCCCGAATGACCGCGATGGCTTCAGGGCTTTCCGCAAAGAGAGTTCGGTCCGGCTGAGCCCGTTCCGACCGAGGGTCCTGCGGCAGAGGGGTTCCCCGGTAACCGGGCGGGTGGGGGTGACCGGCGGCGTGCAGCAGCGTTGGAGCCAAGTCCAATTGGCTGACCACCTGATCGATGCCTCTTCCGATGCGGCGGGGCGTGCGGGAGCGGGGCGGTTGCCAGAAGAGCTGAACCCTGAGCCCCTCGCGGCCTGGCCAGCGAGGACGCGTCCTCGCTGGAGCGTTGGCCGCTTCAGGATGGGCTCCGACCTGCGTCACGATCAGTCCGGGGGGCGGGCTTTGGGCGTTGAGGCCCTGGATGAGCTGCGCCAGGTCGTGCGCAGTCGGGGAGCGTGATCGCGGGCGCGCAGAGGACGGACCTTCGCCGAGCCTGCCTTGCCCGGAAGGTCCATCGGGGTGGCTTAAGTGGATCCACAGGAACCAGGGGCCTGGCGCGGCCTGCACCCAGTCGAGTGCCCTCTCGACTACGCTGTCGTCGGGACCTTCGTCCGCGTAGATCTGAAATCCGCGGTCCAGCTGACGGGAGCGGTTGAGACCTGTTCCAGAGAGAAAGGCGGCTGTCGAATAGCCCGCCTCGGACAAGGTCTCCGCGACGGGCTCGGGCCCGAGCCAAGAGAGGAAGGCCGCGGGGGTTGCTTCAACGCCGTGTTCCGAGGGATACGTCGAGGTCAGAATCGAAGTCACGGCCGGCGCTGGATCCGGTGAAGGCGCCAGGGCCCAGCGGTAATGCAGACCCGGACCCGGCTGAATGCAGGGTTGATCGGGTTCCGTATCCCCGCGGATGTCGCAGAGCGCACTGTTTTGTGGCCCCCCCTCGGTGGTGACCAAAACGAGATTGGGGCGGGCCATCTCTGTCTGACTGCAGCTCAGCGACGAGATGACCAAGCAGGCCCAAGTTCTAAGCCTGATCCCGTTTTTTGACCGATCTCGCACATGTTTGCCCACCGACGGAGGGATACAGTGGATCCTGGTCCCGTGCACCCCGATCCGAACCCAGTCCTTGCGCTACCGTCCGAGTGTCCTCAAGAGGGGCTCACAGGGCTCTTGAGGATCTATTTTTGTCTCGCGTCCCCGACGTCCATGAATGGGCAGGAATCAGAATTGTCGAACGACTCGCCGAATGATTTGCACGAGGCCATTCTCGAACTCAAGAGCGAGCGAAATGCTTTGCTGCTGGCCCATTATTACCAAGAGGATGAGATTCAAGACCTCGCCGACGTGGTCGGCGACTCCCTGGCCCTGGCCCGGGCCGCCCAGCAAGCGGACTGCGAGGTAATCGCATTTTGCGGCGTTCATTTCATGGCTGAAACGGCAGCGATTCTCAATCCGGACCGGGTCGTTGTGGTGCCGGACCTCGAGGCCGGTTGCTCCTTGGCGGACGGTTGTCCTCCGGACGAGTTCGCAGAGTTTGTCGCCCGGCACCCTGGCGCGAAAGTTTTGTCGTACATCAACAGTTCGGCGGAAGTCAAAGCGATGAGCGATCTGATCTGCACGAGTTCCAATGCGGTGAAGATGGCGGAGCAATTTGCGGGTGAAGAATTGATTTTCGCGCCCGATCGTCACTTGGCGAGATGGGTGGGTAAAAATATCGGTCGAGACGATCTTGTCGTTTGGCCTGGCGCCTGTGTGGTCCACGAACAGTTCAGCGCGCGGGAGCTCGCCAAGTTGAAGGTGCGCCACCCAGAAGCCGATGTGCTTGCGCACCCCGAATGCGATCAGGCGGTGCTCGACCAAGCCGATTTCGTGGCGTCGACCACGGGCATCATCCAACGGGCCGTTGAACATCCGGACCGTCCGTCCATTGTGGCGACTGAGGAAGGTGTTTTTCATTCGATCCGTCAGCAAGCACCCAACAAAGAGTTGATCCCTGCACCGGGGGCCGACGAGAGCTGTTCCTGTAGTCAGTGCCCGTTTATGCGCCTGAACAACTTGGAAAAATTGTACGTTGCGCTGCGGGATCTCGAGCCGCGGGTGACGGTTCCGACCGAGCTGGCCACCCGGGCCTTGCAGCCCATCGAACGCATGCTCGCTCTATCCTAAGGCCTTACTCGGACGGAGAAAGCGCGGCACTCAAGATGGAAACGGCGGCGACGGCGGCCGTTTCCACTCTTAAAATCGGGCCGCCCAGGGAAACGGTTCTTCCACCGGCCCGGCGCAGGGCTTCGCGTTCGCTGGCGGTGAAGCCGCCTTCGGGTCCGATCAGCAGGCATTGAGGACCGGTTCCGCCGGCGGCTGCAGTCCCCAGGGCGTCTTCCCCGGATGGATCGAGGATCCAGACCTTTGGGGTGCCCCGCGGCGGGCGCCATTGTTGTGGGGAGGAAGCGGGGAGAACCTCGGGCATCCACGCCTGCTGACTCTGCTTTGCGTTTTCCCGAACAATGCGATCCCATCGGGGCGGCGGATCGGGGTTCGGCAGGACGACGCTTCGCTCGCACTGGAGCGGTGTATAGGACGCGACACCCAGTTGGGTCGTCATCGCGAGGAGCGTCGACATCCGCTCGCCTTTGGGTATTGCCGTGGCCAGGTGCAGGGGGGAAGGGGACGGCTCGAACTCTTGAACCTCAGTCACCCGGACCTGGGTTTCGCGTCGGTCTCCCGAGAGCAGCTCGGCTCGGGCGATGTGGCCTCGACCGTCGGTCAAGACCAGGGTGTCGCCCGGCCGAAGCCGATGGGCGCGCCCGCCGTGTCGACCTTCCTCAGCGGGCAGCACCGCGGTTTCGTTGACCCCCGGCAGGCTTTCGATGAAGAGCCAAGGCGAACGACTCATTTCGATCTTTTGCCCTTGTTGCGCGAAGGAGAAACGGATGGGCCCTCTGCTTGGCGCATCGCCGAGGGGCCGAGCCCGCGGACAGGATGCGGTTGATAGGGGGCTTCGAGAGTCGCTCGATCGTCTTCGTCGAGTTCGATGTTGAGGGCGTCGATGGCCTCTTCGAGGTGAGGCAAGCGAGTGGCTCCGATGATCGGGGCGGTGACCGCCGGCTGGGCGAGCAGCCAGGCGAGGGCGATTTGCGCCGGTGTGTGGCCCCGTTTTTTCGCTACATCCCGAACCGCTTCGACCACCGCCCAATCCGAAGGCTGGTCGTAAAGAGAGCGGGCGAAGCCGTCGTCTTCCGAGCGGGTTGTCGAGGCTTTGTCATCGAGTGCTGTCCGGGATCCGGCCAGCAAGCCTCGCGCCAGCGGTGACCAGGGGATCACCCCAAGGCCCTCGGTTTCACAAAGCGGCAGCATCTCCCGCTCTTCTTCGCGGTAGATCAGGTTGTAATGGTTTTGGATCGATACGAAACGCGCCCACCCATTTTGATCCGAGTGGCCCAGGGCCCGGGCCAATTCCCAGGCGTAGCACGAGCTGACGCCGAGGGATCGAACTTTGCCTTGCTGGATCAGGCCGTCGAGGGCCGACAGAACTTCGTCGATGGGCGTCACCGGATCGAGTCGGTGCAGTTGGTAGAGGTCGATGCAGTCGGTGCCTAGCCGACGCAGGCTGGCTTCGCACGCCTGCTGGATATGCTTGCGGGACAGGCCGCCTTGGTTCGGGCCGCGTCCCATCGGAAAAAAGACCTTGGTGGCGATGACGACTTCGTCGCGTCGCGCGAATTCGTTCAGCAGCCGCCCGGTGACTTCCTCGCTCCGCCCAGTGGAGTAGATGTCCGCGGTGTCGAAAAAGTTGATTCCAGCCTCGACCGCTTTTTTGAAAAAGGGTCGAGCCTGTGCTTCGTCGAGAACCCAGGGGCGCCAGTCTGGCGATCCATAGCTCATGCAACCGAGGGACAGCCGCGAGACGCTCATCCCGGTTCGACCGAGGGAGGTGAATTCCATGGCGCGCAGCATAGCGCTGTCGTTGCCCTGCTCGCGTGTCGTGTTCGTGTCTGCCATCATGCGGCGGCAGGGGGCTCCGTTGTCGGGGTATCCGATCCATGAGGGGAACGATCGTGACCGAAATTGTGATGAGTGCGCCGCGGGCCCGAGGTCTGTTCGTGTTGACCGCCCATCCGGAGGGATGCCGGGTTTTGGCCGAGCGCCAGTGGGCCCGAGCCCAAGCGGGCTTTGAAGCGCCATTGGCGAAAGCCGCCGGCAAAACGGCGCTGATTCTCGGGAGCACGACTTTTGGCTACGGGAGTTCAACCGCTATGGCGCTCCGCGCCGCAGGTTTCGAACGGATCATCGGCGTGGGATACGAAACACCCCCATCCTTTCGAGGCGAGAAGCTCGCGATGTCGTCCCCCGGCTGGTATCTCACTGGCGCCCTGCACGCGGCCGACCCAAACTGGCGCACCTACTTTGCCGATGCGTTTGCGGCGACCACCCGGGACCGAGTGATTGCCGATTTGAAGGCGCAAGGGGAACAGGTTGACCTCGTGGTCTACAGCGTGGCGGCCCCCCGGCGATCGCATCTGGGTCAGGAATGGAATTCTTCGCTGCTGGTGATGGGCGATCCGCTTGAGGTGGTGGGTTTGGACTTTAAATCAGGGCAGCTCAAGCCGATTGCCGTGGAAGCCGCCCACGAAATCCAAGTGGAGCACACTCGCCGGGTGATGGGTGGGGACGATTTAGAGATGTGGGCCAACGCTTTGCTGTACAGCGGGACGGCCGCCGAGGGAATGACGGTGACGGCGCTTTCGTACATTGGCCCAAAACTGGCGCCGGTCCGTCGGATGTATTGGGAGGGGGCCTTGGGGGCCGCCAAGCAGCACATTGATGCCACCACCCAGGCGCTGAACGAGCGGCTTCAGAGCGCGGTGGGGGGGCGGGCCTTTACGGTGATGAACCCGGCGGTGGTGACCGGGGCCAGCGTCGCCATTCCGGCCATGCTTCGTTACATCTCTGATTACCTCGGATGCGATGAGGCGGGCCAGGGGATTTACGACGACCCCCTCGATGTGGGGCTGCATTTTGCCCATTCGCTTTACGGCGACGACGAGGTTTGGCGGAGCGAACTCGACGAAGAGGAGCGCCTGCGTCTCGACCAGCACGAATTGGAGCCGAAGCTGCAGGAAGCCATCGCGGCGCTCTGGGAAGAGCAGGGAGAGGCCGACCCGCCGGAGGTGACGGCTCGGGGCTTAGCGCGTTTTCGAACCGAGTATGCCCAGCTCTTTGGCTGGGAGGTCGAAGGCGTCGACTACGAGGCCCCGTGCGTGCCCGATTCGACCCTCGGCGAAGCCGAACACGTCTTCGACTTGATTCAGAGCGCCTGACGCTTAGCCGGAGATACTGGCCGTGAGGGCCGACACGGCGCCGAGGATTTCCGGCCAAGCGCTGCGGGGGAGGTCGTGCCCCATGCCTTCGATGAGCAGCCAGCGGGCGCTGGGCAACGCGTCTGCGGTCGCTCGACCGCATGGCGCAGGCACCAAGGGGTCCGCGGATCCGTGAATGACGAAAGCGGGCGTCGTCACTTGGGCGAGGGCCGCGCCGCGAGGTGGATCTCGCTGGATGGCGCTCATTTGTCTCGCGACGCCGGCGGGATCAAACGCTCGGTCAAAGGCCTCGCCCGCCTTCTGTGCAGCGGCGACCTCATCGAAAGGTTCACTCGGTCCGTGGAAGACCCGTCCATTTCGAACCTGATCGGCGATGTAACCCGCTCGATCGCGGGCGGGCGGCTTCATGAGGGCCTTCAACGCCTCATCCGTCGGCCCCGGAAGGCCGGGGTCGCCCGATGTGGACATGATCGAGGTGAGGCTCGCGACGCGCTCGGGGTCGTCGATGACCATCCGTTGGGCGATCATGCCGCCCATCGAGATGCCGACCACGTGAGCCTTCGGCAGATCGAGGTGGTCCATGAGTCCGATCACGTCTCCCGCCATGTCGCCTAAGGAGTAGTGGCTTTTCGGGTGGGGGGGCGTGCAATGCGTGGAGAGTCCGACGTCGCGGTTGTCGAAAGTGATCACCGCGTGACCCGCGTCGACCAATGCTTTTAGCCAGTCGGGATCCCAATGGATCATTTGCGTACTGAGCCCGCGGATCAAGATGAGGGGGCGCTGGCTCCGCAGGTCGCCCTGCACCGCGTATTCGATCTCGATTCCCTGTACCGAAGTCCGGGGCATAGGCTGTAGAGTGCCAGTTGGCGCTCTGTTGCGAAAGGCCGAGGGCGGGAAGTGGGACTAAAAGTTGAAGAGCATTCCGAAGCGACAGCGGCGTTCGCTCAGATCGCTGAGTGCACTGCCGTGAAGAATTTCGCCGAAGTCGAACGTCAGGAAAGCGCGCTCGCGTAGACGAAACTCGGCTCCGGCGCCCACGTGGAGGGCCGAACTGCGCTCGCCCCCCGCCAAGCTCGACCCCACCGTATTGCCACGAGGCAGTTGAAGCATTGCCACGCCCCCGAGTAAATAGGGGCGAAGCCGACCGGCCTTGAGACCCAGTTTGGCCAAGGGCCGGGTGAGAAAACGTTCGATGGGCATTTTGAAGACCGAAAGGACTTCGCTGGCGAAGTGTCCGGGTGCACGCACTGCCATTCGCATCGTGGGAATCCGGGACGGAGGCGCGGCGGTTGCGTGGCCCACCCCTAGACCGTCGAGTTGAAGGTTGAGGTGGGCTGGTTGGAAAGCCTGCGCGGCTCCACAGAGTCCGAGCAGGAAGATTCCGCCGAGCAAGCCGGTCCGCAGTCGATTCAACATTCGTTCTTGCATGGGTCCTCCACTGGAGACCCTTGTCGGGTGAAACACCCAGCGGGTTGAGGCTTCATTACGGAGCAGGGGACAAGCAGGCGCCGAAAAACAGAGCCAGTGGAGGGGCTTGAGGCCGCTTCTGCGCTGGGGCGATGCTCTTCGCCCGCCCCCCCAGAAAAAAACGCCTCAGGCGTCTTCTCGTTCCGTGCGACCTGCAGTCTTCCGACTTCGGTGATCTCTCCGCCAGACGTTATGCATTCTCTGCGGGGTTCGTGGGGACCCAGTAGCGACGCATGGTTTCTCCCGAGCGAGGGGAGAGGACTTCCTGATCGAAGAGGCCGCCATTTTTCTCGACCACGCGGATCGAAGGGGTATTGGTGGTGGCGACGGTCAGTAGGGCTTTGGGAACCTCGATTCGGCGGGCTTCCTTCAGGGTCTGGCGGAGGATCTCGGTCGCGTAGCCGCGCCCGCGCAAAGAAGGGCGCACGTGGTATCCGATGTGGCCGCCATCTCGTTCGAGAGCGGGGCTCAGCGTGTGGCGCAAGCGGCTGGCCCCCACCAGTTGGGGTCCGGAAAAGAAGATGAAATGGGTCATGTTGACCCAGCCGTTTGGAAGATCTTCACTGTGCTCAAAGCGTTCCACCCAGTCGAAGTATTGGTCGGTGTCCGAAAAGAGCATGTCCAGCCGATCGAAGCCGCCTTCGCCTCGGTCGCGAAACTCAGCCGCGAATTCCAGGTACGCCGTTTCATGGACGGATCGATTCAGGCTTTCGATCTGGAGATCATGGGTGGGCATAGTGGGGTGGATAGCGAGATCTGGCTTGAGTTGCCTAAGAAAGCAAGGGCCGTCGAGGGATAAACTGGATGTCCTAACCTCGTTCCGGATGACGCGATAGCAAAGACTCGCAAAGGAGAGGGTGTGGCGAAGACGGAGGGAGCGGCTCGCACGGGGGTGTCCCGGAGTTGGATCATCCTCGCCTTGGTGTACGCGGCCTTTTTCTATTGGTACACGTCTTTCGAGGGTCCGCTCACCCAGGAAGAGATCGTCCACTTTACGGAGGTCGTGAACGGCGCTCCGGGAATGGAAGACGAGCAGGCCCGCATCTGGATCGAGTTTATGGACAGTGACACCGGCGATGACTGGGCGATGTGGAATGCGGTGGATCTGGCCGAACGGCCGAAGCCCATTGAGGGCGTCGAGCCCGGGGCCACGTCCGAAGAAGTCGTCAACCGCTACGCCGAACCGTTTTTCGCCAAGGCGGTTTTGCGAGCATCGCATCCGGTCTTGAGCGGCGCGGCGGCCGCTCCCGCCCTCGATCTCTGGGGCGTCGAGGGCGCGGAAGACTGGGATCGTGGCATTCTGGTTCGCTACCGAAGCCGTCGGGACATCATGGAGATCATGGAAGAGGTGGTGACCTCCCAAGAGTCGATCCATGCGTTCAAGGTTGCGGCCGTCGAAAAGACGATTGCTTTTCCTTTGGATCCTTGGTTTCAGCTGGGCGATCCCCGGATCCTGCTGGCCCTGATTTTCGTCATTTTAGGTTTGTTGATGCAGTTGCGTCACAACGCGCGTTTTCGTCCGCCTTTCGAGAGCGGAAGCCAGATGGATTGACGGCGCAAAAAAGCCCCCAGAGTGCGGTTTAAAGCGCTCTGCGGGCTTTGTCGGTCAGAGAACTCAACTGGGTTTAGAACTCGTAGGCCTTTTTTAGTTCCGCGTCGGTTTGGGCCAGCATCTCGGCGAGACCGACCATCACGCGGCATTGCTTGACGGTGGCGTCGTCCTGCATTTTGCCGTCGATCATGACGGCGCCGGTGCCATCGCCCATTTCGGCGATCACCTTCTTGGCCCAAAGTACTTCGTCGACCGGCGGGCTGAAGACCTTCTTGGCGATGTCGATCTGCACGGGATGCAGACTCCAGGCGCCCACGCAGCCCATCAGGAAGGCATTTCGGAACTGGTCTTCGCAGGCGATGGTATCTTTGATGTCACCAAAGGGTCCGTAGTAGGGCAGGATGCCGTTGGCCGCGCAGGCGTCCACCATGCGGGCCATCGTGTAGTGCCAGAGGTCCTGCTGGGCAGTGAGGCGCGGCGCCTCTTCGTTGGCCGGATCGGGATCGGTTCGGACGATGTAACCCGGATGGCCGCCCCCCACGCGGGTGGTTTTCATCCGACGAGAGGCCGCCAAGTCCGCAGGGCCGAGGGATAGGCCCTGCATGCGGGGGCTCGCCGAACAGATTTCCTCGACATTCGCGACGCCGAGGGCGGTTTCGAGAATGGCGTGAACGAGCAGGGGCTTCTTGAGCCCGGCCTTGGCTTCGAGTTGGGCCAGCAGCCGGTCTACATAGTGGATGTCCCAAGCGCCTTCGACCTTGGGCACCATGATGACGTCGAGCTTGTCGCCGATTTCAGCAACCAATCGCGTCAGGTCGTCGAGCATCCAGGGGCTGTCGAGGCTGTTGATGCGGGTCCAAAGCTGGCAGCTTCCAAAGTCCGTTTCGCGTCCAATGGAAATCAAGCCCTCTCGGGCTTCGATTTTTTTATCCGCTGCGACGGCATCTTCCAGATTGCCCAGCATGACATCGCACGTCTGGGCGATTGCGGGCACCTTGGCGGCCATTTTGGGATTACTGGGATCGAAGAAGTGAATCATGCGCGAGGGTGTGAAGGGCACCTCGTGCAGGGGCGCCGGCGCACCGAGGGCGAGAGGTTGAAAAAAGTCCTTGGCACTGCGCATGTGGGGCTCCTTGCGAAATGGAGATTGAGGTCCGTCTGGGGCCGGGGGGAGAGGTCAGCTTTCGTAGAGCTTGACGATCTGAACGCTGCCCTTGGGCGCGACTTCAAGGCAGAGGTCACAGAGCGTGCACTCGTCGAGATTTTCTTCGTTCAGCTCAACTCCGCTTGCACCGGCTACAAAAATTGAAACCGGGCACACCTCTTCGAGCTTTTGTGCGATCTCCGCATCGCGGGCCACCTCGTCGGTCACTTTGACATCGATGAACAATCCCGCCATGACTATTGGCCCTCCGCGAGGCGCTTTTTGAGTAGGCCGGGGATCTCCTCGATCCGCTCG
>NHEP01000084.1 GCA_002171515.1 bacterium TMED88 | reverse complement strand
GGTCCTTGAGGCCCTGCTATCCTAGCAAGTGGGGGTTGGAGCGCTCCAACCGAGGAGTAGAGTAGTCAAGTCCGGATGGTCAAATCCCAAATCGTCACATATCCCCCCACGACTCGCCGCACCCCGAAGAAAACAGGCGTCCCTGTCTGAGAGCGTAGGCGAGGCGTCCAAAAGGGGCGATTTCCCTGAAGTCCAAAACGTCCGAAGTTCCATACTGGTAAGTCCTCATGTGAAAGGGCCCAATGGCGTAGGAAGAAAACCTATGACGGATCCAAACTCCCCCCATTTCACACGTCCACGTCTCCGTTGGAAACGTGGAAAATTTCCTTGTGCTAGCATGTTCCTGTAGTTCCTGTAGTTCTTGTAGTTCCTGTAGTTCCTGTAGTTCCTGTAGTTC
Source organism: bacterium TMED88 (assembly GCA_002171515.1). GTDB lineage: Bacteria > Myxococcota_A > UBA9160 > UBA9160 > UBA4427 > TMED88. Next base: position 7,303 of record NHEP01000084.1, on the reverse strand, counting down.
CTGTAGTTCCTGTAGTCATGACATGTCCTAATCCTGCAGTCCTCGAAGTGCAACGCGCCAATGCTCTTGCAGGCGCAAATTGTTGTGCTCATCCCGCTCGTATTGCGGAACGGCATCCGTAGAAGGCAAGTGCTGAAGCAAAGTCAAATGTGCTTTGCACTGTTGCCCTTCAGCACTGTTTTCCTCAGGCATCTGAAGATCCTCAACTGCACCATGCTGTTGTTCGTATGCCTGGATAGCCTGCAACGCCAGAGTCCAAGGACCGATATTGAAGCTTTCGGTCACCAGCGGTGCAACTTCTGGGTGCAAGTGCACCTCAGTTTCCTCAACGACGTGCCAGCCAGCATTCCTAGGGCGAGTAGCAGTAGTCCGAAGACAATACTTCGGAGGCACGTTGTGTCCAAAATCCCAGTCTCGCTTCATCTCAATCCTGTTCCAAGCGAAACGAGCCACATGAGAATTCACGTGAGGTACCTGTTGACGTTCCAGTCGCCAAACCCCAACATCCGAGCGCTTGTACGGAGACAGACGGTCGGCATTCACTGTGAAACCCTGGGAATCGGCCAAAGCCCGATCCCGAATCCGGTATGTGTCCATCGGTGTGCCATCGCGCACCAAGCGGTTGATCACCACGTACGGCCCAAGATTGCACGGCCGCATCTTCTGTCCTCGGGGGCGCAATGCCCCTGCAGCCCGTGCTGGTGCCAGTAAGACTTCCTGGCCGACCACGAACGTCCTGCGCGGGTCGGTCCCTCCTCTGGCCAAAGCACGGTCCATAGCGTCCTGGTTAGCCTTCTTGAGCCTCAAGAGAGCCAACTTCGTGTTGTCGCGCACTTGCTTCATGATATCGTTTGCCGTCGAATCCAAGTCCCGAAGTCCCGTATGAGGTAGAACGAACGGCAGTGGCAACGAGAAGCGGCGACCAAAATGTAGCTCAGCTGGCGTGAACCCCGTCACAGAATGAACGCTAGTGTTGATCACCAGCTCCACAACAGGCATTGCGCGAAGCCAATTCTGAGGTCCAGTAGATGACCCAGAGTTGAGAACCGATCTCAGAATTGCAAGAGACGTCTTGACCGTATTCTCAGCCTGACCATTTCCTTGAGGCCTGTACTCTGTGATCATGTTCCGTCGCACTCCCAAAGCCTGCAGGAAGTGCGCCCAAAAATTTGCCTGAAACAGCGGATCGTTGTCGCTGCTAATCGATCGCGGCACGCCAAACACCGGGAGAAGGTCCCGCATGTATATCTCCACCAGGCGTTCCGAAGTTGCATGTCCGTGTCCCGACTCCAGTGGTATGAGACGAGTGTACTTGCTGAACTGGTCAATGACCGCCCATACCTTGTCCACCTGCACTCGTCGTCCTGTATGGTCCCTGCCCTCGAAAGGCGCGACTTGAAAGAAGTCCATAGAGAGTGCCTCTCCTGGGTAGCTCACTGAGAGTGGGAACAAATTCCCTTGTTTCCGAACCTGAGATGGCTTTGTCATCTGACAAACTTGGCACGTACGCACAAAGTCAGTCACGTCCCGTCTCAGGCTGTCCCAAATCCAGTAATCCTCGACACGTTGTATCGTCCGGAGCCGACCCGGGTGACCTGCGTGGGGGTCCTCATGACACGTTGAAATGATCATCTGGCGAAGATCATTGCCCTCAGGCACCACGCATCGTCCTTTCTGGTCGTAGAGTCTGTTGTCCAAGATGCTCAGCTTCGTTGCACTCGGTTGCGCCTGCGTGCTTGCTAGCAGACTCTGGTAGTTTGCATCCCCCAAGGCTGCGGCCCGAAAAAGCTCCTCAAATCTCGGTCCGACCAAATCCCCAATGTAGTTCACTGATTCCTCCTCGTCTCCTGGTGCAAACAGAGCCAGTTCCAGGCGTTCCATGGCCCGTCGCAGCAAGAAGGTATGTGCCGGTACCGGAATTGCATTTCCTATGAGTCGGATGCGCTGATCTCGTGGGATAGACGTGTCCCGAATCTGAATGTCGGTGTCCCCGGCACGAAGACCCATCAGACGCTCCTCAATTTCCAATGGACAAGTGACCCGTTGGCCCTCTGGGGTAATGAGGTCGTTCTTGCCAGACTTCCGCATGTCGCTGCTCGCCGAAGCCATGAGCGTTGCGGCATAAGGATCGTCCTTCTGTCCCAGCTTCCTAACGTTTGCAGGCTGCCATCCTGGTTCCAAAACAGCTGCAAAGGTAAACTTGTCGTCCTCGTCCGGAAGTGGCAAGATGTTCACATTCGTCCAAATGAATCGATTCCGACGCGCACCCGTCCATCGTCCGTGCATGGCTACTTGGGTACGACATCCCCCCAACTGCGCAAACATGGCATCAATCGCTGCCAGATCATGCTCCAGATGTGGGCTATGAGTCCTGATTCCAAAGCAAACGCACTCAATGGTAAACGTCAAGCCTGCGTTTGCCGGGTTCCTCAAGAAGGCGTGAAGAAGGTCGCAGACCACCGTGAACATCTGCCTCTTGTCCCGCAGTCCCGGTGCCTTCTTCTGCGCCGTCGAGAAAGGCTGGCAAGGTACACCAAAACAGACATGATCAGCTCGAACCCGTCCACCTAGGACGTCTGGGTGCTGGAGCAATTTCCTAACGCAGTGTCCATAACGCGTAGCCTGTTGCATGGTGTGTCCAAAAAGAAAGGGGTGCTCCTCAAGCACCGCTTCGTAAACCTTGCGCGTAGCCGCCTGAGCCCAAGGCTCAATCTCGACACTCTGGTACATTACCAGCTTCCTTTCCACAAGTCCTGCAGTTGGGTCTTTGACGAGGCTCTGCAGACCTCGCAGAAATGACCCGGAGCCACTGCCCAAATCCCACGCGAACCACGGCGCCAAGCCAGTTCCCGGTAGTCGGGAGAATATGTCCGCTGTGTTCAGTTGGCCAGGCACGTGACGAAGTTCGAACTGCAGTATTCCTAGCTCTTCAATCAGGCGAGCTTCCCTGTCCAAAAGCTGCTTCGGATCCTTCGTCATCAAGCAGCTCAGCGCAGCACTGTCCGTTTCCAAGATGAAGGGCCTGGCAATGAGGTATCCCTTCCAGCGCGCCACGCAAGCCGCCAAGCCAATGCTTTCCTTCCGGTAGATGTGGTATCCTCTCTGCGAGCGGTTGAGCTTCATGCTGAAGAACTCCACCGGCGCCCACGCTTTCTTGTCCTCGTCAAAAAGACTCAGTGTCCCCCCAACCGAGTAAGAACTGGCATCGCTCTGTACCCGGTACTTCGCTCCCAAAAAGGGCAGTTTGAGGGGAACTGCCTTGACCAGAGCATCCTTGATGGCCAGAAAATCCTTCCTTTCCGCAGGACCCCATGTCCACTTCACGCCCTTGCGTGTGAGTTCCTGCAGGTTGATCACCTTTTCCGTGTACCGCGGAACGAATCGACTGTAAAACTGAAACAGTCCGAGACAGCCTCTCAGTTCCCTGATCTTGCGAGGCTCGGGGAGCTCTCGCATTGCCTTGACCTTGTCCGCGTCCGGGTAGATGTGTCCTCCCCCCAAGAAGAAGCCGAGGCACTTCACCGCTGTCATGAAAAGGTGGCTCTTGTTCCTCTTGAGGACAATGTCATCCGCGCTCATCACCCTCAGGATAGCTCGGAGGTCCTCGTAGTGTTCCTCGACATTGCCACTGTCCGAGTAGATGTACAGGTTGTCCACGTAAATCTGTAGGCAACGTCGTCCTCCTGGGTTCACCTTGCTCTTTTCCCCCACCATGAAGTCCCGGAACAGCCACACTAGCCACCGGGCTAGGGCCTGGACAGAGTTGCTGCATCCCATGGGAGATGCACAGAACTGGTAGAGGACGTTGTCGCAAGCGAAGGCTGTGGATGCTCGACTATCCTGGTCGAGCTCCAATTGGAAAAAGGCACTGGACAAATCCAATTCGCTGATGATCTTCGCGGAGGCAAGTCCTTGATGCACCCCCGCCAGCGATGGACATGGCCACGCGTCGAAAACCAAAGCCTTGTTCGAAGGCCGTAGGTCGACGATGAATCTCCACTTTGTCATGTCCGGGTCCGGTTTGCCGTCCTCGGCGGGCTTTGGCACCAGGAAACAGGCCTGTCGCCAAGCGGAAGTGCTCGGCTCAATCACCCCGGCCTTCAAAAGGCCCTGCACAATGACCCGTTTCGCCGCCGCCTTGTCCGGCTTCTCAACGATGACCCGCGCAAGAACCGGTTTTGCGTCGGGCTTCAACGTCAGTTGCATACGGAAAGGCTTCCCGTCCGGCCCGACCCGAGTCTTCGGGGAAACGTATGCCATGTCCTTCCAGGCACTGCCCTTGAACTCATCCTCGAGTTTCTTGACATAGAGCGCCGCCTGTTGGTCCATCTCCTTCTGAGGTGCGCTCCGCCGGATATCCTCGTAGGACTTTGCGTGAAGATCCACACCACACTCTCGTCCCGCCTTGATCTCCCAGGAATCCTCCTGGTCTCCCCTGTCGACCACATCCGTGGTGGCAATCCCTCCTGGATCGCCTGCTTCCTCCACGGCCAAATCGACGTAGTCCAAAACATCGACACTCCGCTGTGCACGCGAGTGCCAGAGCCTGGAGGCTTCGAGAGCCTCCAGCAAATCCTGTTGTCCTTCCTCCTCATCTCCTAGCGAAGAAGATTCCGAGGAGGGTCCGCCGCCCATCATCTCGTTGAAGTGAGCGCGTCCCCCGCGATCCCAAAGGCGCGGGAGGTTGTCCATGCCAACTATCAGGTCGTACCGCTGGCACATCCCGTCCCAGCACATAGCCTGTATGGTCGTTGGCTCATGTTCCTTGTCCAATTGGAAACTGAAGGTGTAGAGGTGCCCCTTCAGTGTCCGGACGTTTCCATCTGCCACACGGACCACCATTTCCTGCGGGTCCGTGCTCCTACACCTTGGAAGCTGCTTCGCCAGCTGGGGAGCAATGAAGGTCCTGGTTGCTCCCGTATCCAAAAGTGTGCGGGCCGTAAAAGTGCCCAGTTCCAAGCGAGCCTCAACAAGGCGTTCGCTGGCCACCGCGAAAACGTCGTCCTGCATTTCCATGATGGCATTGACCGAGAAGGTTCCTGTGGGTTCTACGTTGCTCGGTGCAATCAGCGTAGACCCAGTGGGGTAGGGTGCTCCTGACCCTAGTCAGTGTTGACTAGGCGTGCCCTGGACGCCGTAGCCGTAGTCCTGGGCACCATAGCCGTAGTCCTGAAACCCACCATCGTAGTCCGGCTCTGCCACGACATTCGCGTGAGCATGCGCGTTCCCCGGCTTGGGCCTGTTGTAGAACTTCCCTGAGTGCCAACGCGCGTCGTTCTTTGCAGGGCATTGCGGGTCACTGGAGATGTGGCCATGCTGGTGGCAGCCCAAACAAACGCCGATCTTCTTTGCTTGTTGGACCCGCTGCTTCCTGTCCTTGTCCATCTTCGGGATGATCGGAGCACCGGGGAAGACACCAAATCGCGCTTGGAAAGCCTTCACCCTGTTGTCCCGGTCCTTGTTGTCGCCATTGGCCACGTTCACCTGGGCCACCGCCGCCGCCGGCGAGTTCCTGTTGTTCCTGCCACCGTTGTGGGGCCTTTGGCCGGGTGGGCCGCGGTTGATGTAGAGGCCCTGCTGACGGGCTCCCTGTCCTTTTTGCGGCTCGGCGCGCCTGTAAACAGCGCGCCTCTCCTCCTTCCTGGCCTGCGCCCAAAGAAGAGCATACCTAGACTCCTCGGCCCTGACCCAGTGGCGGTATGCTTCCGGGTAGTTCACCGCATTGGGGATCTTGGGGGCGGGGCCGAATCCCGCGTTGTCCTCGTCGAGGTGGCGTTGACTCGTGACGTGCTCGTAGAGCTTCCTCTCGAGGGAGCTCTCCCACTTGTCCATGAGGCGACCCTCATCCCATTCCTGGAAAGAGCTGTTCTCCCTGGCTGCCGTCGAATGGAGGTTCTGGAGGCGCGCCCAGTATTGGAAGACATTCTCCCCTTCACGCTGCGAGGCGTTGTGGAGCTCCATGACGGCCCTACGACCAAGGTCCTTGATGTTTTCGAGGTACCCCCTAGTGAACTCATCAAAGTTCTCCGCGAAAGTCCTGTTCATGCCTGCGAGTTTGCACCGCCGACGGATATCCTGGAACTTGGTAAACGCCTCGCCCCGCAGGCCTTGCGCGAACACCAAGTAGAGGTCCGACTCCCGGTGCTTCTTCCACGGAATGTCCATGAGCGCGAGGTACTCCATGAAATTCTGGATGTACGAGACGAGGTCCTTGCCTTGCTTGCTTCTTGCTTCCCCTTGCTTCTCGCCGTCCAGGATGTACTTCCCTGATTCCCAACTCATCTTGAAGTCGCGGAAGAAGGAGTGCTTCTTCCCCGCGTCCTTGAAAACCATGGGGTCCTCGTTCGTCGTCAGGTAGTATAGCGAGACAAAGTTCACGAGAAACATCCGGCTCCAGTGCTTCCGGTCGCTCCGAGACTGCACGAGCGGCTTTTCCTTGTTCGCATGAGTTCCATTTTCCTTGGGCATGTAGACGTCGGCGCTGCTGTTGTCGTCCCAGGTAGGCGGGGACTGCTCGTCGCGCAGCGCCAACGCCTTGTCCTTCTCGGCCTTGATCTTTTGCCATGCAGCTATCTGCATTTCCGCATCCTTCGACGTCAGTGAGCTGGGGTCGCTCCAGTCCTTGGAGGTCTTCAGCCCACCGGGCGCCATCAGCGCCCGGCCCTGCCGCTGCGTGGCCTTGGTCTTGTCCTTGAGGGGTCCCTTCATCCTCCCCGGGGGGGGGGGGGGGTCCTTGTCCTTGGTTCCTGAAGAAGTACCGCTCCCCGTAGATTGGGGGGTTACCACGTCCTCGCCACCGGCGTCCCCCTGGGAGGGGGGCGCGGGTGCGTTGTCCTCTTGCCCATCGTCCTCGTGGGCATCGTTGTCCTGGGACTCCAGCGCTTCCGTGGCGTCACTGTCCTCGTTCGCCTCGGTGGAGTCGTCGTCGTCCTCCCCCGGCTGAGCCGGGGTCCCCTCAGCAGAGGGGGGGGTTCCTTGGGTCTCCTCACCCCCCTCGCTGAACAGGGGTTCCTCGATCGCGGCGACCGTCTCCTGGGCGGCGCCGGCGTCACCGCCGGCACCACTGCCCTGCCCGCCATCCTGCGAGCCGCCGGGGGTGCCCCCCGGCGCGTTCTCCTGGCCGGCCGCGTCCTCAGCCATCTAGGCTTTTTGGAGGTGTTGAATATGTGAGGTTTTTGTCCTGTGAGAATCCAACCCGCCGGCGTGTACCCGATCGCCCACGAGGTCCCTTCCGAAATTCTGATAAAAACCTTACCTTGCCCTGGGGTATATCCCCCCAGAGGCGTTACTTAGTAACTCCAGG
>NHEP01000083.1 GCA_002171515.1 bacterium TMED88 | reverse complement strand
TCAGTTGGATAGAGCAGCTGCCTTCTAAGCAGCGGGTCGGGGGTTCGAATCCCTCCCGGGGTGCCACTGAAGTCTTCGCGAACGCTCGCTTTTTTCGATCGCCCGGATAAGAGCGTGCGGCTTGTCTACGGACTGGTGCCGTATCGTGCGGCCGAATGCCGAGCTACCAAAGGTTGAAGGTGAGTGAGACCGGAAAGCGACTACGAAAGTCCAACGGAGCAGTCTCACTGTCAAGACGACCTATCGGCTCGGGCAACCCAGCCGTCCTGCGTATTCCGCGTCCGCAATCTTCCTGCGGAGCTGCTTGTCGCCGCGCACATTAAGAAACGTGCAGCGTGTGCTGACGAAGGGAAACGTGATTTTGAAAATATCGCCGCGCTCGCTTGCGACCTCGGATGCAACCGCCTCTGCGAGAGCGGTTTTATCACGATTGAGAGCAATGGGAAGTTGGAGATTTAACATCAGTTTGAAGATGCAGTGAGGGCTGAACTAGGAGTACGGACGGACCCTGATCGGCTGCCAGAGGGGCTAGGACAGGTCCATCCAGATGGTCTTCAACTCCGTGTACTGCTCATGGGCGGCGATCGACTTATCCCGCCCGCCGAAGCCCGACTGCTTAAATCCGCCGAACGGGGTGGTGATGTCACCTTCGCCGTAGCAGTTCACGGCCACCGTGCCGGCCCGGATGGCCCGGGCCGCCAGGTGGGCGGTCCGCAGGTCGGTGGTGTGGATGGTGCCGGCCAAGCCGTAGTCGGTGTCGTTGGCCAGGCGGATGGCCTCCTCGGGAGTGTCGAAAGCGGTCACGGCCAGCACCGGTCCGAACACTTCCTCGCGGGCCAGGCGGCTGTTGGGATCGACGTCGGTAAACACGGTGGGCTCCACGAACCAGCCGCCGCTCTCCTGGCGGACCCGGTTGCCGCCCACCGCGCACGTCGAGCCCGCCTCGTGGGCATCGACGATGTGGCTCAGCACCTTGTCGAGGTGGGCCTCCTCGATCATGGCGCCCAGGGTCGTGTCGGCCACCAGAGGGTCGCCGACCACCCAGTCGCGGCTGTGCTCGGCGATGCGCTCCAGCAGCTCCTCCTCGACGGACCGCTGGACGATGAGCCGCGAGTTGGCGCTGCAGTTCTGCCCGCCGTTCCAGAAGATGCCCTCACAGATCCCTGTGGCCGCGGCGTCCAGGTCGTCGGCGTCGGCCATGACGATGACCGGGCTCTTGCCGCCGCACTCCAGCAGGACCTCCTTAAGGTTGGAGTCGGCCGAGTAGCGCAGGAAATGGCGGCCCACCTCGGTCGAGCCGGTGAAGGCCACGCAGTCCACGTCGGGGTGGAGGCCGATGGCCGCGCCGGCCGTCTCACCGAACCCGGGCACCACGTTGAACACCCCATCGGGAATGCCGGCCTCGATGGCCAGCTCGGCGATGCGGATGGTCGACATGGAGGTTTGCTCGGCGGGCTTAACCACGCAGGTGTTACCGGCCGCGAGGATCGGGCCGATCTTCCAGCCGGCCATCATGAGTGGATAGTTCCAGGGCAGGACGGCACCGACTACGCCGATGGGCTCGCGGACCACCATGCCCACCTTGCCGGGGCCCGAAGGGGAGAGCTGGTCGTAGAGCTTGTCGGCGGCCTCGGCGTGCCAGCGCAGGGTGGCCACCAAGTCGGGAACGTCGAGGCTGGAGCAGTCGCTGATCGGCTTGCCGGACTCTAGGGTCTCGATGACGGCCAACTCGTCCGTATGGGCCTCGACCAGGCTGGCAAATCGAAGGATCAGAATCTTCCGGTCGATCGGGGCCAGCCGCCCCCAGGGCCCCTCCTCGAAGGCGGTACGGGCTGCGGCGACGGCACGGTCCACGTCGGCGGCGTCGCCCTCAGCCACCTGGGCCAGCTCACGACCAGTGGCCGGGTTGAGGGTGGCGAAGGTCTTTCCGGAGGCTGCCTCCACGCTGCGGCCGCCGATGACGGCCCGGGTGGGTGGGTCAATGGACGCGGCCAGAGCGGTCGGGTTGGCGAGGTCGATGGTCATCGGGCAGCTCCCTTTGTTCGAGCACGGCCCATGCCGGCATGGTCAGCCATCTGGACAGGTCAGTTCTGCGTGGGCTGTTGGGGTAAAGCAATCTGAGGTGTGTGTCGAACGGGAGTACGACTCGCACCCTGTTCCACCGAACTCCGCTCCGAAGGAACATCGTGCGAGTCGGGCTCATCCGGCACTCCGCCGACCCGCCCAACGCACTCATCCCGCCACGGAACTTCCGACGGCATTCACCGTTGGGTCAGCGGATGCGCTGTGTGACAGGTTTAATCGGCCTTGGCGCACTCTTGAAGAAACTTGGCTTGGACGTCTTTCATGCATTGTGACTCGCTGTCACTGGGCGGAACAGTTTTTCTCCACCCGCCATTCTCGCAAACCGAGTCGGCAGTGAGCCGTGCACCCTTCTGGCATTCGCTTTCACCGCAACCAGCGAGTGTGAACAGGGCAATCAAGATCAGTAGCGCCTTCATTCGATCTCCTTTGGGTACTGTTTTTCCGGGGCAGCCATGAAGCTTCATTCTACCGGCTTGGGCCACGGTTCGCCGTAATGATGAGCCTTTGCGAGGCGCGTGAGTTCCCGACCGAGGGTCTCCCAACAAGCCGTTGAACCGGGCGTGATGCCAAAGTCTTCTCAGGGGTCTACGGAGCCTCGAAGCCAAGGAGTGCTGTCTTGTGTTCGGGCTAAGAAGCATCATTCAGCAGCGCTTGTCGTTCTTACGCTGCGGCTTCTATATCAAGTCTACGCTGGGCTGATTCGATATTCGCGCCGGCGATCTCGTGGCGACTGAGAGCGGGATAAAGACGATCGACGAGCATCTTCCGACGCGGGATGCATCCGGGGAGATGGCTTCGTCTACGATTCGCTGAGTGAGCACTTGGAGCTTCGTGGCGGCCTCATGCTTGCCTGTTGCATCGCGCCCGATCTTGTCGAATTCGGCGTGGATGAAGCGGCGGAGCTTGTCGAGGGGGCAACCTGCCTGGAGCGAAACGGGTGCCGTATTTGTGTCGTCTGCCGTGACCGGTGACGCCGTGTGATACTCAGCATCGCTGCTGGCCGTGCGCTCAGTGTAAGTGCCTGTTATTCCCAGGGTTCGTCGCCGTCTTCTCAGCAGCGGGTCGGGGGGTGTGGCCCAGCACGGCTGGCCTTTCATCGCCTGCTTTGTTGGCTCGAGAATCCCGCCCGGGGTGCCACTGAAGTCATCGAGCCCCCTCGCTTTTTGCGATCGCCGAAAGGAGACGGCGCGGCTGTTCTCCTTTTGAGTGCCGTATCGGGATTTTCTTTGCAGCAATGGATGACCTCGCGAGGCTGGCCGACTTATGGTCGTCTGCAAGCCGAAGGCTCTGCATGATGGAATGGCCATTCATGAGAAGGCTTATCTGTCAAGCTTCCATAACAGTCGCGTTGTTGTTGACCGCTTGCGGTCAAGAGTCCGCGGTCCCGCTTTCGCTGTTCCCGGAGGCTGGAACTGCCGTCCATGGGAAGTCACCCCATTCCCTTTAGCTCGATGGCGTGGGTGAGATTCAGATCGTGTTGAATCCGGCTGACAAAGTGATCACCCCCTGGATTCTGAAAAACAGATTCTGGGAGCAAGCAGAGACGCGTTGGTTTGTGGAGGATATTCGTCCGGGTGACACCGTGGTCGAGTGCTCCCCTCGTCATCTTGTGGGGTTCGGTGGCAGCGGTGAGGCGTTGCTCGATGTCACTGAGTCGCTTGGCTTTGAAATGTTCGATCTCGGAGGCGGGGGGCCCGGTCTGCAGCCCCTCAAGTCGACCAGTCGCGATCAACTGCTCTCGCGTTTTTCACCGGATCGGCGTCCCTTTATAAATCTCTTCCTCGTCAAGGGTCGAGCGGAACTCTTGGCCGAGATTGGGGATCAACGACCGCAGGCCAGTCAGTAGAAAAGTCCCGATCTTTCTGCAGGGCGGGTGCGGGTGGCAGGCGGCCTTTTGAAAGGTCGAGGTTAGGGGCTAAGTCGTTCGACTTCTGCTGCTTTCAGGAATTCGGTAAAGGCTCGGTCGGCCCAAGAGCTATCCGGATGCGCCTGTTCGAAAAAACCGCAGTGCCCGCCATACCGGGTCAGGGCCGTGATGGCGCGGGGAAGTTTCTGCATCGCGTTCGCGTGGCGGTGCACGTTGATCACTGAACACACGGGGTCATCCTCGGCATTCAGCACCAGGACTGGCGTGGTCATGTCGGCGGCGACCTGCATGGGGTCTGATGCGAGCTCATAGGCCTTCCGACTCTCATAGCCGGCGAGCGCGTAGAGATGCTCGTGGAACTCCATCATGGTCCGCGCTTGAAGGCAGCGGTCGAAGCCCTCATGGTCACCGAGGGTGGCCCGATTTCGTTCGAGAAAGAAGCGAATCATTTTTCGGGTGAGGTAGGTGTCATATCCCCAGTGGACATGCTGAAGGCCACTGGGAATGTCATAGGCGGGCCCGGCAGCGATCCCCGCCTCGAAACGGGATGCCTCTCGTTTTTCACCCAAATAGCGAACCAGCAGCCCCGAACCCGCAGAGATGCCCACGCCGTAGAGGGGGCTCGAAGGGCGGCGCGCAGCGATGTGATCGAGCTGTTCTTCAAGGTCCCGTACGAACCCCATCGTGTTGATGCCGTGCGCGGTGAGCGGCAGGTCCGCGTGGCCCCGTCGGTTGCAGGCGACCACTACCCAGCCGAGTTTTTGGCGCATCGAGTTGATGAATCGCCGCAAGCCGTCGCCGCTGCCGCAGAGCGTATGCAGCACCACGAGGACCGGCGTTTCCTGTGGTTCGTTGAGCCCATCCCATTGCAGCGAAACCGTGCCGCCGTCGGCCATCGTGAGCCGTTCGTCCAGATCCCAGACCTTGTTGGGGGCTCGATCATCGAGCAGTAAACTCAGCGCGGCTTGGGCATGTCCGTTCCGAGCCCAGCGGGGAGGCCGGCAGCCCGCCCGAAGTGTCGGACAGGCCTCAAGGATGCGGTCCGCCCAATTCCGGTCTGCGCCGGGAAAGAATCGAACGGGCGCCTCTACGGAGACAGGCATCGCCATAGGGTCTCCTGGCAGCAACGGGCAGAATCCAGCGATCGGCAGGCAGGCATTGACAGGAGATTACATTCAAGCGGCGCTCGCCGACAACGCGCCTTGAGGCCTCTTCGGGCAAAATTTACCGGATTTCATCACCGGTGAGCTCTGAGCGTGGGGTCTCCGGCTTCGAATCGGGGGGGGGCGCGGTTGGCGCCGGGAGCATGCTGTCTGATTAGTCGACCTGTTCCGTCGAGGAGCGGGGTGGGCGTCGCCGCGAATGGATCCAGCCGCTGCCCACTCCCGCCAAACCCATGGCGAGGGCGGTCAGGCCGCCGATCGAAAGGGTCGGCGCTGCTTTTCCGAAGGCGAGCTCCGCGCTTCCGACCAGGGGAAGGCTGATCGACGAAGGGCGCGCCACGTCAAAGAATACTTGGTTGGTGCTGAACTCCAGGAAGGGGATGAAGCGCAGTGTGCCCCCACCCACCGTGTAGCCGTCGGTCGGATCGACGTCTTGATCGTCGCGGTTCGTGATCTCGAGGCGGAGGCGGTGGCCGGCGGGAACCCGACGTCCGGTGACGCTGAGGGGGATCGTGAGCTCGTTGGGGGACGTGTCGGTGGTCGCCGTGCCGACGGCGAGAAGGATCCGCTCACTCGAAGGCGAAAGGTCGAAGAGGTGCACATTCAGCTGGTAGCGACTGCCCGTACCCTCGACGTGGAGGGTTACGCTTGGTTCGCCCACGATGAGGGCGTCGGCGAGCAGCGGGTCGCTGTCGTAGCTGAGAACGTCCCGGACGACTTGGTTTCGCAGCGTCGCGGTCCCGAAGTCGGGCGTGGTCGACAACCAGGTGAGCGTGCCTGGATCGTTTTCGAAAGTGTCGCCGGGCGGGTTGTTGATCGGTGCATTCACGTTCAGTCGGCCATTCTCGCCGAGAAAGAGCGTGTCACTCGTCTGCCCCGGCGGCGGCCAGCTGGGATACGAGATGTGTTCGTTCGTATCGAGCAACGCGATCTGGATCGGATCATCGAGATTGACGCCATTGCTTACTCCCTTTAGATGATGGGCGAACCAGTTTCGACGGAGGTCATCACGGAAGACATCGTCGGTTCTGGGCGTCCCGTGACCGCCCGTCCCCAGATAGATCATGCGCTGAGAAGCCGCCGTCAAAGCCAGATAGTCGGTGAGTGCATGGGTGCCTGTCCATCGCGTATCCAGCATCGCGATGTGGTTCTGCACCGGAATCGTCACCAAAGGAAAGTTGTCGAAGATGGAATTCATCTCGGCTTCGATGAGCGCATCCGTTGCGTCGGCGGGATACTCGCCGCCGACCTCGACTGCGACGGGTGCACCCGTGACTCGCTCGATACTGCCCTGGCTGACCACGTAGTCAATGAGGTTGTGGTAGGCAAAATTAAAAGGCACGGCTGTCGCGAAGGCGCCTGTCAGCAAGACCCCGGACCAAGTCGTAAAACCGCCCAGGGAGTTGCCCGTCATCCCGAAGGCGTGGGTGTCCACCGGAACGACAACGCTCGCTGCGGCTTCGAAGTCGGCCAGCAGCCACGCTTTCATTGCCACGATGTCGTTCGCGAAATTGTCCGGAGTGCGGTCTTCTGCCGGGCGATTCGTGTACGTGAGCGTGACGTAGCCGTCGTCGGCGTATTCGCTCGCGCGACCCGAGTTCGCGTTCTTATCGCCGCCCGCGCCGTGGGCAAAGAAGAGAACGGGCCAGCCTGCGGCCGGTGGACTTCCGGTATCGGGCCAGCGCACATCGACGTCGAGATCGACGCCCGGAGCGACGTTGACGAATTGGGTAAAGGGACCATTGAAGGCTTGGGCCCCCGTCGCAACGCCCAGAAGAGCGATCAGCGAGAGGAGGCCCCTTTGCGCGAAGGCATTCAAGGCGTTTCTCCATGAGGTTTTTGGGCGAGGGCAAGCCATCCGCCGGAGAGCAACAAAAGGCCGAGGAGCAAGGCGCCAAAGGCCTGGGTTGAAGGCACGGTCGGGGTGGGCGCGGGGCCATTGCGCGCGAGAAAGTCCAGCATCAGGCTGGCCAGTTCCTCGCCTCGATCCTCCTGCAGGAAGTGGCCCGCCCCTTCGACAATGACGTGGGGTTCGTTGGCAGCGCCCGGGACATGCTCGATGAAGCGGAGTTCGCCGCCCCAGGTGATAGAGTCTCCATCGCTAAAAGTCGTGAGGAAGGGCTTATTCCAGGCCTGCAGGGCTGCCCACGCTGAAGCGGTTTCAGAACCGGCCGCGCCGACCAATGTGGGAAAGACCCGGGCGCCGGCGAGATAAAGCTCGTCCTCATCGGGGAAAGGAGCGCGGTAGGCTTCGACGACCTCCGGAGCCAGCGCGGTCTCGGTGGCGCCATCGATGATGCTCCCCGTATCGAAGACGGGCACCGTCTGCGAGTAATTGAGCCACTCGGCGAAAGTCGGCCCAGCCGGCTTCGGATGATCGGGCGGACCGATCGTGATGGCCGGTCCGCCGGGCAATGCCGTGTTGCCGGCGATTACCCCAGCAAAGCGATCCGGGTGGGCTCCAACCAGCCGCAAGCCGATGAGCCCGCCCCAGTCTTGGCAGAAGAGGGTGATCTCGTTGAGATCGAGGGTCAGCACCAATTCCTCGATCCAGTCGGTGTGCCGCGCATAGCTGTAATCCGAGCGGTTGATCGGTTTGTCGGAGCGGCCAAAACCGATGAGGTCCGGGGCGATCACGCGGTAGCCGGCGGCGGCGAGCGGCGGAATCATCTTGCGGTAGAGATAGGACCAAGACGGCTCACCGTGAATCAACAGGAGGATCGGTCCATCGACGGGGCCCTCGTCGACGTAGTGGAGGCGGAGGTCGCCATCGACCTGGATATAGTTCGGCGCGAAGGGATAGTCGGGCAGTCCGACGAACTGCGCGTCGGGCGTCCGGGCGAAGGGGATTGGATCGAGCGCGGAGGCGGGTGGGCAAAAGATCAGCCCGGTCATCCAGAGCAGGATGACACGCCTCATTCAGAGGCTCCCCCGCTTGGAGCGAGGCGTCGGTAGGCGACCGCGGTGAGCGCCGAGGCCAGCACCGCGAGGCCCGCCACGGGCAAGGCCGGGACCGACTGGGGATCAACACGGTGGGCATCCATGATCGACTGGGCGATGGCTTTGAGGTCGGTGCTGTAGCCCGGATCGTGAGGGTATGTGGTGAGGTCGACTTCGTAGATCGCGTTGAGCCAGATTAGTTGAGCGAGGTCGATCACGATATCGTCGGCATGCCCCTTGGCATCGTTAAAGAGCGAATCCTGGGTGGCGCTGGTCAGGGCGACGACGTCGGGCAGCGCGCCTGCTTCATAGAGGGTGCGGAGTTCAACGGCGCCCCGACCGTAGGGAATGCAGAAGATATCCACGCCTGGGTACAGGTCGCGGAGTGTGTTGATGAAGTTGTGCCAACTGGTCGCGTGACCCGAGATCCAAAAGGCTCCGTACGTCGCGGCGTCGGAGTAGTCCTCGGGGAAGTCGGGCCACGGTAGACCGATGAAGAAGCGGGTATTCGGGTTTTGGGTCAGCGCGTAGTTGATCCAGTTTTCGTAGCCCTCGGTGGTCGGGTAGGTCCCCTCGTACGTCATGCCAAAGAGCTCGACATTCCCGGTGTCAAGGACGGCTTGGATATCGGCTCGCTTCTGCGGGTTTTCCCAGAAGGCCTGGGGGGCTCCGCTGGCCCCACCGCTGAAAAAGACGGTTTGGGTATGCTGGGCGAAACCGGCCTCTGCCGCGTGGAAGGGCATGCCCTGGGCGACCGGGCGGAAGAAGCTGTGCCCGATCAAGAGCAAATTGTTTCCGTTGGTTTGTTGAGCGTGGGCAATTCCGGAGAGCAACAATAAGGCCGCACCGCAGGCGAGGCTTAAACACCTGACTTTCATCTTCATAACGATCGAAAACTTTCTTTCTTGCTTTCTTTCTGGCCGTTTCGGGGGCACTCATCGATTCGCTCTGGACGATTGCTTTGATCGCGCCACGTGGAGAACCTCGGCGGCCCCGTCCGTGATTCCGGAGGGGTGGTTTGAATGACGTGTTGGCTTCTCTTGGACCCCCGGGAAGTATTGGCGCGGGCAAGCGCCTCTGACCTTTCAACTACGCCACCGGGCAAAAGTTGCGGAAAAAGCTCTAAAAGTCAGCGGCATTCCGTCATCCTTGCCGCGAACCGGGTGTTTCACCGGACTTTGGTCGGTTCAAGCCGGACCTTGAGCTTGCGGGTTCAGAAGGGCTCGATAAATCGCGGCATGCCCCTCCGCCATGCTCTGGGCTTCGAATTGTCGAGCGCGTTCGGGGCCCACTGAAGCCATCGCACGGCGCTTTTCGGGAAACCTCAGGTGGTCGCTCAGAATTTTAGTCAATTGTTCTGGTCGAGCGGGATCAAAAAGTGTGCCGGTCTCGGGGGTCAAGATCTCCTGCGGCCCGCCGAGTGACGCGGCGATCAAGGGCGTTCCCAGGCAGAGTCCTTCGATCAGGACCAGACCGAAAGGTTCAGGAAAAGTGGAGGCGTGCAGCTGAAGGTCGGCCGCATTGAGCAAGTCCGGGACGTCGCCTCGAGAGCCGAGAAAGCGAATGCTGCTCTGTAAGTGCGCGTTGCGGATTCGCTCTCTGATCGCAGAGACATGATTCTGATCTTCATCTCGAATTGCGCCAATGAATAGAATGCAAAGCTGCTTGCGCTCCTCTGGGGGCAGTTTTTCTACAGCCGAAACGACAACCCCGTGTCCTTTCCAGGGCTGCAGATTGCCCACCATGGCGATCAAGGTTTGATTTTCGCGGATGTCCAGCTCGGAACGGACTGTCGCGGCGTTTCGACGCACGCGCTTTCGAAATGCGTCCAGGTCGATTCCCAACTGCACTTCTTCCAGCCGATCTTTCGGAAATCCGGCTGACTCGATTTCTTGATAAACATGTCGAGAAATGCAGACATAACGATCAAATTTTCGAGCCCAGTACCGCTGGATGCGTCCCGCCGGTTGCTCGTAGGGGCCGCCCATGACGTTGACGATGCACGGGATGCCCAGAGATCGTGCAGCGGGTAGCCAGTCGTCATATCCAAAGTGGGGTGAGTTGTTGAGATGAACCAAGTCGACCCTTTGCGATCTGAGAAAACGTCGTCTTCTGAGGATGCTTCTCAGAAGCCCCACGCCTTTTCGTATAAACGACGAAGCCGAGGCGTCTTCTCGCTCGCTTGAATGGGCTTCTGACCATATGTGAACCGCAGCGCCGAGGTCCCGTAAGGGTTGAACGAAGCGGTTTTCCTCATAGAAGACGACAATCGCTCCAAACTCTTTCGGGTCTTGGAGTCGAATGCTGTCAAAAAGGGCTTGGTGGGAGCCGCCGGCGGTTCCGTCGCTACATGACTCGCAGTAGAGAATTCTTTTCATTCTTTCTTTAATCCGCGCCAAGTCGGGGGTGGCAAAATTTCGGTCTGCGTTCAGCTTTTTCGGTCTCTGAGCAGATTTCTGAATCGTTGGAGATCTTCCTGGGGAAGGATGCCGCCGAGGGGAATGATCAGTAGGAAGGTTGTCACAATCCCTGCTTTCAGAAGGAACGTGAGCCAGGCCGATTCTATCTGGGTATGAGCGCATAGGGTAACTGTGAATACGCCGAGAACGATCAACTTCAGGACGGGTTTCCATTCGTAGTGCACCCGCCAGAGCCGTTGAGACGCCCAGTAGCACCCCGCGTATCGAATGGCGAATGCGACAACGGTCACGCCGGCGGCTCCGTATCCGAGGTACCGCGGGATGAATAACGCGTAGCCGACGAGGGCGACGGCGGCGGATGCCCAGTTGGCGGCTGTGATGAACTCCGTCCTTTCCTTCATATGAACTCCGACGTCTTGGAATCCCGTCCAGCCTTGGAGCACGTAGGCGATGACGATGATCGGGACAAATTCAGCCGCTGTGTAGAACGGGGGCGTGGCCATCAGGTAGAGGACGTCTTGGACAAAAACAGATAGACCGACTGCAGCCGAGATGAGCAGGACATTGAGGTAGATGAAAGCGCGGGAGTAGATGGCGTCCCGGTCTGGCCGCGCCGCGATTTCAAAGCGAGCCGGTTGCCAGATCATTTCAAAAGGCATGTAGCCAATGGCGGCCAGAAGAAATCCGAACTGATAGGCGAGAGAGTAAACGCCGACCACTGCTGTGTCGGCAGCGGCTTGAAGGAAGTAGCGGTCCCCAAAAGTGACCGCGAAGGTGGCTATTTGGGTACCAATCAGCGGAATGCCGTATCGAATGAGGTCGCGTGTGGCCTGGCGGGAAAAGTGAAGCCCCACGTTTTTGATAAGGAGCCCTCCGAGGACTGTGCCGACCACGCTACTCGCAATTAGGCTCGCGATGAAGACGCCGCGGACTCCCATTTCTAGTTCAACCAAAAAGTATAAGTTGAGTGCGACTTGGAGAATCAGTTTGGCCAATTGGCTGAGAACAAAATAGGTGGACTGCTCACGCACTCGAAATGCCGTGAGGGGCGCGATCGAAAAGCTCGAGGCCGCGAGACTCATCGCCGCGAGGCGGATGAGGCCGGCGTTATCCCGGCTGTCGAAAACCAGCTCGGC
The DNA here is from genome assembly GCA_002171515.1 of bacterium TMED88. Taxonomy (GTDB): domain Bacteria; phylum Myxococcota_A; class UBA9160; order UBA9160; family UBA4427; genus TMED88. Next base: position 25,871 of record NHEP01000083.1, on the reverse strand, counting down.
CAGCCATGGGGCGGCTGCAAAAGTGACTGCGCCCATCAAGCAATAACTCAGAGCCAAAACCATAAACGAAGTGGAGACCACGGCGTTTCGCTCTCGATCGGTTTCGGCCTTGTGGTAGTACCGAAAAATGCCGATCGCGATCTGCGCTCCTGCGACGATCGAGATGATGTCAAGCGTCATCTCAATGAGTTCCATGACACCGTAGTCCGACGGGGTCAGGAACCGCGTGTAGATGGGCAGCATGAAGAATGACACGGCCTTACTGAGCACGACCCCGAGCCCATAGATCAGCGTATGACGGCCGATCCGGCTCATCTTGAAAGGGTCTTGGGCATCGACCGTGCCCGGGGAGGATTCTCCCTCGGGATTGCCCTTCACTTCGCCCATGCGGAACGCTCTGTTGCCGGCATTGCTCGCCTCAAAGTTAGGTTGCGGCCGGTTCCTGCGGCCATCGCGAGTCTCGATCGGCCCTCAAGCGGCTATTGGCGCGTCGCGGACTCGGGGTCGCCCATGGGTTCACCTGACGATTCCGCGCAACCGTAGCGAATCTGATGGGTCCCATTTCCCCCGCCTTCGCGAGCCTGCGAAGTCAGCTCGATTCTCGTTTTTTCGGCCTCGATTGCCTCGAAATCCAGCCTTTCGATCCACTTTTCTGATTCGGCTTGCTGAGAATTTTAGTCAGGCTGAACTTTTGTGTGCGGCTGACGATTCAGGATTTGATCGACCCCGGGGGCCAGTGTTTGGGGCTTAATTGCGGCCTTGCGACTTTGTCGCCTCACTTTCAGGTTGAGGGCATTCGAAATCCTCCCAGGGATTTTGATGGAGCCTTCAGCGTTTGGGTGCAAGATTCAGGGTAAACTGGCCGATGATTCTGGAAATACTTCACACTCCGCCCTGGCTGGGTCCGGCCCGAGATGACTGCTCGCTGGGTCACTGGATGACCCAGGCCTCAAGGGCAATGGTCCATCGAGCCCGTTGGGGCGTATTTCGTTTCTTTCAAGGATCCTGACAATATGACTTTGGTGGAGCAATCGTCGGGAACGCACCCCCTGCGCGCGCATCGGGATGGGGTCGTCGCTGGTTGGCATCGAACCCACTTTGAACCGAATCGCATTGAGCGATACCGCATTGAGGGCGCGGGCCCGGAGAGCATTCCGCGCCTTCAGCAAAGCTTCATCGAGCCTCTCTTTGAACTCTTGCTGAGCTACTTGGAGACCAGAGAGTCCCGTTTCCGAGACGTCTATCTCGATGAACGGCTCCGTTATGCCCCCCATCAAGCTGATCCATCCACCCGGCGAGAATTCTTTTCAGAACTTTTGGCGGAAGACGCGCGCGTCTTATCGGACTTTCTGGGTGAACAATGGCCTGAGCTCGAAAAAACTTGGTTGGACCTTCATCAAAGTCTTGTCGAGCCCTTTGAAGGGGACCCACTTCGGATCCTCACCCTTGGCGACTGTGTGATGAATGACCTGCGGGTTTTTCTCATTCCGGCGAGTCGCGGCCTCGGCATCGATCTGGACATGCGCGAGTTGTATTTCAGCGCTTTGGTGGGGCGAGAGCTTTCGACGACGCAAGTCGAGCAGTTTCTTTCCAAAAACCCCATGGATCTGATCGCGTGCTCATTCTTCACCTATGAGGGCATTCCGCCCTACGTGGCGCTCCTGCGCGATGCTGACCGAATGCGGTGGTCTGGGCTTGATTCTCGGGTGGACGCCTTAGTGGGGCTGGCCGCCGATATGTTGACCCGCTTGCGCGAGAAAACCGATGCCCCATTTCTGCTTCACGATGCCTGTGGACTACCCCTGGGCCGCTGGCGTCGGCGAATTCCCGTTTTGGCTCCGATTTCGGTTGGCCGCCGTCGTATGCTCCGACGTCTGAACGCGGGGCTTGCCGAACTGGCCGAGGCCACGCCGAACTGTCTGCTGATCTCCGAGTCTGAAATTGTTCAGCAAACAGGACATCGGGCCTGTTCGGAAGAAATCGTTCCCGCCCAAATTGCCCAGCAAGCCATGTTCCATACGGCGCGCTTGGGCTCTTTGCTGTCTGACGCATACGCCGAAGTGCTCTCCTCCTTTCGGGATCTCCGAAAGGCGAAGGTGCTCTTGGTTGATTTTGACAACACCTTGTGGGATGGCGTGATGGCCGACGGTCCTGTGGTTCATCACCGAGATCGTCAAGAGCTGCTCCTCAAGCTGAAGGAGTCAGGGATCGTGTTGGTCGCGGTCAGCAAGAATGATCCAAAAAATATTCGCTGGGATGAGATGGTCCTGTCTCCCGACGATTTTGCGCTGAAGAAAATATCCTGGGACGTCAAGGTCAAATCGATCGAGCTCACAGCGCAAGAGTTGGACCTGGGAATGGACTCCTTTGTCTTTATTGATGACAGTCCTCAGGAGAGAGAGTTTGTCAGGAGTGCTTTGCCATCGGTGAGGATTCTCGATGCAACATTGGATTCGAGTTGGAATGGTCTCGCGAGGCTTCTCGAATTTCCGAATACAACTGACACCGCTGAGGCGAGAGCGCGGACTGAGATGTACCGGGCCCAAGCCGAGAGGAGAAAAGCAACCAGCGGCTCTGTGGACTTTGAGTCGATGCTTGGAGATCTCGGCCTTGTTTTGAAAATTGGGATTGCCCAGGCAGAAGATCTCGATCGTGTTACCGAGCTCGTTCAGCGGACAAATCAGTTCAATACGACCACGATCCGGTATGACCAAAATCAGCTAGACGAGTTTTCCAGCAGCTCGACACACGAGATCTATGTGGCGAATCTGGCCGATCGTTTCGGCGACTTCGGACTGGTCGTGGTGGTGATCGTCGAGCGTCAGGCGTCCGGTGTCGTGCTGGATTCTTTCGTGATGAGTTGTCGGGCGATGGGCTATGGCGTTGAGCAGGTGACTTTGTCGCACGTGATGGAAGCTGAAGGGAGTGATCAGGATTTCGTCGGTCTATTCAGATCCACGGATCGGAACGATCCTGCCAGTGGTTTGTATCAAGAAGCGGGCTTCGTGCAGGATGAGGACGCGGCAGATCGCTGGAAGAGAGCTCGCGGCGAGCCGATTGCTGATCGACCGGCGTGGATTCGGGTTGAGACGAGAGACTGAAGGATCGCAGAGGCCTCCACGGCTTAGCTGTACGACGCGGCCCGTCCCCCCTCCGAATGCTCGAAAAACGCCCTAGGCGTAGAGCGATTCCTCGCTGGGCCGTCGGTGTTTTCGGCCGAGCCCGCGAAGCCTTCTACATTCCCCTTTGTCGGTAAAATCGTCCCATGCGTTCAAGTAATCGGGTCGCGACCCATCCGCTTGCATACTTGATGGACTCGACACTTCGGCTGCAGTGACCAGGCGGCTGAGGCTTCCATTTCAGCTTTCGGAGTAGGGAGTTCAAAGCGTAAATCACGGCATGCCTTTTTGTGTGCGCCGTGTAGTAGACCACCCCAATTGAGATCGAAACAAGGCCGGGTTCGCCACTCTCGGATTCAGAGCGCGTTCTTGTTCGAGACATATGGGCTGAAGTAGACGGCATAAAGAGACCCTGTCCAGGGCCGAGTTCCTCATGGACGACGGCGCGGCGGACATGATCATCTCGCCACTTCACCCCCGCCAAGGATCCCCGCACAATCCAGCCTTCCACGGCGGATTCTGGCACGGTCTCTCGATCGTTCGGGTCCCAGGCTGAGAACTGTTTTCGGCCGCGAATCTGAAGAAAAAAATTATTCTCTCGGTCGATATGAAAGGGGGTGAGCGACGGCGGCGCAGAGATGAAAATATAGGCATCCGAATCAAAGATCGTTCGGCTTTCAGCGCCGAGGAGGGGGGCTCCGGCGGCGATGACCTCGTCGATGAGCGGCCCATACTCGGGATCGGTGCGAGCCTCGTAAATTGCGAGCCAGCTGCCGGGAGCGCTCAGGTTGTCAAAGAGATCATCGATTGAGCGGCCCGGAGGAGGGCGAGTTCCTAAGATGAAATCTGAGCCCGCTTCTGCATTCGGATCGATGAATTTAACCTTTTCTGTTTGACCTTGTTCAAGGCGTTTGGCGAGGGCTCTGAGTGCCTCTGCTTGCAGTAAAGGGTGATCCGAAAAGTCGTGTCCGATCCGGTTGACTTTCTGCGGGTTGAACGAGTCAACAGATCGAATGCATCGTCGGCTCGCTTGAGTCACGATACATTGACCTTTCGGGTCGTTTGAATGAGCTCCATCCAATCCGTTAGATCTTTAATGAGTCGATTGCGATCTCCATCTGTCTTGAAGGTGTGGCTCGTTTCGGGGTAATGCCTCACGTGGATGCGGTCCGGTCGGCTTAGATTCGGATAGAGCTCTAAAAGTTGCTCTGGGTAGTTGTAGTACTCCTTCCAGCCACCGGTAAATCCGTAGAAGAGACGACAGCCTCGTCGGAGGGTGTCCTCGATGTGTTGGGCGATGTCTTGTTTGTCAGAAAGACCTGTCCTGAATAGCTCGGGTCGCTCTTTTTCAGGTCCTTCCCGGAATCTTCGGTTCAGAGTTTTCGAGATCGTCTTCAGGTTGGCATTCTCGAGGCTAAAGAACTGACTCACCCGTTCCCGACTCCGTAGACGGGGCAGGTAATGGTTGAGATACCATCGTGGTGTTCGGTGGACGGTCGGGTCAAGTAGCGCGGCGCCCACGACCCGCGAGTCAGTCCGGGCAGCTCGGAGCGAGTTGTCGGCACCCGAACAGAGGCCCGCCAAGATGAATCGAGAGGCGCCTAATCGCGCCTCAAGCAGGTCGAGGGTCTCCGCAATGTCGACAAGCACGCCTTCGGCAAGGGGACGACCGTCGCCTCGCGGCGGGCTATCCCCGACTCCAGCGAAATCGAAACGGAAGGTGGGAAAGCCGCGCTGCGCGGCGGCTCTGGCTAAGCGAACATGGAGCCGGTTGGGGCCCGCTTTATGAAGGATGCCTGCATTCAGAATCACGAGGCAAGGCTGGTTTGTTTCAGTCTTGGACGGCGGACGAGTCAGGATCCCGTTCAGATTCGAACTCAGGCCGTATTGAATGGCCCGTTCGCTCAGTCGGGGGAAACTTTGATTCGCATTTTCTTCGCGAATCATGGAGCCGATCCTGTCCAAGTTGAGATCGTGTGAATGGCTCGGGCCGCGACAGGACCGGCCCCGAAATCGCTTTCCTCGAGCCAGGGAGGCGCTTCGTCGATCTCTTTAAGGGTCACGCGCTTTAGATTCTCACCGACGAGTCTTCGGAACCCGTCAGGAATCGCCTTGGGGCCTACGACCAGTGCTTGATGGGGCCAGAAAGGAGCGTTCGGGTTAGGCTGTTTGTGTATTTCCTGAAGCATTTTCTCAAAGTCTGCTGTACTGGCGGCTCCGCCCGATTCGCGCGGAACGGGTTGATCGAGATGGCCACACCATTGAGCGCCTAAGATTGACTCGGAATGGAGATCAACTGGGTCCCATAGAATCAGCCCTTGTGTATCAGGCCGCCTCAATCCAGCTGCTGTTGCGAGAAACGCTCCGAGCCGAAGTCCAATGAGGTGTACGCCTTTCAGGTCCGCGATGGCCTTGAGTTCTTCGGCAGCCACGCCAATGTCCTCAACCCACCCATTGAGGGTGGCGGAGTCGTCTTCGCCCGAGGAATCGCCTGTCCCGCGATAGTCGAATCGCAGAACGTGCCAGCCGGAGCGTGAAAGGGCGTCAGCCAGCACGCGTAGGGAACGGTGGGCACGGTTGGACTCCGATCCCAGGGGATTGCATAGAACGGCCCCCCGCCCTCCAGGTCCTCGCCCAACGGGTGGATGGTATAGGGCGTAGAGAGGTTGATGTTCTGAACCCATGAAGAAGGGGTTCATGGCCGCTCACCTCCCTGGGGTGCTCGAGCCGCAATTTGCCTGAGTGTTTGGAAAAACAGAAGTCTCGGACTGAGTGACCACGAGGTCAGCGATTCCACTTCTTCAATCACGCGAAGCGCTTGGAGCGAAGTGCCTCCGAGTTCTGCAAAGGAATCGTGTGCGCTAATGCGTTCTGCATCGAGGATCTTTCCCCAGATTGCGGCAAGGAGTTTCTCCATGTCCGAGACGGGCGGTTCGAAGGCGGAAACATTTGTATTGCTCGGATCAGGAAGCAGTCGCGGCCGGATCGCGCCACGATCGTCCCTTGGGATCTCAGGAAGCGGTACGATGATCCCGCCGAGTAATTGATCGCCGAGATGATTCATCACGGCCTTTCGGAGGGTAGTCGAGGTCGGTTCGTGATCGCCGCGATACGCGACCCATGTGATGAGCTGAGAGTTACCCGTTGCACTTGGTCGAGCTTCAATGTGAGCATCTGTCACGAAGGGAAGAGCTTGGAGGGTGGTCTGAAGTTTAAGGATGTCTAGCCATTGCCCTTGAGCCCAGATTAGAGCGTCTTGTCTCTCGGTAATGTGGAGATTGCCTTGGTGGGTCCAGAGGGCCCGCCATGGAGTGTTGAAGGGAAGGACATCGCCCAACTGACGCAAGACAAGTTGTCCGGGAAGGCCCGGGGGTAGCTCAAGTCCATCGGGGTCGAGGATGCGCGTTTCAAAACCCGGGGCCGGCCCGCCGGCTAGGGGGGCTCCGGATGAGGGGTTTTGTGTCTGTGGGAACAGGAGGCCCCAATGCCCCGTTGAGCGACTTCCGCCGATCTGCCATATGCCTTTCGAGGTGGCAGGGAGCTCGATATCCAGTCGCTGTGTGAGGTCACCGTGGATCCAGATCGAAGCAACCGATTGCTGTCCAGCGGTGGTGAGGACTGCGTCAAGATGGGGTGGGTCCGTCTCGATGATGGTCGGTTTTAGATGCGCGATCCACGCGGCGAGCCGCAGTTTATCTGCAGCACAATCTTCAGTTGGCATCGCAAGTGTTGCGCCATGTGCGAGTGCACTGAGGGCCGCTGGCGCGAAGGCTGGGTCGTCGGGAGCGAGCAGGACGAGGCTGAGATCGCTTGACTCGAGACACTGGGTAGATTCCCGACTCCCGAGAACGACTTCGAGCGTTTCAAAAGTAATGGATTGGGGTGGGGAAAAGGCCGACCCGCTTAACTGAGCCATGCGGGAAGACGAGGCGCGATGAGGGCTCTGGAATGATTCCTCGCTTGAGTCCTGGGCGAAGAAATCGAGGCTCCGGGCGGGAACTTCGAGATTGATCCCCGTCACCGTTGAATCGTGCAAAAGGGCGCGGCCGTTGGTTTGCTCGATCCAAGCATTCAACGAGTCGTTCGAAATCGCGCGAGGGACGGGCATCCAGCATGCGCCTGCGCGAAGGATGCCAAGCAGCGCAATGACGGATTCAGGCGCTCTCCGCATCCTCACGGCGACGCAGTCGCCTTCCTCGACCCCTGCGCTCAAAAGGGCTTGGGCCACCTCTAGAGATCGAGCATGGAGAATATCCCGATCCCAAACGCCCCCCTCACTTTCCAGCGTGGCGCTCGGTGGAATCTCGAGGGCTTGAGCGATTCGACTTCGATCCGTGATGTCGAGAGGGCGAGCCCTGTTCCACGTCGCCAATTGCGCCTGCTCGTCCGGGCTGAGGAGAGAGTGTTGAGAGATGGGCTCGTCTGGAGAGGCAACCGCATCCGTGAGAATTTGGAGCAACCAGCCGATGAGCTTCCTGATCCGCTCCGCGTCATACAAGTCGGTTCGGTAGTCGATGGCTCCGGACAGGGTGTCCCCGGCATCGCGGACCCAGAAATTAAGCTCGGAATGGGTCGCATGAAAACCTTGAGGGATCTGCTCTACCTCGAGATCACCCCAATGCGTCAGCCGATCTTCGGTGTTCTGGTATGAGAAATTTAATTGAAACAACGAGCTCTCTTTGAGCTCGCCGGGTATCGACCGTAGAAAATCGTCCACAGGACACGCCTGATGCCCCATGGCCTCCAGGCTGATCGCTTTCACTTTACGGATCACACTCCTGAAAGAATCGCTCGGATCCCACTGAATCCGGAGGAAGAGTGTGTTGGTGAACGGGCCGACTACGTTCTCAAGGTTCGCTTGATCGCGACCTCTCACCGGCGTCGTCACGACGACGTCATTTTGGTCGATCATCCGACCGATAAGAACCGACCAAATGGACAACAAGATCATATAGACGGTGACGCCCTCGTTCCGAGCGAGTTTCGATAGTTGGGTGACCAGATGATCGTTCAAGGCAAAGTTGGATCGGGCCCCGGCATGATTCGGATTTTGAGGCCGAGGGCGATCCGTAGGAATGGGTAGCGTTTTCAGCGCTCCGGCGAGGCGCTTCTGCCAGAAGAGCAAGTCTTCCTGTCCCCGGTCGCTCTGTCCCCGGGTCCGTTGCCAATAAGCAAAATCTTCGTACCGGATTGTCGATTGCGGCAGCTGGGGCTCTTCCCGGCGGCAATGTGCGCTGTATAAAAGGCCGAGGTCTTCCAACATGATGTCAAAACACCAGCCATCCCACGCAATCGAGTGGCTCACCGCGTAGATCGCATGCTCTTCAGGGCCGAGTCGAGCCAGATACATTCGGATAGGGGGCTCATTGGAGAGGTCAAAGGGGACCCGGGCCATGTCTTCAAGCCACTTTTGAAATTCGGTTTCGCGTTGACCTGCAGGAGTGCTTGAAAAGTCGCATCCCTGAAGAAGAGGGATGCTGGCCAGAGGGTTCTCTCGGCGGGTGACCCGTGAATTGTCCTGAAAAAAGCGGGCTCGAAGCATCGGATGAATTCTGATGAAATCCGACAGGGCCGACTGGAGGGCCATTTCGTTGAGTGGGCCGCGGAGGCGCCAAGCGCCTGGCAGATTGTTCTCGCCTGAGTCGGGACGAATCTGCTCCAACATCCAAATTCGTTCCTGGAAGGGCGAAATGTATCCATCGGCTTGAGGCCCAATGGCAACGATCGATGGTTCTGTTGCGCTCGAATCTGAATTGGCTTCTCGAAGAATTTCAAGCAGATCATCTTTGACCGCCCTGATTTCGCTGCCGAGCTCTTCATCGATGGAACCCTTCGGAGCATCGACGATCAGACGTTCGTCCTCCGCGCGAATGCGAATATCGCGGTCAGCGAGCACTTTCAGCAGAGCAGCGGCTGACTTCAACGGTCAGCCCTCTGCGAAACAATGCGATGCATCAGAAAGACATCTCCTCGCGGCTTTCCGATGTTTTCGGATCCGCGTTTTCTCCCTGGTTCAAGGTTTCAAGAGCATCGATGTGCTCAGCCAACGCACTCAATCTGGGTGTGGCAAAGATGCGTCTCAGTGGGAGATCGACACCCATTCGTTCTGTGATTTGAGCGACGACCCGAGTGGCGAGAATTGAATGTCCGCCCAGATCAAAAAAGTCATCCTCGGCTCCGACCTGATCAATTCGCAGTACATCGCTCCAAATCTGCGCCAATTGGCTTTCGGCGCCGGGGCTCGGCTCTCTGTAGTTGTGTCCAGCATGCGAGTCCAACTCGGGTTGAGGCAGCGCCTGTCTATCGGCTTTTCGGTTGGGCGTTAGGGGAATCGATTCGAGGCTAACAAAATGCTGAGGAATCATGTAGCCGGGCAGGCTTTTTCCCAGTGCTGAGCGAAGGATGGAGGCCTCGGGCAGTCCCGAATTTTCGGCGACACAATATGCGGCCAAGCGGGTGTCCCCAGGTTGTGGTTCGTACACGGTCACTACGGCCTGGGCAACGGAGGGGTGTTGGATCAAGGCTGATTCGATTTCCCCAAGCTCAATCCGGTATCCGCGAACCTTTACTTGATTGTCGAGTCGGCGGCTAAAGACTAAGCGCCCGTCGGCATCCCATCGCACAAAATCGCCAGTTCGGTAGAGCTGGCCGCCGTCCGAAAAGGGATCGTCGATAAAGCGCTTCTGAGTCAAGTCAGGCTTCCCGAGATAGCCCCGCGTGACCCCTTCGCCGCCTATGAAGAGTTCGCCGGGGACGCCGATTCCGGTGGGTTCGAGGTTCCCATCCAAGACGTAAACCTGTGTATTGCCAATTGGATGGCCGATGGGAACCGTCGATTCTTCGCTCTCGAGCTCGTGCAGAGTCGACCAGATTGTCGTTTCGGTCGGGCCGTACATGTTGAAAACTCGAGCGGTTCGTGGGATCAACTCTTTTGCGAGGTCCGCTGGAAAAGCTTCGCCACCACATAGGGCGGTCAAATTCGACCCACCTCGCCACCCCGCCTCTAAAAGCATTCGCCAAGTTGCGGGTGTGGCTTGCATGACGGTCGCGCCACTCGCTTGCAGCAGCTGACCCAGAGTTCGGCCATCACGGGTTTCACCCTCGGTGGCCACGATCGTCCGTGCTCCCACCGTCAAGGGCAAGAACAACTCCAAGACAGAGATGTCGAAAGACAATGTCGTGACTGCGACCAAGCTGTCCTGAGGACCGAGACCTGGATTTCGAGTCATTGTTTCCAAAAAATTTACAACGGTTCGATGTGGCACTTCGACACCTTTCGGGGTGCCGGTCGAGCCCGAGGTGTAGATCACGTAGGCGAGAGCATCGGGTTCGGAATGCGCTTCTGCTGGCGATCGGCCGGAGCCTTCGGTTGATTTGTCATCGCTGAAGGCCAGGCCGTATTGAACGCTGGGAAATTCATCGGCCAAGGTCCGGCGCGTTACGATGGCGACAAGGCCGGAGTCCTCGACCATGTGTTGAATGCGCTGTTTTGGGAATTCCGGGTCGAGGGGCACATAGGCGGCGCCACATCGCCAGATGGCGAGCGCCGAAACAACCATGTCGATCGAGCGCTCCAGGGCCAGTCCTACGAGCTCACCCGATTGGACGCCCATTTCCATCAGGCGGTCCGCAAGCGCTCGCGAGTTCTGGTCGAGAGTCCGATAACTGATGCGCTCCGATCCGCATTCGATTGCGACGGACTCCGGCGTCCGTGCAGCCTGCTGAAGGATCATGTCGTGTACTGTGGTCGACCCATCGTGGGGTTCGGTTGTTTGATTCCAAGTGTCGACGACTAGAGCGCGCTCTTCCGGAGAAACTGTCGGAATCCGTCCAATTTCTAAGTCAGGTCGATCCGCGACGGCCTGCAGCAGCGTTTCGAAGCCGGCGAGTCTTCTCCGGATTGAATCGGGCCGGAAGAGCGTCGTGTTGTATTGGGTTTCGATCTCGAGACCGTCCGGCGATTCGGTGAGATTGATGAAAATTTCGAAATTTTCGAACCAGCGAGGATTTGACCGAAATTCGACATTGAGGCCAGTAAAACCGAGTGACTGAGGATCGATTGATTGGTCCAAGTTGAACTGGATTGGAACCACGGGCACGCGACTGGGGTCGCGTCCGATGGGGATTTGCTTGAGCAGGCTCCCGAAGGTGTACTCCTGATGGTCGAATGCATCGAGTAGCGAAAGCTGAGTTTGTGCAAGAAGCTCGGCAAAGCTTTGGCTCGTTGTGACATGGCTTCGAACGGGTAAGAGGTTGACGCAGTGGCCGACTACTTCAGGCAATCCTGCTGCAGATTGTCCGGCAGCGGGTATGCCCGTGACGATATCTTCGGAGCCCGTCACGCGGCTCACATAGGCTTCCCAGGCAGCCAAGAGAAGCGCGAAGAAACTGACACGGTGCTTTGCTGCGACGCTTTTCAGGGTTGAAACGAGCTCTTGGTTTATCTGGGTCTTAATTCGAGCAGATTCGAAGGAGCGAAGCGGTGGGCGAGGGTGATCGGCCGGCCAATCGACAATGGGCACATCGCTCTGGAATTTTTTGATCCAGAATTCACACGTTTCGGAGTCATCGCGTTCGTGGAGTCGATCGGCATACTGACTGAAGGGGGTTGGCGGGGGCAGGCTGGCCTGATCCGCCGAATTCTTTGCGTGGGCGTAAAGAGGGCCCAAGTCTTTGAGCAGCACAGCCGTTGACCAACCGTCGCAGACGATATGATGGGCGGAGATGATGAGCTCCCAAAGGGAATCAGAGAGTCTGATTAACCAGAAGCGCGCCAGGGGGCCATGCTCCAGGTCAAAGGGATCCGCCGCTGCCTTGCGGATGACCGAATTCAGTTCGGCTTTAATTTGCTCCGGGTTCTTGACGGACCAATCCTCAGACGTGACGTGGGCGATTCCAGATGGAGATACGCAGAGGGTTTCGCCATCGGGGCTGAACGTGGTCCGCAGAGCCTCGTGTCGCTCGACCAAAAGCGTGAGCGCACGAATCAGCGCGGGTGCGTCGAGTTTGCCCTCAAAACGAAGGGAAACCGATTCGTTGAACGCACAATTCGCATCCTCACCAAGGCGTACCGCTGTCCAGATTTCCTTCTGGGACTCGGTGGCGGAGACGGTCCTCGAAAGTTCGCCCTCGGCAAAAGGGTCGAAATCGACGGGGACTAAATTGTGTTGGTCTTGATCTCGCATGGGGGGAGGCATCTGCTTTTTCGAGGGGGACGATTCTGTAGCTCAGGAAACTCGTAAATAATGATTTGGACGGTCAGGGTCGGGTATGTACCAGGCCGGCTGGCCTGAAGGGTCTTTGCCAAGTCGCGCCCCCTCGACGGGTGGCGCTTCAGGAATCTCAGGGTTGGGTGCAGTGAGCGAGCGAAGCCGTGGAAGGGGTTGTGGGTAGAAGCCGCACTCGACCATTTTGGCAACACCGCGACGAAAGGCTTCGACCATCAGGTCAACCTCGGCTTCACCGTGAGCGAGCGTTAGGTACGAAGGAAAGCCCTGCTGAAGGTAGACCCCTTCCAGCCGAAGGAAGTACCAGAGCAGGCCACCCAATTCGGATTCGTCGAGATCGCGTAAATACATGACCGAGGCGAAGTGAGTGAGTTCGACTGGCGCATTATGCTCTTTAAAGATTGCGTTCACTCTTTCCGCAAAGTCTGCCGTCCTCTGGTTGAGGCCTTCCTGCAGTTGGGGGCCCTGTTCCTTCAGGAAAAGGAGCATTGCATGAGCTGCGGCGATCGCGAGCGGATGGCGAACGAAGGTGCCTGCGAAAAACGTGACACCCGCTTCGGGCATTGAATCGTCGCCGTATTGCCACATGCCCCCATCAAAGGTGTCCATGACATCCCGCCGCCCGGCAACGATCCCCATGGGCATGTTGGCCCCGGCCACTTTTCCGTAGGTGGCGAGGTCGGCGGAGACGTTAAAGTGGCCTTGAGCGCCGGCAGGGTGCGATCGGAATCCGGTGACGACTTCATCGAAAATGAGCAGTGTCTCGGATTCTTCCGTGATTCGGCGGAGCGAGTGAAGGAACTCACGAGGCTGGAGTTCGGGTCTGCGGCTCTGCACGGGTTCCACCAAAACAGCGGCCAGCTCGGAGCCCAAGTTTTCGATGGTTTCCAGGGATCCGTCTTCACCGTAGGGGAGGACAACGATGTCTTGGACGGCCCGTTTCGGAATCCCAGGGGCCGCAGGAAAAGTGAGGGGATGAGCGGGGTCCACATTGCCCCGGACGATCACTTCGTCGAAGTTTCCGTGGTAGCTTCCACTGAAGACGACGATTTTCTGCCTCCCTGTGAAAGTGCGTGCGCACCGAATAGCAGCTTGCACCGCTTCGGAGCCCGTGCAGACAAAGCTGGCTCGGTCGAGGCCGGTCAATTCGCAGACGAGCTCTGCTGTTTCACCGGCCAAAGGCGTCTGAGGACCGACCTCGATCCCGCGGTCCAATTGTCGTCTGAGCGCATCGAGTACACGTGGGTGTGCGTGGCCGAGAAAGTTGGGCCCAAATCCATTCAGGAGATCGATATAGATATTGCCGTCGATATCACGAAGGCGAGCGCCTTCGGAGTGCTCGACGACAATCGGGTAGACCATCTCTTTCCATGCTCGGTGGAAGAGTGATGCCGTTCGAGGGTCCGCATGGTGAGCACGATGCTTTTGAACATGGTCCCGTGATCGACGCGTCCGCTCCACGTATTGTGCGATCAGGTTTTCCAGTTGAACTCTTCGCGATCGATCCAGTTGATCGAGTTGGTCGATTCGCAGGGGTCGGTCATCATTGCTCAAAGGCCGATCGGGGGGTGTCGTGGGTTTCTGGGCCTCGGCCGATTTCGAGGGCATTGCAGCCAGATTGGCCGTATGCGTCTCAACCTGTTCGGAGGTGGTTTCTTGTGGTCCGGGGGCTGTTCGCAAGGCCTCGAGTTGGGCTTTCATCAACTCAAGCTGTCTGGCGATTACGGACTCAATCTCTTGCCGGCTTCCTGATGGCTGGCTCGGCGGGCTAGTGGGCGGAACGGCTTCTTGCTGCCTTTTGGTCTCGTTTCCTGGGGGCGATGAAGCCGGAATATGCGGTGCCAGATGCCGCGCTAGGGCACCGATGCTGTTTTGCTCCTCAATGAGTTGACGGAGTTTGACTTCAACCTTGAACTGGGAGCGAATCTCTTGGGTCAACTGGGTCAGAAATAGAGAGTCGAAGCCCATTTCAAGAAAATGAAGGTCGGGTGACAGCTCGGATGTGGGGATGCCAGAGAGCTCGCTGAGGAGGCTCTGAACGCGACGGATGATTTCTTCGTGGGAAGCCATGTTGGTGTCCTGTTGGGGTGATCAGGCAGTGGGGGGGGCTACGTTTTCTTCAGAATCGCGAGCTGCTTTTCAATCAATTCCAATTGGTTCTCAATGAGTGTCGTCACCGGATTCGCTGCTGAATCAATTTGCGCAATGGGTCGCTGGCTGGGTCGAAGGTCGGTTTCGAGTTCAATCCAGTGTCGCGTTCTTTGAAAGGGGTAGGTGGGGAGCGAGATGCGCCGTTTTTCTTGTCGCGCAAAAAAGCTGTCCCAGTCGATCTCGACCCCGAGTGTCCAGAGGCGCCCGATTGCACCCAAGAAGGAAGCCGGCTCTTGCTCGACTTCACCGGCCATTTCGAGGGTGGTCACGACTCGCTGCCCCAATTCGGGGCCGCCTGTTTGTCGCGCGAAAGTGCTCGTGGTATTGCGAGGGCCGACTTCGAGGAAGATTTGAGAAGGGTCGGCTTCGATGGCCGATCGGAGTGCGTCTGCAAAGAGGACGGGCGATCGGGCATGGCGCGCCCAGTAGCTCGGGTCTTGCGCTTCTTCCGCTGACAACGACTGGCCGGTTGCCGTGGAAAAAATGGTCCGCTGTGGGGCCTCAAGATTCTTCCGAGCCACTTGCTTTCGAAAAGGCACGATGATGGGGTCCATCATTGCTGAGTGGAAGGCATGAGAGGTATGGAGTACCTGATTCACTACGCCGCGGCTTTCCAGTTCTACGCTGAAGGCATCAATCTTGTGTGATGCGCCTGAGACGACTGACAAAGTCTGTGAATTTTCGCAAGCAAGGGACAAGTCATCGGGGAGGAATGCCTTGAGTTCCGTGGCGCTCATTCGAACCGAAAGCATCGAGCCGTTGGGCATGGACTCCATGAGGCGGCCGCGTTCCACGACCAACACGAGCGCTTCCTCGAGAGACATGACGCCCGCAAGGCAGGCAGCGGTGAACTCCCCAACGCTGTGCCCGATCATCGCAGTGGGTGTGACACCCAGGTTCATCCAGAGGCGCGCCAGGGCATATTGGACGCTGAAGATCGCGGGTTGCGTAAAGGCCGTTCTTTGGAGGGTTTCGGCGGCGGCGGTTTCTTGGCCCGCCTCCGGGTGGAGCAAACGAATGAGCTCGACTCCGCAGCGTTCTTGAAGCACCGCTGCGCAGGCATCAAGGGCCTGCCGATAGACGGGCTCCGCGGCGTAGAGGCCTCGGCCCATGTTGGGCGACTGACAGCCTTGTCCCGGAAACATAAACACGATGTTCGGCGGTCGTTGAGGCGCTTCGGATTGACGGGTTCGCGGGCTCGCCCCATTGCTCCGGAGCAGTTCGGCGGCCGTCGCATGATCCGGCGCCACGACAAAGCTGCGATGGGCGAGGGGCTTTCGGCCAATCGCCAGGCTCCAAGCCACGTCCCCGAGGCCCTCAGCCTCTTCAGAGTCAAGATACTCGGCGAGCCTTGAGCGGAGTGCCCCGCAGCGGTCGGCTGTGTGGCCCGAAGCGAGCAAGAGGTGCTCGGGTTGACGAGTGGGTTCGCAGCGTGGCTGATCCCAGTATTCCTCCAAGATCAAGTGGGCATTGGTGCCGCCGACCCCGAATGAACTCACTCCGGCGCGTCGGGGAGCATCATCCGTACTCGCCCAGTGCATCGATTGCCGTGCCACAAAAAAAGGAGTTTTTTCGAACTCGATCTCCGGGTTTGGGCGTTCGAAATGCAGGCTCGCAGGGATTTTTCGATGACGAAGTGCCAACGCAGTCTTGATGACTCCAGCTACTCCTGCTGCAGCGGTGAGGTGCCCGACGTTGCTCTTGACAGAGCCCAACGCGCAATATTGGTTTCGATCGCTCGTTTCTCGAAAAGCTTGAGTTAGCCCCGCGACTTCGATCGGGTCGCCCAGCGGTGTGCCTGTGCCGTGTGCCTCGACATAGGAAATGTCCTCGGCAGTCAGGCCGGCTTCCTCAAGAGCCATGGAGATGACACTCGCCTGACCTTCAATGCTAGGTGCCGTGAAGCTTGCCTTCGAAGCCCCATCGTTGTTTACTGCTGCACTTCGAATAACCGCGTGAATGGTGTCGCCATTCACCACTGCATCGGTCAGTCTTTTGAGGACGATCATTCCGGCGCCGTCACTGAAGACGGTCCCCGTGGCGTCAGCATCGAACGGTCGCGTGTGTCCGTCGGCACTCTGCATGCCGCCCTCGATATGAAGGTGTCCGCTTCGGATCGGAGCCGTGATGGCCACACCGCCGGCAATTGCGACATCGCACTGCCCGGCCCGCAGTGCATGGAAAGCTTGGGCGATCGCAACCAGGGAGGTCGAGCAAGCGCTTTGGACGTTAACGGCGGGTCCCTTGAGGTCCAGCTTGTGGGCCACGCTAATCGGCGCATAGTCTTTGTCGTTGACGAGGCGTGCTTGCAGGACACCCACCGCTTCGGAGAGCTCGGGCCTTTTCCAAAGAAAATTAGGTTGGTAGGTGTTGTGAACGACTCCGCCGAAAATGCCGATCAAGTCTTCGCTTCGAGAAGGATCGATGCAGGCGTCTTCCAGTGCAGACCATGCAACCTCGAGAAAGATGCGCTGCTGCGGATCCATGACTTGGGCAAGTCGTGGGCTGATGCCAAATAATTCCGCGTCGAAGCAATCCCCATCGGCCAGGACTCCCCTTGCCGCCACGTAGTGGTCATCCGCGATTTCGGTCGAGTCGTTGCCGGGGTCGAGTTCGTCTCCAGAAAAAAATGAAATGGATTCTTGGCCATCGCAGAGATTGCGCCAAAAAGAGGAGACGTCGGGCGCGCCCGGGAAACGCCCGGCCATGCCCACGATGGCGATTCGCTCAAGGCCACCGTCGACTTGAAAGCGTGCGCGTCGGCGCCGGCCCGGGCGCCGCCCGTGTTCGATCCATTCCGCTAACTCGGAGGCCGTTGGGTGCTGGAAGACTCGAATGGGGGGGATTTCGAGGTCGTATCTTCGTTTCATTTCTTCAACGAACCGCAGCGCAAGCAGGGAGTTCGCGCCGAGATCGAAAAACGAGTCTGTGGCCGAGAGTGGGTCTCGGTCGAGAATCTCCCCCCACAATGCGGCCACTTGGGATTCCATCGAGTGCCCCGGCGTGCCTTGAATGGCAGAAGCTTTGCCAGGCTGATCCGGGAGTGCACCTCGATCAATTTTGCCGTTGACCGTCATCGGCATTCGGTCCAGCACAACCCATTCTGCGGGGAGCATAAAGTGAGGTAATCGCGCCTTGACGAAATCGCGCAATGTTTCTTCGGTGGGCGCCTCGCCCTCCAACGGGCCTGTGAGATACGCGATGAGTTGGCGCGTTCC
Organism: bacterium TMED88; assembly: GCA_002171515.1. Lineage (GTDB taxonomy): Bacteria > Myxococcota_A > UBA9160 > UBA9160 > UBA4427 > TMED88. The sequence continues at coordinate 8,156 of NHEP01000083.1, read as the reverse complement.
GTTTCGAAGAGGTGCGATGACCGCCACATCCCGGACCGCCGGGTGAGACGCGAGGGTCGACTCAATCTCGCCAATCTCAACGCGGTAGCCTCGAATTTTAATTTGACCGTCCACCCGGCCGATGAATTCGAGAAGGCCGTCTGGTCGCCAACGGACGAGGTCACCTGTCCGGTAGAGTCGATTTTCTGGCCCGTCCTCTTTGAATGGGTCGCTGATAAATGACTCGGCGGTTCGATTAGGCTGTTTGAGGTAGCCCACCGCGAGGCCGTCGCCGCCGGCATACAGCTCGCCTGCTTCGCCCACAGCGACCGGCTCCATATCTTCATTGAGCACGCGAATCCAAGTGTTCGCAATCGGGCGCCCAATCGGTAGCGGTTGATTGACTTCGTCGCCCGGCTCGATGGTATGGCAGCAGGTAAAGGTCGTATTTTCCGTGGGCCCGTATCCATTGATGAGGCGATGGCCCGGGGGCATGGCGCCCACGACGCGAGAGACTCGTTCAGGCGAGAGCACGTCGCCTCCTGCGAGGACCTGTCGCACTCCTGCGAGAGCCTCTGGGAAGTAGTCGGCCATCTCGTGGAAGAGCGCGGCCGTCAGCCAGGCTGTCGTGATCTTTTGCGTGGCCAGAAATGAGGCGAGGTCTTGGAGGGATTGCATGCCGCTTGGGAAAAGGTGGAGTTCGGCGCCGTGGAGCAGGGCTGCCCATATTTCGAAGGTTGAGGCATCAAAACCCATCGGGGCGAAACCGAGAACCCTTTCGTCGTTCCCGAATCGGGCGAAATCGGTGCTTTCGACGAGGCGAAGAATCGCGCGGTGAGGGATGCAGGCGCCTTTCGGCTCGCCTGTTGAGCCGGAGGTGTACATCACGTATGCGATATCGGTTGCACGTCGGTCGACCAAGGGTCGACCCGAGGACACGTCTCGAAGCCAAGTCGATTCCCGATCCAAAGACCGAAAGGCTAGAGCGGTTTCGGACTGAGTGGAGTCGCGGAGCGTCTCGCAGCGCGCTGCCCCGGCTTCATTCGTCAAGACGGTGTGGAGCTGAGCCTGTTTAATGATTTGGATCAGGCGGGTGTCTGGAAAGCTCGGGTCGAGAGGAACGTAAGCGGCTCCGGTTTTCAGGATGCCGAGAATCCCAGCGATCATTTCCGGAGACCGTTCGAGGCAGACGCCTACGAAGTCTCCGGTTCCCACGCCCTGGCTGAGCAGTAAGTTGGCGATTCGGTTGGCCCAGGCTTCGAGATCCGCGTAATGAATTGGCGTTTCTGCCCACAGTGCCGCGGCCTGGGGGTGCTGGTCAGCTTGGTTTTCAAAGCGCGTCGCGACGTCTGAATCCCGTGGGTAGTCCGAGGCATGCCCGTTCCACTGCTCCGGCACTGTGAGCGAGTTTGCGAGCGGCTCCTGCAGACTCGCGTTTTTTTCCGAGGCCGTCATTCGGCGAGCCTGGGGCTCTCCGGACGGGGGCAGGGGGGGCAATTTTTCACGGCCATCAGACACGGGTTGCCTCGCATCGCCGGGGAAAAAGCCTCCCCCCGAAACGATGTTTTCACGAAGACGGATGCCAATGCATCCCGGCCCGGTCCTGATCCCAGGGGTCTCCCCGGGTCGCGTGAGCGGGCCCAACAGTAAGGGGCCGGCGAGTTCCAAAAGGTAACAGAAACAAGTCCGAACAATTTGTTACCCCAGGGGGCAGGGGATAAGGGGGAAGGGAAGGCTTGCTCGGGCTCAAAGTTCGGCGGGGGAGTCGGGATTTTAGTGCGGTGCGAGGGGCGGGCAGGCCTGCGCTCGTTTAAAGGGCCCTTGGCTCGGGAGGTGTATAGAGCGGCCGACCTTTGCGCCCCCGATGTCGATTGATGATCTCGAGCCGTCTCGATCGGTGATGCCACCACTCGGAACCATCTTTTCGAGTCAGCGTTTGTCCGCCCACCTCGCGGAGCAGCAGGCGGGCTTCTTGGGCCGTCAACTCGGGAAAGGCCTGGTAGATGGTTTCAAAACGGCGTTCCATCTGGGTTCCATGAATCAACATCTCCAAGGCTTGCTCTTGCTGATGCTGGCGCCTGGCCGCTTCCGGAAGGGACCGAGCAGCCTCGCGCTGCTCCTCAAGCTTTGCCCGATCCCGGCGGCTGTCGAGGCCGTGGATCACATAAGAGGAGGCCGCGGCCATAACGGTTGCGATCATGATGATGTGCTCGCCCAGCCAATTCATAGAATTCCCCCGTTGCCCGCTTCTTTACGGATCCACCGGGGCCTAAGTTGAGCAATCCCGCGCTAATCCCCACGGGGGAGGGAGGGATGGTTTTGGCTGATCACCGCTGGCATTCCACGGTCAACTCGACCATACTGATCTCTGTCTTTGACCGATCGGTCAGAAAAGGAGCGCGACGTGGATCTCTCACCCATCGAACTCATTCCTGAGCAGACAGCGGCCATCGTTGCCCGAGAGCGCAAGGTCAACCGCTGGGTGCGCGGACTCGACGATCGGCTCGGTCGTTGGCGGCTCGGGGGCCGCCGTGGAGATTACGACGACCAGCGTTTCGAGTTTGTCGGCGGCGCCGGTGAAGCACTCCGCAAGAAGCATTACGACAAGAGTCTCCGGTTGCTCTGGAAAGCAGAAGAGCAGATTCCGTGGTCGAGTTTTCGAGACTGTACGAAGAACGAAAAAGTCCTCTTGGAATTGGCGCAAGGTTCACTCGACGGTGCCGAACGCAGTCATCTGCAGAAGATTAGGAGTGACGAGTTCCGCGCGTTCCTCGATCGCGAGTACACCCCTGAGCAAAAGCAGGCCTTGGTCAACATCCTGTCCACGATTGGGCACGGCGAGGCGTACGCGTGGATGGTGTCCACCGAGTTGCTTAGTCATGGGGTGAAGGGGACCGGAGCGCGTGCGGCCCTTACCATGCAAGTCATGGAAGAGGCGAAGCACTTCGTCGTGCTTCGTGAGCTGATTCACGCCTTCGATTGTCCAGTCCCGAGAATGTCTGTCTGGGAATATATCGTCATGGAGAGGACACTGAAGTCCAAGGGGCTCGAGAAATTTTTCGGGATGAATGTTTTGATCGAAGGATTTGCGCTCAACCTATTCGGTCTCTTGGGAACGCTTCCGGGACTTGAGGTCTTGCGCTTGTTTCATCTGGATGAGTCCCGCCACACGGCCTTGCCCAGCAATTACTTCAGCGAGAAACCCCTCACCAATCGTCAAAAGACCGGATTTTTGCGAAGGCTCCGAAGGAGCCTTCTTCTGGCACCGACTTTGCCCTTGATGACGTACTTCGAAAAAGACTTCGCGGTGCTGGGGCTCGATGTCTACGACTTTGCGGGCTCGATGCTCAGAAAGGTCGGCCATCTCTCGGACCGCGTCGGCTTCGAATTGTTGATACCGCAGGAAAAGCTCCTGCCCATGGTCAATAGGCTGTTCAATCAGAGGGCTTCTCGAACACGTCGGGACCACACTTTTAAAAAATACCATTTAGCCGAGACCACTCGGGGTCGGGCCGAGCGGGCGATCGAAGCTGAGGTCTTCGAACTTAACCAGTCTCCCGCAGCGGCGAGTTGAGGGAGCCGTTCGTAACATGGGGGCGGAGGTCTCGCCCCAATCAGACCAATCGGTAGGGGGATAGACTTCTTCGATGAGCGACGAAGTGGCCCAAGGGGCAAATAGTCTACGAGCCTATGTTCCGGCTGGTCAGCCCAACGTAAAAGGTGCGGCTTCTCGCGAAGCAATTTTAGAAGCCGCCCGCGAAATTCTTGGGACGAAGGGAATGGGCGGATTTAGTCTGGCGGCCGTGGCCCGCGTTGCTGATTGCAGCAAGGGAACGATTCTTTATCACTTTGGTACCCGGGAGGGGTTGCTGGTCGCATTGATCTCGGAGGGTGCCAACTTTTTGCGGGCGACCCTTGAGTCGGCCTTTTCCCGTTACGAACCGCGACAAGGGGGGATCGAGGAATCCATTCGCGTCGCGATGACGGATCTTTTTCGATCCGAAAACAAGATGCTGCTGTCTGCGGAGCGAGAGCTCAGCGGGATGGGTCAACGAGACCCAGCGATTGCAGCAGAGCTGAGCAGCGAAGTCGCTACCCTGATTGAGTCCATCGCTCGTTTTGGCGATACGATTTCGCTGGGACCAGATTACGAGGATTTAACGGCGCGTGCGCTCTGCGTTGTGACGGCCACCTTTGGTCATGTCGAGCTCTGGCTCTGCTCAGGGGGCGGTGACCCGGTTCCTCATCGAGAGGCGGCCATTCGCACCGCTCGGGCCATCGTCTTGGAAGGGATCGAGCCCCGTTGAGCCCGCTTCCGTCCTGTGCCGCCCTTCCCTAGATTCATGGGCGGCAGGATGGAGAAAGGACATGAACCGCTGTGGATGAAGAAGAAGCATCAATCGAGGCGCCTCCGACGGGAGCCGAGCTGTACGCAGAATACGCAGAGCTGCGAGCCCAGAACCCGGTTTCGAGAAACGAAGGCGAACCTTGGCGCGTGGCTCGATATGAAGACGTTCGTCACGTTTTGAAGACCCACACTGACTTTTCTTCCGAAGTATCGCAGCGGATGCAGGAAGATGAAGGTAGAACGCCGACGATGCTCTTTACGGATCCGCCCGCGCATGACCGGCTTCGGGCGCTGGTCAGCCGGGCCTTTACGCCTCGCCAGGTGGCCGCCCAGGAGAAACAGATCGAGGCGCGCTGCGAGAGGCTCATGCAAGGCCTGGCCAGCAAAAGTCGTGGTGATCTCATCACCGAATTTGCCGCGCCTCTGCCGGTTGGCGTCGTTGCCACCATGCTGGGCGTTGAAGACGGAGATTTTGTCCAGTTCAAACATTGGTCGGATACGATTTTTACCAATATCGGTGAAATTTTGATTGGAACGCCTAGTGAGGCGGCGGTGCAAGCCGGTGGGGAGATGTCAGCCTATTTCCTTGAACGCATTGGGCGCCTGAGAGAGAGGCCGGGCATTCATCTGCTTTCTGATTTGGTGTACGTCGAAACCGAGGAGGGGCGCCTGACAGATGGCGAGCTTTTGATGTTCTGCTTCCTGTTGCTCATCGCGGGTAACGAAACGACGACCAGCTTGATCGTTGGGACCGTTCGGGTTTTCCATGAACAGCCCGACTTGTTCAATCGGCTGAAGCTTTCCCCAGAGCTGATCCCGGGCTTCATCGAGGAGACCCTTCGCTATCACTCGCCGTTTCGAGCGACTCTCCGAAAAGCGAGACGAGATCTTCAGATTGGCGGGGAGGCGATTCGCGAGGGTGATTTAATTCTGCCACTGATTGGATCGGCGAATCGTGACGAGGCTGTCTTTGATTCGGCGGATCGGTTTATTTTTGACCGCAAGCCGAATCCCCATTTAGCTTTTGGACTTGGAATCCATAGCTGCTTGGGGGCGACCCTGGCGCGGATGGAGGGGCGCTTGGCGGTGGAGTCCATGCTTCGTCACATGGAATCCATTTCGCTGTGTGATCCTGAAACGCCCGAGCTCGATGGTTTTGGTGCCCCTGCATCGGTGGAAGTTGAACTCAGCCCTGCGGGCTAGTGGGCTGCGCCTGGGCCCGTTTCGTCGGGCCAAAGGGCGCTCATGTCGAGGTCAAGTGGATGGAGACCGAGTGGCCGACAGTTGATTTGGCCCGGCCGGAAATCTGGCGGGAGCCTGCCGGTTTGCTCTCAGATTGGTTTGATAAGCCATTTTCGGCGGGTCGTATTGCATCGACCGGAGGGTTGATGCTGTTTCGTCATGCGGATGTGGAGAGGGCACTGTGCGATGGGACCCTTGGTGCAATGGGCACTCGTGCTTTTGAGCAAATTGGGTGGACTCAGGGGCCGTTTGTCGAATGGATGCGCCACAATGTTGTCGCCCTTGATCCGCCTGACCATACTCGGCTGCGGGGCCTAGTCTCGCGTGTTTTTACTCCGCGCCGCGTCAACCAAATCGCGCCCGAAGTCTATCAAGTGGCCCATGCATTGGCCGACCAGATGGCTGACAGCACGGAAGTCGATTTCTATGAATCTTTTGCGCAGCGGCTGCCCCTCACAATCATTTGTTCAATGCTCGGTATTCCGGAAGTTGATCATAGTCAGATGCAGACTTGGACCGAGGCCATCAATGCAGCCAGTGGCATTCCGAGAGTCAGTGCCCGAGAGGCTGCAGATGATGCGATTGAAAGCATGGGGCTTTATGTAAAAGCTTTGGTTTCGGATCGACGGCGCCAACCCAAGTCCGATCTCTTGACCGCCCTTGTTGAGTCTCATGACCATGACGAGCGCCTCAGTGCAGAGGAGCTTCCCGCTATGGTGATCCAAATCTTGGTGGCCGGGCACGAAACAACACGCAATCTCATTGGGAACGGCCTCTTTACACTCGTGCGACATCCTGACCAAATGGCTGATCTGAGAAGCGATTCGTCTCTGATTGAAAATGCCGTAGAGGAGGTCATCCGCTACGAGCCTTCTTTAATTTGGGTGGCCCGCGTTCCTAAACAGCCGATTGAGATTGCTGGGCAAGAAGTGCAGGAGGGTGAACTGATTTTGCTGAACCTCGCTGCTGCAAATCGTGACCCCCAGGTGCACAAAGAACCGCAGAATTTTGACGTGCACCGTCAGGGGATCAGAGTTCTTTCTTTTGGCATGGGGGCGCATTTTTGTATCGGCGCGAGCCTTGCGCGTTTGGAGGGGCGTATCGCTTTCGAAGTCCTCCTGAACCGATTTTCTGAAATTCACTTTTCAGGTCCCGAGCCACAGTTTGCAGCTTACACTGCGCTCCGAACACTTGAAGCCTTGCCTCTCAGCCTGAGGGCGGCTTAGCTTTGACCCGGCTGTCAACGGGCTAGGATTGCGCTGTGTACGAGAAAACCAAAAAGCTCGTTTCCCACCTCTTTTTCCCCGTTCTCATCACCGCCGCAGTCACGGGATCCATCCTGCTGATGGACCGCGGGGTTTCGGCGGAAGTGGTGACGGCAAGCGTAATCTTTGCTTCGTACTTCTATCTCGCCTTGCTCGAACAGCTGTTCCCCCTCCATCGGGAGTGGTTGGGGTCCCACGGCGATGTAGGAACTGATGCCGCTCTGGGGGCGACCAACGCCGTCATCAACTTTGGATTTCAGCCTTTGATTCTGGCTGGTGCAGCGGGGGTTGCGGCATGGCTTTCGGCCTGGATTGGAATCGGACTATGGCCCGATGGCTGGCCGTTGATCGTGCAGCTTGTGCCGGCACTTCTTCTCGGTGAATTAGTCGAGTACAGCGTCCATCGTTCGATGCACGAAGTGCCGTGGCTTTGGAGATTTCATGCGCCGCATCATAGTTCGACGCGGCTCTACTGGCTGAATGCGGTGCGTTTTCACCCGGTGGATGTTCTCCTCATTGGTCCATCCAAGTTGATCCCGCTCGTCCTGCTCGGCGCCGGCGGTGACGTGATGGCCCTCGTTCTCATTTTTGCAGCGGTTCATGGATCCTGTCAGCATGCAAACATTCCATGTCGAATCGGCCCGCTGAACTGGATATTCAGTATGGCGGAGCTTCATCGCTGGCATCATTCGCCGATCTTGGCTGAGGCGAACCACAACTACGGTGGCAACCTGATCTTCTGGGATATTGTTTTTGGGACGCGATGGATGCCCAAGGATCGCGAGCCCCCCGTTGGGATCGGAATTGAAAGCCTCCCCGATTTCCCAAAACGTTATTCGGAGCTGATGCTGGCTCCATTTCGTTGGAAGCGGGTACTGGCCGAAGCGAGCTCCTCGCCGCCGCGCTCGCTCGAGGATTGAGGCGCCCGGCAACATCTCTGCGACATGCTTGATCTGATCAAGACGAGCCCTCTGTGATCCGGTCTTGGATAATCTGAGGCGTCCGGATTAAAAGCTCGTTGGCGGCGTTGATCGTGATGAGTTTTGTGAACCCTGTTGCGCAACGCCTGTCGTGCGTGAGGCTGCGGATTTCATATTCGATGAAGATCCGATGAGTGTATTCTCGAACCCACGCGGACACCTCGAAAACTTCAGCATACGATAGCGCCTGAATGTGTCGACACTGGCTCTCGCTGACTAAAAACCGATAATTGAGATTAAGCAAGTCTTGCCCATCAAGCCTTAAGCCTCGAAGCAGTTGGGTTCGAGCCAGCTCAAAATATTTGTAATAGTGGCCATGCCAGGCGACGGCGAGAGGGTCTG
>NHEP01000082.1 GCA_002171515.1 bacterium TMED88 | reverse complement strand
GGGGCCATGTGATCGTGCTCGATCCGATAACGGGGCGCGTCATTTCCTACGTTTCGACGGATGTGGAGGCTTTTCCTCCCCAAAGTCACTACCCCGCTGCATCGCTGGTTAAGATCGTGACCGCTGCGGCCGCGCTCCACCATCGGCCCGACGAGGCTCGGACACCGTGCGTGTATCGCGGGAATCGGTATCGCCTCACTCCGTCTCGTGTGCACCGGCCGAGCCGGGGGCACAGTGCTTCGCTGGAACGGGCTTTGGCCACCTCCAACAATCAGTGTTTCGCTCAGCTCGCAGTTGAATCTGTGGGCAGCGAGACATTGATCGACACGATGAAGACTTTTGGCTGGCTGGATGCGCCCGCGCCGGGGCATGCGGCCGGGCGGATCGACCCGGTGGAAGATGACTATGACCTCGGTCGTCTCGGCTGCGGTTTACGGGGGTCCCGCATCACGCCGCTCCACGCTGCGCGCTTGGTCTCCACTTTGGTGGATGGCCGACAGGTCGAGCCTTGGTGGGTGGATCGGGTGACGGATGCAAACGGCCAGATCCTCGCCTTGCCCGAGCGCCCGGAGCCTGCCCAGATCCTGTCGCCGAAACTCGCACAGGAGCTGAGGTCGATGCTTGTTCGAACGACAACCCACGGAACCGCGCGGAGCGCGTTTCGAGATCGTCGAGGTCACCCCAAACTTCGCCAGATTCAAGTGGCGGGGAAGACGGGGAACATTACGGGATCGTCGCCGCGAGGCCGCTATGAGTGGTTCGTCGGTCTGGCGCCCGCCGATGATCCAACGATCGCGGTCGTGGTGCTCCAACTGCAGAGCAATCTCTGGTGGTCGAAGTCATCAGAAATCGCAGCCGATGTGCTGCAAGAGATCTTCTGTGATCGAGGCCGCTGCAACGCCCAACGGGCTGCGCGCTTTACGGGCCATCTGCCTGAAGCGATCGCTCCAGTCTTACTTTCCGCCGACGCTGTGGCGGAGGCCGCCCGTTGATTAGCTGATGATTCGACTGCCGCCCGCCGGCGGTTGCCCGGGCACCACGATCCGCGAAGCTTCTTGGCGCTGCATTTCACGCGCTTGTTCCACCAAAGCATCAACGGCTTGATTGACAGCCTCGGGAAATTTTTCCAAAGCCTCGGAAAGGGAAGTGGCTTCCACCGGCGCTTGGACCGGCAGCGGCCCTCTTTGGGACATCAGTGTCGTCTCAGCAATGAATCGCGTTTCCCGATCTGGATCAGCGCTTCCATCCGCTTGAATGGGTGAGAGAATGCGGATCGAGGCGACCTTGAGATCGGTCACGACTTCTTCACGATAAAGGTTGTTCTTGTCGACTTCGATTTCGGCGACGGCGGGTTGTTCGCTCACGGAACGTTCCTCCCGGTTGAAGGATGTCTAAAAGAAGGGCGATTACTCGGATGCAGAACTGGGGCGCGTCTTCGCCTTCGCGCGCCTCTGTCCGCGTCGTTTCCAGCGCAGCTTCTTAATCTTGTGCTTGCTCTTGCTTCGGGCCATCTCAGCTCCTTCCGGGTATTTCCGATGGGGCCGCTCGGTCCGGTGAGGCTCCGGGCCGCCGGCAGGGCGAGGAGCCTACCCGACCGCCCGCTGCGCGTCGAGGATCTCCGACAGGATGGCTCCCATCCCGTGTGGTTCGCCGGCTTCGAGGGACTCGATGTCGGGAAGCCCCGCAACGAGCTTTTCGAGGGCCGTGGAGATTTCTGGGGAAATTCCTTGGAACCTCAGGGCAAGACCTTCGTCTCCGTCGTCTCGAATCACCTGAGCGGAGACCTCGAAGGGATCATCCGCCCCGGCGCCGTAGAGCGCGAGGCGGAAATGATCGCCGACTGAGATGCGGTTAGACGGCTCGATCCGCATGCCCCCGGCGGAAAGGTCTCGTCCAATCAGGACTTGTCGGCTGTCGGGATCGCCCTGGGCGATCACCGGGCCTGTAAAGAGTCCGCGGTTGCCGTCCCGGCGGTCTCGACCGGAGCGCCGGTCTTCGGCGCTTTGTTCCGCCCGGCGGTCTCCATGATCGGGTCGACGTGACACTCGGAATTGGACGGCATGACCGATGTCGATCGGCGGATCGATTTCGTCGTCGAGAACGATGCCCGGAAGGGAGCGAATGCGAGCAGCGGGAAGAGGGGGGTTCGCGTTCGCTCCAGCGGATTCGCTCGGCGGACCCGTCGACCAGCGATTGATGAGATGGGTGAGACGAAGGCGAGTGTCCTCGGGCATCGCGTAATCGAACATGACCGAGGCGCTGAACTCGGCCCCTTCGGTTCCGAGCCGGGCGACGTTGCCCTGTAGATTCAGCGCCTGCTCGTCGGTGAGGGTCTCGGAAATATGGATCTCGACCGTCGAGTTGAGTTCAAAGGGCTCCTGGGCCGAGAGCCTTGCGCCCCGATTCGAAAGGTCGATCAGTGTGGCCCCCTCCGATGCCCGCTCTTCCCCCGGTCGGCCAATGTGGACTTCGGCCCCGACGGTGACGCGTCGGGCGACGCGACGTTCTTCGCCATGATAGAGCGCGCGCCGGATCATCAGTCGCCAAATTTTGTCCTCGCAGGGGAGTCGGACGAGTAGGTGGAATCCGGAACGGCGAAGGCCCCTCCGCATTGAGGGCGAGTCCTCTTGCACTGCGATGATCCGGATCGGCCGGCCGGCGGGCGCGCCCCGGGGAGAGCCCCGTCGGACTTGGCCTGCGCGTCGGGGGGTTGCGATGAGAAGATCACTCGGCGGAGAAAGCAACTCCGTGGAGCCCCCTCCTCGGACCCGCGTGTAGGTCAGACCGTACTCATCGAGCAGCCGCGCAACGGGGCTGAGTTCTCCGTCATCCAGGATGAGAATGCTGGCGTGGTCCATCTCGGCGTCTCCCTTCAATTCAAAGGCGGGGGCCCGAAGAGACAAGCACCCGATCAGCAAATCGTCCGTTTTTCCTCTCCGCTGAAGGGAAAATCAGTCACAGGGCGGAACGGAGTCGTTAGAACCTTCGCGGATTCGGCTCGCGAGGCTCCAGAGGGCTCCCCCCAGGCACACTGCGCCCAAGAGCCCAATCATGCCGGGAGAGGAGGGGGGCCCAAAACCCGCCGACTCTCCCCAAATCACCCCCAAAATCAGTCCGTTGTTGAGGGCATGGGCCAAGATGGCGGGCCGAACGCTTCCGGCAGCCCAAGTCAGGGTGCCCAGATAAAGCCCCAGCACCGTGCTGATCGAAGCCTGAACCGGATCGACGTGGGCGAGGCCGAACATCACCGCGCTGACGACGATCGCCCCCCTCTGCTTCAGAGCCGAGCTGGCCAAGATCCCGATCAAGAGACCTCGGAATAACAATTCTTCTGATATCGCCGGACCGAGCGCCAAGGCCGCGAAGGCCTGGATCAGTTCTGGCAAGGAAAGATGCGGGACCATTTGCTGGATCGCTGATCGAGGCCCGACAGGGCTCGCTAAGGCGGCCGAGGCCAGAGCCGTCAGTCCGAAGTTGAGCGGGATCAGCCCTATGACCCACAGGGCGGTGAGCCCCCAGGGCTGTCTCCATGCTGGGGGAGAAATCGCGAGGGCGAATCGTAAGGGTCGCGGTTGAAGGCCCGCGCCCCCCAGCGCCAGCCCCCCCCAACCCAGGGCGCTTTGGAGAGCGGCTCCCATCGGGGCTGTCGGAGCGTTGGTGAGCAGCAGCGTCACGCCGCCCGCTCCGCAGAGCCCCGCCCAGAATCGCCCCAATGGTTTTTCAAGTTCCACGATGGAGCAAGGCTAACGGAAACGGCGGGGATCCCATCGGGCGAGAGGGCCGGGGCTGCTAGACTTTTGCTCGTGGAGCCGACAGGACTTGCCCAATCTTTATTAATCGCGATGCCCCAGATGCAGGATCCGAATTTCCGCCGGACGGTCCTGCTGATGATCCAGCACGATGAGAGCGCGAGCTTTGGTCTCGTTCTGAATCGGGATTCCGACATGCTGATCGGTGACCTCTTCGATAGTTTTGAATATCGCTGGTCGGGGGAGCCTGCGGCGACGGTGAATTGGGGTGGCCCCGTTCAACTCAACTCCGGTTGGCTCTTGTTGGGCGACACCCTTTCGTTGGTGCCGGACGGAGAACATCTGTCCACCGTTGTGCCAGGTGTGAACTTTGCGGCGTCCATGGAGGTGTTTCGGGATGTCGCCGAAAACCCACCCGAAGATGTTCGATTCTTTCTCGGTTACTCGGGCTGGGGTCCGGGCCAGCTTGAAAGTGAAATTTCCCAGGGTGCCTGGCTCTCCGCGCCGGCCTCTTCGGATCTCATTTTTGGCAGTCGTCCTGATGAGATGTGGAGCCGGGTCGTTCGTGGGTTGGGGATCGATCCGAGCACTCTGATCTCGACAAGTGGTGTCCATTGAGAGGCCCTCCTGGCGGAACGCGTCTCGTGGTTGGCCGTAAAACACGTGCCGAGGACTCGTCCCCGTCGGCGCCGGCCCCGAGGGCAAAAGTCTACGAGGTGCGCTGTCCCCGCTGCGACGTGAGTTTTCCTCCGGAGACCCGGCGCTGCGTGCATTGCGGAGGCAAGACAGGCCAGGCGCGATCTGGAGTGGCCCGTGCGGTGCGCCCGGCGGCGCTCGGCGACTCAACGGATCTCCCGAGTATCGCGGTGGGCATGGATGTTGATGGCCAGCCGATTCGAACACAGCCTCTGATCGAGGATTCCGAAGAAGAAACGACCTCGCGAGGCGGATGGGCCCGTTCTGCAATGACACTGTTATGGGTGGCGGCCGCGATTGGTTTCTCGGCCCTGCGCGCGTGCCAAGAGGGCTGAGCGTCGCACCGCCCTCCCCTACCCGATCCATTTCACTCAGCAAGGAGAACCTCATAATGAAGGTGAGAGCTGCGATTGCTGTGGAGGCTGGTCAGCCGCTGGTCGTGGATGAGGTGGATCTCGAGGGCCCTCGCGAAGGCGAGTGCTTGGTGCGCCTCGTCGCAACGGGAGTGTGCCACACGGACGCATTCACCCTTTCTGGAGCGGATCCCGAAGGGCTCTTCCCCGCGGTGCTCGGTCACGAGGGTGCGGGGATCGTCGAGGAGGTTGGCCCCGGCGTCACTTCCGTGGCGGTCGGGGATCACGTGATCCCGCTGTACACGCCAGAATGCCGGCAATGTAAATTTTGTCTCTCAGGTAAGACCAACCTCTGTGGTGCCATTCGCGAGACCCAGGGACAGGGCTTGATGCCAGATGGCAGCAGCCGACTTCGGTATAGCGGTCGCTCTGTGCACCACTATATGGGCACCTCAACCTTCGCCGAGTATGCGGTGGTTCCCGAGATCGCATTGGCGCGCGTTCGAAAGGATGCGCCGTTCGAGAAAATTTGCCTACTCGGCTGCGGGGTGACGACGGGGATCGGCGCGGTGCTCAACACTGCGCAGGTTGAACCCGGTTCATCGGTGGCGGTTTTCGGTCTCGGTGGCGTCGGCCTTTCTGTCATCCAGGGAGCGACGATGGCCGGGGCGGAGCGGATCATTGCAGTTGATCTCAATGACCGGAAGGAAGAATTGGCTCGACAACTGGGCGCAACGGATTTCGTCAACCCCGGGTCGGTGGACGATGTCGAGGCGGCTGTCGTCGAGATGACCGATGGAGGAGTCGATTACTCATTCGAGTGCATTGGAAACGTTGAGACGATGGGCAATGCGCTTCGCTGTTGTCACAAAGGTTGGGGAGAAGCCATCATCGTGGGGGTCGCGGGTGCCGGCCAGGAAATTCATGCCCGCCCTTTCCTGCTGGTGACGGGCCGCGTCTGGCGCGGCTCGGCCTTTGGCGGTGTCAAGGGCCGCACTGAACTGCCGAGCTATGTCGATCGCTACATGGCGGGACGTATTCGGCTCGATGAAATGGTCAGCCGGACGCTTCCTTTAGAAGAAATCAACACCGCTTTTGACTTAATGCACGATGGCGAAGTGATTCGCAGCGTCATTCTCTATTGAGCGAAAGTTTTCGAGTCACGCACAAAGCCTGTAGGCAAGTGGCTTCGATCCGGACATGTTCGAACACGAGCGGACACATTCGAACGCCCTCGACGTCGGTCTGAGCGAAACGGTCTTGACGGCGCCTTTCGATCGGGGAGATGCTGTGGTTGATGGCGGACATCAAGACATCAACCGGCGCTCGGGCTGCATCTGCGCCCTTGGCCCGGACTGACTCTCTTTCTCGCATTGAAGGTGCCGTGGAGGCCGAATTCATCTGGGGTCAGAGTGCGGTGCTGCGGGATCTGCGGCGGCGGTCAAATTCGGCTGCGCAGAGTGCATCGAATGTGCTTCTCGTGGGAGAGACGGGCACCGGCAAGGGCAGGTTGGCCCGCTGGATACATCGGCTTTCCCCAGGCCATCAAGCGCCTTTCATCCATTTCGACTGCGCGGCCATCTCGACGACCTTGTTTGAAACGGAACTGTTCGGCCACGAGAGGGGTGCTTTCACCGGGGCCCAGAGTCGACGTGTCGGATCCGCTGAGCGGGCGAAGGCGGGCACCCTCTTTCTGGATGAAATTGGAGAACTGGCCCCGGGCCAACAGGCAAAATTCTTACGTCTTCTTGAGGATCGCACCTTTGAGCGCGTTGGTGGGTCGACTTTATTGCGACTTCGGGCTCGAGTCTTAGCCGCAACGAATCGCCATCTCGATCCTTCCTCGGCTCCGCAGGTTTTTCGTCGTGATCTGCTGCACCGTCTTTCCGTCATCACGCTGCGTATCCCACCCCTGAGAGAGCGGCCGGAAGACATTCCGGCCTTGGTTGAATATGCAGCTCGTCGAATGGAAGCGCGAACCGGCAATCCGATCCTGGTTTCGCCGGCTGGGTTTCGTGCTCTAACCCGCTACCCGTGGCCGGGGAATGCTAGGGAGGTCATGAATTTGATGGAGCGGGCCTCGGTCTGCTGGCCCCATCAAGAGTTAGATGCCGATCTAGTCCGCCGCTTATTAGACGCCCACGATCTCGATCCCGCTCCGCGTAGACTTTTGCAGCGAAGTGATTTGCCGACCGGCCTCCCCCAGGTCGTCGAGGCGTGCGGAGGAAACATTTCTCAGGCCGCTCGTTTACTGGGCATTCCGCGCAGCACGCTCCGCTACCGCATCCGATCTCAGCTCGAGGGGCCCCCGCCGGCAGCTCCGGGAAGGTCAGGTCCCTGATCCTCCAGGCGATACAAGATTCATCACAAAGGCCCAAATCAGTCGAATGGCCAAAAGAGAAAGCACACCCTTGTAGAGCCGCACAAACCAGACTTCGTTCACGCGGTCGAGGAGCCGGCTCCCGAGAAAACTTCCCAGAAACGCGGCGACAATGAGGGCTCCGAGCAACGGGGCCCAGTGCAGAAAAGAAAAACCCGCAACGGCAAAAACCAACACCTTCGCCAAGTGCCCAACGGCTTGGCAGGCGGCCTTCGTGCCGACGAGGGCGCGCCGGTCGAGGCCGAGGTCGAGAAAGAAAGGGGCGATGACGGGACCGGTCGCCCCGATCAGCATATTGAGAAAGCCCGTGACCCCTCCCAGAATCAGAAATCTCCGATTGGGATTCGGGGCTTGAATCCGCCGGCTGAAGTTGAGCCCGCTCGGCCGCCAGGTGACGCCGAGGACGAAGAATCCGATCAGGGCTTTGAGCGCCTGGGGCGGGATCATTTTGGCAAAGGGAAAGCCCAATAAGCCGGCGGGCAATGCGAAAACCGCGTAACGGCCCACGATGTTCCAATGCAGGTGTTCGCGCTGAACCCAAGTCCGGGACCCGTTGGAGGCCAGCTGGACGACCCCATGAATGGGGATCACGATCAAGGGATCCAGATAAAGAAGCATGACGCTGAGGAGCGTGATGCCGCCCGCCATTCCAACCACCGCCGAGAGCGCTGCCGTCAGCCCTGTCGCGATCGTGAGGACGATGAACTCTGTTTCGCTGACCGAAAAAGCTTCCAGGTGGCACTCCTTTCTTCAGGTCACCCCGGCACAAAGGGGTTGGAAAGGCGACAAATGTCCGGGCCCGAGGCGGCGTAGCGTGGTGGCGCCTTCAAGATGCCAAGGCTTCCGAAAGCCGAAGGGGTTCTGCAATGTTTGCCTGAAAACATGACATGGGTTCCGGCCACACGCCGGGCTAAACTCGCGCAGTCCGAGCCTTCAAGATGGTGCCACACGTTCCTTATTATATTGATTCAGGTTGCCTGGGGGTCCCTTGGAGTTTGTTCGCGAACGCATCAAAGCCTTGCGGTCTGCCGGCCCGCGGGGCTGGCTCTCCGTGTGCGCGGCTGGCCTACTCGTTTACGCGTACGCCAACCTCTTTACCCTGGGTAAACGCTACAGCCTTGCTTCTGGAGTGGAGTATTGGTTGTTTCGTCCGACCGACAACGCTCCGGCCGTCGTCCTCGTCTTGGCGGGTTGGCTTTTCTATCGGCGCGTCTATCGGCTGAAGGCCCTCCCCCAGACGACGGTCTCCCTGGCTTTTTTGATGCCCTTGATGGTGGCGGCGATCGGGTTTCAGGCCTGGGCTTTCTACACCCGTGCTGACGACCTCGAAGTGCCTTCTTTGATTTTGGTGCTCTGTGGAATTCTCCTGGCGCGATGGGGCACCTCGGGCGTCCGCGCCCTTTTGCTCCCGCTGGTCTTTCTCTTATTTGCGATCCCGATTCCGGCGCCGCTGCTCCTCGCGATTGTCTTTAAGCTTCAAATCTGGACGGCGGAGTTTGCGGGCTGGCTGCTCTACATCCTGAACCTTCCGGCCCTGGTCTCGGGGGATCAGATCCTCAGGGCCACCCAGACCTTTCAGGTGATCGAGGGCTGCAGCGGCATGCGGTCGATCATCACCCTATCGATGCTGACGTTCCTGATGATCGACCTTTTTGGTCGACGGGGGGGGCACGCCCTGCTTCTGCTCCTCGCCGTCGTGCCGGTTGCCTTCGTTTTGAATGGTTTCCGGGTTCTGACCATTATTCTGAATCCTCATTCGGAGATCGTGGCCATCCATAATCTGCAGGGCATCGCGATTCTTCTGGCCGGCGTCTTGGCCCTTTACGGTGTCGACACTCTGCTGGATTGGGCCGGGCGGAGATGGGCGTTCTCCTCAGTGGATTGGCGCGCGAAAGGCGCTTTGCCCTCTCGACCATTCTCCCAAAGCCTTTCGTTTTTCGTGCTGATCGGCCTCGCTCTCCCGTTATCCGCCATTCCCTGGATTGTGCCGCGTTGGGAAGATCCGGCCGAGGCGCCTTACGTTCTGCACCAAATTTTTTCCGAGGAGCTGGACTCGCGTTCCTTTGATCGAGTGGAAGTCGAGTACAGCTTTCGAGGCAGCACCCGCTTCCGTCAGACCTTGGACCGGACCTATGATTTCGACGACGTTCCGGTCCGAATTTTCGTTGCGAGTGCGGACCTGGGGCAGCGGGGCGGCAGTCATCGCTCGCCGATCACAGGTTTGCCTGGGAGTGGCTGGCGAGAACTCAGCGTCTCGGATGAGATCGACTCCGAGGGTTTTCCCTTCGAGGAGCGGCTGGTCATGAAAGGCAAGGACCGCGTTTTGTTGCGGCACTGGGTTTTCGGCGACAGGGGACTGCTCGAGGAGTCTTGGCGCAGTCTTTGGGCGCTCGACCGGAGCGCCTTTCGGCGTCCGCGCCCCCCCCTGATTATCCGTCTGGAGGTCCCCGTCACTCAACGAGGCGAAACCGGTCTTGATGCTGCAAGAGCCCAGCTCGATTTCATCCAGAGTGAGTTGAAGCCGGTTTTGGTGAGAATGGTCCCGGCGAAAATCGGGGCGGATTGATTCCGGTTGCGGCGGGGTTAAATCCACTGCGGGGAGGAGCGGCGGTCGAGTCGCCAATCGCCCCGGCTTTTTTTCGAATTCGCGGACGCCGATGTTCCCCTCAATGAATTTTATACCCCGAGGGGCATACTTTTCTTTTTGCCCGCGTTGCCCGGTGCGGGGGTAAGGGAAGAAGTTTTCCCTTTGTTCCTACAAGTGGAAGTAATTTTCCCGACCCGTTGGGGCTATACCCAATAAAATTGAGGGTTTTCAGCTATTTGGGTTGAGGATAAAGTTGGTATACGGGTTGCATCTGTTGAGCCCTGATGCGATTTCAACGGCAAACACCCAGCAGCGTCAGAGGGTATTTGGATTCCCCCCGGGATTTACCCTCAACAAATGTGGGACAGAAAAAGAACGATTGCGTTAAGTCTGGCGCAATTACGAATAAGTTGATTGATCCGGTGCTGTAAATGATGGTAAAACCAACACTGACTGACATCGAGAGCAGTTAATGTTCCCGTTGCGGGAAGCAAGCGGTACGACCTCGGTGGATCTTAAGGAGAAAAGATAAAGATGCGAAATCTGATCGTAATTGGATGTGCGACGGTCCTGGCTCTGAGCCTCTCAATGGGTGCATTTGCAGGGTCGATAACGGACACAGATACGGATGGTGTCCCGGATAGCTTGGACAACTGTGACGTTCTGGCCAACGGGCCGCTCGTGGCAGACAGCAACAACTGTTTCCAGACCGACGGCGACCAAGACGGTTATGGGAATGCCTGTGATGTCGACCTCAGCAACAACAACGTGAACGATCTCCCCGACCTGATCGACGTGCTCGGAGCGCTCGGCACCGCTGATCCGGCCGCGGACATCACCTGCAATGGTGCTGTGGATCTCCCCGACCTGATCATCGTCCTCGGTGCGTTGGGCGGTGCGCCTGGTCCGAGTGGTATCGGCTGCGCGGGATCGATTCCCTGCACGCCGTGATTTTGTGTCCCTTTAATGAGGTTGGGCTCTCGGCAGCGGGATGAGGGCCGACTTCAAAAGACGACTCAATTGGCATGATGCTGCGTCGGGTTCTACGTGGAGCAGCGAAGTTCAGAAGCAAAGCAACACCCAGAAACAAAATAGATAGATAGTCAGGCGGCAATTCGTCAAACCTTCAGGCAGCTCGAGCAACATCCCCAACGGGCTGTCCAAAGTGAAGAAAAAAATCAAGGAGAAATTTGGATGCGGTTCCTCAAACTGAACGTTCTGGTAGCAGCCCTGGTGCTGTTCACCGCGGCAGGCGCAAGCGCGTGGCAAGTGCGCGACACGTCTTCCGAATATGGCACGTCGATCAATGTCGGAGACTCGGTCACGGTGACCATCGACCTCAACACGGATGGTGGCACGGACCTGTTCGCCCTCGGAGTCGGCTTCGAGTTCGAAGGTACGGGCTTCACCTATGACCAGGGTTCTTCAGCGACCAACACCTACCTGCTCTACACGACGGCCAAGAATCCCTACCTGATTCCGGCCTCCACGTGTGGCGGCACCAGCGGATCGGGTTGTGATACCTACCTCACCAACCCCAACCAGGTGCAGTTGGACTTCGTGTCCTCCGCTGTGGGAACGGGCACCGGTGTTCCGGCGGCTTCGGTTGGCTTTGAAAACCTCGCCACCTTGGTTTTCACTGCGACCACCCCGGGAACCTATGGCTTCCTCTTCACCTTCGACCCGGTCACCGGTGGTGTTCTGGGTCTCGGCGATGGCTCGACGGAGAGCCTGACCCTCGGTGCTGGCGGCAGCGTTACCGTCGTGCCCGAGCCGACGACAGCTCTGCTGTTCGGCCTGGGTCTGATTGGTCTCGGAGTCGCAGGACGCCGCAGCTGATCGAAAGCCTCTGGACAGGACGAACCGCCTAAAAGTCCCAGAGGTTGACCGAGTAAAACAATAAGGGGCGTCTCGGCTTTGGCCGAGGCGCCCTTTATCTTTTTGCGGGCCGAAAAAAGGCATCGCTCATTTCCGTCGCCCGATGCGAGCCAGTCCTCCGCGCCCGGGTTCACCCGAGATCCTGCCCGCGGATTGCATGCAGCACTTACTGTACGCTCTCAGGGCTTTCCGAGGGGCCGATTGAGGGCACGGGTGAATGGGGGAGAAGCATGATTCGGGGGATTGCACTGGTCCTGACGCTGCTGACCGGCTTTAGTGGCCTCGTTTACGAGGTGGCCTGGCAGCGCTACCTGGGCACGCTTCTAGGATCCCACAGCGAGGCGACGTCAGCGGTCTTGGCCATTTTTTTGGGTGGCCTCTCGGTGGGTTACTGGGCTTTTGGCGTTTTGACGCGTCGTCTCGTGGCGGCGGCGGAAGGCAGCGGACGGCCGCCGAAATTGCTGCTCGCCTACGGGATTCTTGAGGCCTCCATCGGGGTGTACGTGATCCTGTTCCCTTGGCTTTTTCAAGGCGTCCAGACGCTTTCCTATCAGATTCCCCATGGGCCAGCGGGGGTGGGATTTGCGGTGGACGTCGTCTTGGCCGCATTGCTGATCGGGCCGGCTTCGGTCTTGATGGGCGGCACGATTCCGATGCTCACTCAAGCGCTGGCGAGAAGCCTCGAGGACGCCACACGTTTCCACGCCTTCGTTTATGCGTTCAACACCGCTGGGGCTTTCGCCGGGGCCCTTGCGGCCGGATTTTACCTGGTGCCGAAACTGGGGCTCGTCAACGTGATGTTGACCATGGGGCTGATCAACCTCGCTGCAGGCGCCATTTTCATCCTGATGGGACGACAGGGGGAATCCGGCGTGGCGATTCCCAGCGCGGGTCCTCGCGAAGGAGCGCCTTTAGAGGGGTTTGGTCTGTATGCCAGCGTGGCCCTCTTAGTGGGTTTCGTCATGATGGCCATGCAGACGATTGTGATCCGCGTTGCGGGCCTGGCCTTTGGTTCCTCACAGTTCACTTTCTCCATGGTGGTGGCTGTTTTCGTGCTCTGTATCGCCCTGGGGAGCTTTTTGGTTTCTTCGATCTCGCGGATTCCCCAGTGGGTGATTGTGGCCAATCAGTGGGGTCTGTTGGCTCTGCTGGTCATCCTTTATTTCCAGATCGATGCCGTCCCGTACTGGATTTACTCGCTGAGGACATTGGTCACCAATCAGGACCCAGCCTTCGGGCTGTACTACGGCCTCGGTTTTCTGGCCGTTCTGGCCTTTATTGGTCCCGCTGTGGTGCTGTCCGGTGCCTCATTGCCGCTGCTCTTTCATCAAATGCAGCGCCAACTGGGCCATCTGGGCGATGTCGCGGGCAATCTCTATAGCTGGAATACGATCGGATCTTTGTTCGGCGCACTCCTCGGCGGGTATGTGCTGCTGTTTTGGATGGATCTTGAGCATATTTTCATCGTTTCTCTCGTGGCCTTGGTCTTGGCTGCGGCGATGTTGACCGTGCGCGTCTACTCCCTTAAGCCATGGGCGGCTATCGCGCTGGTGCTCCCGGCTCTGGCCTTGGTTGCGCTTCCTAATTGGGATCCACGCTTGCTCTATGCGGGCCTATTTCGCATACAGAGCGTTTGGGCTTCTGCTTACGATGGGCCTGAGGGTTTTCTCGAAGCCCATCAAGAACGCTTTGGTATTCCCGTCCGTTTTCAAATGGACGACCCTATCTCAAGCATCACGGTTACAGAGATTCCCGTCCCGGGCGGTGGGACTTCCTTGACGATTGCGACGAACGGAAAAAGCGACGGCAACACGCATCTCGACTATGCGACGATGGCCCTCGCGGCGACTCTTCCGGCCTTGATGGCCGAGAAGGCCGAGAGTGCGTTTGTGATCGGATGGGGGACCGGGATTACAGCAGGCGAGCTGGCTTCGCTGGACACGATGCAGCGAGTCGATGTGGTGGAGATTTCACCGGGTGTTCTCGAGGCGGCGCCTCTCTTTGATTTCGCCAACCTCGATGCATCGAGTGACCCCAAAGTCCATATGATCCGAAGCGACGCCTTCAGGGCCCTGATGCGATTGGACCGTCAATACGACGTGATTGCCTCGGAACCCAGTAATCCCTGGGTGACCGGCGTCGAGATGCTCTACAGCCGCGAATTCTTGGAGGCCGCAAAAGGGCGTCTCACGCCGGGAGGCGTCTACTGCCAGTGGCTCCACCAGTATGAGACGGACTCGCAGAGCATCGAGATGATTCTCCGGACGTATCGAAGTGTTTTTGAACGCGTCGCGATTTGGGGAACGATTCGAAATGACTTGGTGCTGCTGGGCTGGAATGATGGTGCGCCGCCGGTGGATCTCTTTCGATTAGAGGACCGATCTCAGCGTCCCGATTTCAAAGCCTCTCTTGAGCGGGCGGGAATTGATCGTTTCTCGGAGCTCCTCGCTCATGAAATTTTTCCCCAGGGCGTGATTCATGCTCTAGATCTCGAGGGCCCTCTTCATACTCTTTATCATCCAAGGCTTAACGATATTGCGGGTCGCGCCTTTTTCCGAAGAGACCGGGGCGAGCTCCCATTCATTGGCTACGGGGCGCCAGCCCGCGTGGCGTCCGAGCGGTCTCTCTACCAAAACTGGGCTCGGCTTCAGGGCCCGGGTTTAACCGACGCGGATCGAGCGGGCTTTATCAATGAGACCTGTCGAGTTTTCGGGTCCCGCTGTTTGACGCCCTTTGCCCAGTGGCTCGCCCAACAGGGGGAGGGAGAAGCGACTCCCGAGTTGCTCGATTTGGCCGCGATGCCCTATCTCCAAAACTTTCTTGACAAGGATGGGGAGAGCGGCGCGTCGCCCGTTGAGATGTCGAAACTCTTCGACGATGGGCGTCCGTTCGGCCTCGATGGACAACGCGTGACGCCCCCATTCGCAGAGATGCTCACTCAAGATTTCGAAGCGCTCTATTTGGCCGCCACGCCCTTTTCAGCGGATCGACTGCTCGACCTATGGTCCCAGTGTCGAGAGGGTCAGAGGTCCGTGGCAACATGCGTTGCGGAGGCTCGCCGTGAATCTTCATTTTCAACGGAAGCCGCCCAGAAGGCTTCCATCGAGGAATGCCTGTCGATTCAGATTTTTGGTGAGGCTTGTCAGGCGGGGCTTGAGCAAGCGCAAGCCCTGCTCCACCCATCGAGCGCTCTTTCCGACCAGGGGTTGTGAGAGGCCCCCGATCGAAAAATCGTGGTGGGTGCGTCGAACAGGTGGGGTGGTATCTTTGCTGCTCAGAAGTTCGCGTGGGGATATCAGCGAGAAAGTTCGTGACTCTGGGGCTACGAAGCCGCTGAGATTGACTTCCCAGAATGCCGGAACCAACTTGGGACGCTTTGAATGTGTCTCTTCGTGAAGGGGTGAGAATCAGATGAGGACTATTTTCGTCTCGGGTGCTTCTTTGCTCGGTGCAATCTTTCTTTTTGGCCTGAACGGCTGCGGGGGGAGCGAACCTGAAACTGCGAATGAGTCTACCCCCACAAGCGCAGCCCAGCCCTCTCAGCCCAGCGCCTCGGCGGAATCGCCTCCTGCTGCCCCCCCCTCGTCTCAGGCGGGTCCGGCTTCGAGTGATTTGACCCCCGCAGGCCAACTCTTGAACGACATCGAACTCCCGGATGACTACCCGAGCGATGCGCCCATCTACCCGGGCAGCAAGCCGAGTCAGGCTCCGCCTGCCCGCTTGGGTCGCGTGGGAGTCATCTTTCGCAGCTACGACGACCCGGCCCAAATCCAGCAGTACATGGATCAGGAGCTGCCGCGATTGGGTTGGCAGGTCGTGATTTCGGACGACCTGCCCAATGGCATTCTGGTACAGGGGATGAAGGGCGACCGGCTGATGTCGATTGTTGTGAGCATTTTCGACAAGGGCCAGCCCAGCGAAGTGACCATGATCGCCCTCACGACGGACCCAGAGGAATCCTGAGACGATCACCGGAATGAAACCGGGTCGGAGTCTTTTGGGGTCGACGCTCCTTTTGTTGACCGTTTTGGCTTGTTCGCCGTCGCCAGAGCGAGTCGAGGGTCTGCCCGAGACTCCGGCGGCTGGGCCGGAACCGTCCCTGGTGATCTTGATCTCGCTGGACACGCTGCGAGCAGATCATCTGGGCAGCTATGGCTATCCGGAGTTTACGTCTCCGAGCCTTGATGCGTTGGCCGCAGAGGGAACGCTTTTCGAAGATGCCAGCGCGCCGGCGCCTTGGACGCTCCCCTCCCATGCCTCGATGTTGACCGGTCTTTATCCGCTCGAGCACGGTGTCGTCACCGCCGCGACCGAGCTCCCTCAAGAGGTTGAAACTCTGGCTTCGCTGCTTGAAGCCGAGGGATTCGAGACAGCCGCCGTTGTCAATTCGACCTGGCTGACCCAGAAGACCTTCGGGTTAACGCGACATTTCGATCGCTTTCACGCAGTCAATGACTCGGACTACGGGCGGCGGACGCCTTCGGTCTGGGTGACCGATCAGGCCATCGAGTGGATCCGCGAGGCGAAGGAGTCGCCGCTCTTCGTTTTCATGCACTACTACGACGTGCACGCCGACTATGCCTCGCAGCCTGTCTACGAGAAGCTCTTTGTTGAAGAATATGAGGGCGTGGCCGATGGGACGGGCTGGCAACTTCAAGCTGAGAATTTTGATCCACGACATATCGCCTACTGCCTTTCTTCATTTTCTGCGGATGTCTGTGCTTTTGGAAGTCGTGAGAAACCCCGGATCATCGATGAGAACCTGAGAAAGCCCAATTTTGATCAAACGGATGCCCGGCACCTCGAACAGCTCTACGACGCTGGCATTCGCCAACTCGATGCTGAGCTCGGTCGTTTTTTCCGCTTCCTAGATGACGCGGGCGTTCGCGAAAGGGCGCTGGTCATCGTGACTGCAGATCATGGAGAGGAATTCCTTGATCACGGTGCCGTTGATCATTCGATGACGGCTTATCAAGAGCTCCTACATGTGCCGATGATCTGGCGAGGGTCTGGAGTCCCTGTTGGATTTCGAGTGAAGGCGCCGGTCTCCTTGGTGGACATTGTGCCCACGGTGTTGTCGTGGGTGGGAGCCTCTTCGGTTCCCACTTTGGCCGGGCAAGACTTAATGCCTTTGATGTCCCAAGAGAGTGAATTCGACTGGCGGTCGCGACCGATTTGGGGGGAGGCTTCTGCGGCGGAGTCTCAAGGTGCCCCTCTGGATTCTTTTTATCCTCTGTTTCGCTCGGTGAGGCAGGGCTCCTTCAAGCTGATTCAAGAGGTACGGGGAGGGCAGACCCGCCTGTTTGACCTCGAGAAGGATCCTCTCGAACAGCGGGATATCTCGGCAGAACAGCCCGAGCGGGCCCAATTCTTGATGGAGATGCTTGAAGCACGTCACACGTCCGCGAAGCGCGCGGCGGGTGAAGAGGTCCTTTTGGATCCAGAGGACGTCGAGCGCCTTCGGGCTCTTGGGTATGTGCCCTGATCCCAGACAATGAGACACTTGGCCTCTTCGGGCCTTACGGGACGTAACCTAAAGCGCGGAGTCGTTCGAGATCGTCCGTTGAGAGTTCGACGGGTTTTCCTTGGTGCTCCGTGGGTCGTGCGCGATTGTTTCGCTCCATGAGGGCCTGACCGAGCTGAGCCGCGATTTCAGGATGCTCCGCCGAGAGATCACGCTGTTCGGTCGGATCGGAATCCAGATTATACAGTGCAGCGTGATTGGTTTTGGCTTCGTGGACGAGCTTAAAGGGCCCCCGGCGCGCGGAGCTGTAGATGGGGAAAATGCCCGGGGCCACGATGGTCTCGTAGGTGATCCCGCCTCCGGCCTCGCCGTATTGAGTTCGCTCAAGAAAATCCCGGTCACCTTCGCCCTCAAAGAGGAGCGTGAGATCGAGACCGTCAGAGTTTTGGAGCGGAGGCTGGGCCGTCATGGAGAGAACCGTCGGAACGAGGTCGACGAGCGATACCGGCGTATTGATTCGCTGACCCGGCGCGATCGTTGGTCCGCGCATGATCAGGGGAACGCGCAGGACTTCTTGGTACTGGGTTAAAAAGTGATCGACTCTTCCGTGGTCGCCAAATTCTTCGCCGTGATCTGAGGTGATGATGAGCAGGGCTCTTTCCCGGTAGGCCTCTTCATTCAGGGCAGCGAAAAGCCTGCCCATTTCGCTGTCGAGCTGTCGAATCCCGGCATCGTAGAGCTCCTCCAAGTGCTTCAGGTCTTGATCGTTGGGCACTTGGCGGACTGTGTTCTCGTTGACGGGCCGGGGCCCGTCAGGGCCTCCGAAGCGACATTTTTCGGGGTCAAATTCCCGGCTGCAAAATGCGATGTAGTCATCCTCAAAGTTGGCAATCTGAAGCTGCCATGCATCGCCCGTGAAGGGGCCGTCGTAGGGGCTGACGAAGAGTGATTCGTAGGCGGGCAGTGACGCATAGTCGGCGTGGACGTCGAAGTAGTGAACGAAGAGAAAGAGGCGCTCGCCTTTGAATTCCTCAAGCCATTGAAGCGCGGTGTCGGTCACCCAGCGATTGGGTTCTCGATGATCGTCGGGTGTGTCGACGAGCTGGTAGTATTCGAAGTCCCGCGTGAGCCCATACGTGTCTCGGGAGAGCCAGGTGTTATTCACCACCGCCGCCGTGGTGAACCCCGCCCGCGAGAGGGCTGCCGCCAGGGTGGGAAGGTTCTCGGGGAGCTCTGTCGCCATGGAGACGACGCCATGACGCGCCGGGTACAGGCCGGTGAGCATCGAGGCGTGAGAAGGAAGCGTCCAGGGGGCGGGCGCGCTCGCGTCTTCGAAAACCGCGCCTTCCGCCGCCAAGGCGTCGAGCTGAGGCGACGTGAAGCGCTCGTATCCGTAGACGCCAAGGTGGTCCGCTCTGAGCGTATCGATGGACACGAGAACCACCACCTCGGGCCGCGGCTTTGCGGTGGCGGAAGGGGCGCCGGCTTGCTGGCTAGGCAGGGCGGCGCCTTCTGGCTCTGGAGCGCAGGCGGCGGCAAGGCCGAAACTGACAATCAAGCACGCGAGCCGTGCGCGTCTCCGAACGGTGGCGAAAAAGGAGAGGGCACCCACGCTCGCGTGCGAAGGTGCCCTCATCGTTCTCGGATCTGTCATGTCTAGGAAATGCGCCCCTTCCCGTTTTGAGCGGGGTTGGGCTGATTTCCCGACCGCTCTAGCGCCGGTTGCGCCGAATCAGCGCGATGGTCCCCAGAGCCGCGATCGACATCAGAGCCAACCCCGGCTCGGGAACGGTCACCGCAAAGCCTTGGCCCAAGGTGAGGGGCGGCTGGCTGGCATCGGAAAGGGCCAGAATGCCGCCTGTGGCCTGGTCGAAACTAAATTCGAAGCCCCCGGTTCCATCTTGGGCGGCCTCGAAGACCAGCGTGACGAGGTTTTCAAAACCCACCGAAGCGGCCGGAACACCCGCCGCACTCGCCACCGCACTGGAAATGAAGTCCAGCTGCACCTGGGCGGGGTTCGTGAGGTAGGTATCACAACCCGTTCCGCTGGTGGAGCCACACGTCGAGGCCGGGACCAGATAGGGATTCTTCGCCGTCGTGTACAAGAGGTAGGTGGTGGAGGACGATTCCGCTTGAAGGTAGGTGAAGGCGGTCGAATCAAAGAGGACGCCCACACCCAGGGCGAACAGGTCTGTGCCGCCGTCTGTGTTCAAGTCGACGGTCACGGTGACTCGATCACCTGAGTTCACGTTTCCGCCGGCGCTGGTGGACTCCATCCGCACCTGCCAAGCATTCGCGCTGGATGCCGCGAATAAAAGGGTCAGGCCGGTGAGAGCAATTGTCTGGATAAAGCGCATTGAATATTTCTCCTTGGTTCTCGGGTCGCGAATCAATTACTGGTCGAGGTGGCTTGCATGACCGTTCGTGTTGCAAGCCACATCACTCTTGTCCAAGCCCGCTTTGGTTGCTGAAGCCACGACGCCGGCCATCGGAACCACGTCACACCAGCCGGGCGGCCGGTCAACTCGCAGGACTTGAAAAAACTTTCCCCCATCGTGCTTGAATTCGTCGTGGTGGTGCCAGCGACGACCTCAAAAAGGTACACGAATCAAGCGCGCGAGTCATGAACGCAGCGCAGAACCCGGAGCGGGCGGGGGTTCTGGTGCGATTAATACGGGGGCGAATGCACACACTCCGGGGATGCCCTTAGGGGTGGTTAGCGGACCGCGGTGACGGTTTCTTTCACGGCCACTCGAACGCTCGGGTCGGAGTGGTTCTGAAGCTTCAGGATGTGGGGGATGGTCGACGGGTCTTGGATCTCTTTCAGCGCGCGAACGGACGCCACGACCACGATCGCATGTTCACTCTGGAGGGCGTCTAAGAGGGGTGGCACGGAAACCTCCGGGGGGAAGACGCTCAGCTGACGGGCAGCCCAAGCTTTCACGTCCGGGGTGATCCCCGGTTTATTGAGCGCCTCGACGAGATGGCGAGCGTACTCGTCTGCGACTTCTGGATCGGCTTCCAACGCAGCCTGCGAAATGATGCCGAGCCTCTGGCTGTCCGCAGGGCCTTGCTTTCGTTCAATTGGGGCAACCGCCTGCGGAGAAGGGGGCGGGCTCGCCTCGGCTTGAGGCGTGGGAGCGGGATCGATCCCGCTTTCCGCGAAGGGCATCCAGACTGCGCCATCCACCAATTCAGTCGACCAAGCGCGTCCCGTCTGCTCATCGACCCGCAGAGCCCGGACGCGGGTCTCTGTCAGCCCCCTCTGGCCGCCAAAGGCGTAAATCTGATAGCGACCGGCCTTGAGCGGCCGCCCATCGTCTTCCGGTGGCTGGCCGACAGGTCCCCAACCCCCGTCGCCATCGTCCCGGGCAAAGGACGCTGCGCCCGTAGCCGTGTTGATCCGCACCAGCAGTCCTCCGGCGCGCCTGAACTGGAAGTTGGCCGCGGAGCCTTCGCCGGCTGAGCCCGCGGGCATTTCTGGGACTCGAGGACCCTCATGACAGCCCGCCCCGGCGAGCCCGCAACACAGCACGCCCAAGAGAATCAGCCCCTTCCAAAGTCCGGTTCGTTGATTCATGCGCTTGCATCCTCCAGGCTCTGGTTTGTCAGCGCGGGGCGCCGTTGCCGTTTCGATGGGTTGTTGTCGCGATCTTGCGGGCATGTGTCATACCCGCGGGACATTCTGCTTCGGCTACAGTGTATCGAAGCTCTGGCAGCCTCCCTAACTCGAATGTCCGCTCAGGCCAGCCGCTGGATCCCGATACGGATGGTTTCGCCGCCAAGTTGAGCCGGGTGTTGATGGAAGTCCGAAATATTCGGGGGGGTCTCCAGTTTGACTTCCGCGGCCAGGGTTTGTTCCCGGATATAGGCCTCAAAGCGTTCGACTGCTTCTCGCCATTCGCCCTCGATGGGGAGAATGAGCCGGATTCGTTCAGTGATTTCGAGGCCCGCTTCTTTCCGGGCTTGCTGCACGGCGCGCACCACGTCCCGGGCTTGGCCCTCTTGAATGAGCTCGGGGTCAAGCTCAAGGTCGAGTACGGCGATCGCATCGTTGCCGGGAAGCGCTTGGCAGACGACGCCGTCCCGAGGCGATAGGGTGAGGCTGTACTCTGCCTCTTCGAGCTGATGACCCGCCACGCTGATGCGCCCGTGTTCATCGGTGCTCCATTGCCCCTTCTTTGCAGCCGCCAACACGGTTTTCATTTCCGCCCCAAGACGAGGGCCTAGCACCTTGGCGTTGACCTTCAGCCCGAATGTTGCGTAGGCCTCAATGTCGTTGGTCAGCGTCACCTGCTTGACGTTGACTTCATCCGCGACCAGGTCTTGGTAGGGCTGAATGGCTTCAAGGTCGCTTCCGGCGACGATCAGCTCCCGAAGCGGTTGCCGCACGCGGACGTTCTCGGCCGCTCGAATTCCGAGGGCGGCCGAGCAGACGTCTCGGACTCGGTCCATCTCTGCGACCAGCTTGGGATCCGAGGCTGCGCTCAGCGGGTCGGGCCAGTCGCAGAGGTGAACGCTGGCTTCGCCTGTGAGGCCCCGATGAATTTCTTCCGTCATCATCGGGAGCAAAGGGCTGACGGCTCGACATAAAACGACCAGAGCGGTGTACAGGGTGTCGTAGGCGTCCTGTTTGTCTTGGTCGTGACCGGCCTTCCAAAAACGAGGTCGGCTTCTGCGGATATACCAGTTGTTCAGCGCATCAATGTGGGAAACGACGCGCGTGCAGGCGGCCACCAGATCATAGTGGTCTAGGTCGTTTGCGAGCCCACTGACCAGCTCTTCGGTTTTGGCCAGGATGTAGCGATCGAGCAGCTGTTTCGAATCCGTCCGAAACCTCGCCTTGAGTCCATCCGCATTGGCATAGAGAGAAAAGAAGTACCAAGCGTTCCAGATTGGGTTGATGACCAGCCGCACGGCATCCGCGATGCCGCGCCCTTCTCGGTCGATCCGCAAGTCGCCCCCGCGCACCACCGGAGAGGAAACCAAAAACCATCGCAGTGCGTCGGAGCCGATTTTTTCGAAGACTTCCTCCGGGTCGGGGTAATTGCGCAGCCGCTTGCTGAGCTTCTTGCCATCCTCGGCCAGGACCACGCCGTGGCAGAGGCAATTTTTGAAGGGTGGCTTGTCGAAGAGTGCGGTTGCCATCACGATCATCAAGTAAAACCAGCCGCGGGTTTGAGCTTGATATTCGGTAATGAAGTCTGCCGGGAAGTGATGCTCGAACCACTCCTTGTTCTCAAAGGGGTAGTGGACCTGGGCGAAAGGCATCGAGCCCGATTCAAACCAGCAGTCCAGAACCTCGGGGACCCGCCGCATCATGGACTGGCCAGTCGGGTCGTCGGGGTTAGGCCGAACCAATTGGTCGATGGCCGGCCGGTGAAGGTCCGTCAACCGCACACCAAAATCGCGCTCAAGCTCATCGAGGCTGCCATAGACATCGACTCGGGGATACTCGGGGTTGTCGCTTTTCCAGACGGGAATCGGCGTTCCCCAGAATCGATTTCGCGAAATCGCCCAATCCCGAGCGCCTTCCAGCCAGTTACCCATCAGGCCGTCCCGCACGGGTCCGGGAATCCAATTGATTTCTTGATTCAGCTCCACCATGCGTTCGCGAATCGCGACCACGTTGACGTACCAGGAATCCAAGGCCTTGTAGATCAGGGGTGTGTCCGTCCGCCAGCAATGGGGATAGTTGTGGACGTAGCTTTCTTCGCGAACCACTTTTTTCTGAGCGCGAAGGGCGCGAATGATTGGCGTATTGGCTTCGAAGACCTGCAGGCCTTGCCAGTCGGGAACTTCTTGAGTGAACTCACCCGCATCATCGACCGGGCAAACCACCGGGATGTTGGCGGCCTGGCAGACCGCCATGTCGTCTTCGCCAAAGCCCGGCGCCAAGTGAACGATGCCGGTGCCCTCTTCGGTGTTGACGAAGTCCGCAGCCAGTACGCGGAACGCCCCGTCTGTTTCTGCAAAAAAATCAAAGAGCGGCCGATAGCGACGGCCGACCAAGTCGGCGCCATGAAGGGTGCCGACGATTTCTGCCCCGGCGAGTTCCTTTTCGAGCTTG
Organism: bacterium TMED88; assembly: GCA_002171515.1. Taxonomy (GTDB): domain Bacteria; phylum Myxococcota_A; class UBA9160; order UBA9160; family UBA4427; genus TMED88. The sequence continues at coordinate 4,512 of NHEP01000082.1, read as the reverse complement.
CCGGCGGTTTCGGTTCCCAGGATGACCCGGCGACCTTCCAGTGCATAGATCGAATATTCGATCTCCTCGCCCACGGCGAGCGCCAAGTTTGAGGGCAGCGTCCAAGGCGTGGTCGTCCAGGCCAGCAGGTCAATGGGCCCTTCGTCGCCCTCTTCGGGGAGTAACTCGAAGCGGACCGTGATGGCGGGGTCTTGGCGTTCTCGGTAGGAATCGTCGAGGCGGGTTTCGTGCAGTGATAGGGGAGTTTGGGCTGCCCAGGAATAGGGCATCACCTTATAGCCTTCGTAAAGCAAACCCTTTTCGTGAAGTTGCTTGACGGCCCAGATGAGGCTTTCCATGTAGGGAAGGTCGAGGGTCTTGTAGTCGTTTTCGAAATCGACCCATCGCGCCGCTCGATCGATATAACGCTCCCACTCCCGGGTGTACTTCATGACGGAAGTGCGGCAATGATCGTTGAAGCGGTCCATGCCGAATTCGAGAATGGCGGCGCGACCCGAGACGCCGAGTTCGCGTTCGGCTTCCATCTCGGCGGGCAGTCCGTGACAGTCCCAGCCAAACCGGCGCTCGACTCGGCGGCCACGCAGGGTTTGGTAGCGGGGAAAGATGTCTTTGATGTAGCTGGTAATGAGATGGCCATAATGAGGAAGGCCGTTCGCGAAGGGCGGGCCGTCGTAGAAGACGAATTCGTTTTCACCCTGGGCCCCGGTCTCGCGTTGGTCGATGGACCGACGAAACGTGCCTTCTTTTTGCCACGAGTCGATGATCGATCGTTCCAAGGCGGGGAAGTCGGGTTGCGGGTCGACTTCGGGGTAGGGTTGTTTGGTTTCGGCCACGAGAATCCTTCCTGTTGGATCGGCGAGGGTACCAATCCGTTGCCAGGCCTGCCGAACGGTGGGCGGGGGCCAATAGATTTCGTCCCGGGGGCCGAGAAAAGGTCAGGGCTCTTCGTCGAGGGGTTCGTCCAGGGCCGCCGAAGCCACCGAGTAGGAGAAGCCCGCCCGAGCCAGTGCGGCCAGGTCTCGTTGGCGCCGGTCCGCCCGGACTTCAGGGTCTGGACGATACGGTCCGAGGCGGCGCCGGCGAATGAAGATTCGGGCGGCCTGTTGGTCCGCATCGGTCGAATCTTCGTCCTCGAGGATGTTGCGCACCCGGTCGAAGGAAAGCCCTTTGGCGGCGAGGCGCGCGGTGATGAGACGCCCCGAGCTGCCGCGTTCGCGCAACCTACGGGCCACTGCGGCCCCATACGCGTCGTCGTCTAGGTGCCCGAGTTCGACGAGGCGGCGGAGGACGGCCTCAATCCAATCGCTGTGCTCGGCGGCGTCGCCCTCGTGAAACTGACGGCTTTTTTCGGCTCGCCGCTCCAAAACTCTTCGTAAATTTTCGACGGAACTGGGATAGCGATCGAGGTGGTGGAGCGCGATTCGCTCAAGGCGCGCGCGCGTCATGGCTTTGGGCGGTCGGCGGGGACGGCCCGTTCCCCGGCGGCGGCCTGGGATCTCTTCGGTCATGCCCCTCTTCCCCCTGGGCTCTATCTGAGTGTCTGGGCTGGACCATCATGGACCGCTCGCGCTCATTGGTCAAAGGGGGCTGGGTCGTCTGACGTCTTTTCGGAGGATCCCGAGTGGCCGATGCGCTCTAGACTCGGGTCATGCCCGAATTGCCTGAAGTGGAGGTGACCCGTCGCCGCATCGAGCCGGTTCTTGTGGGGCGCCGTATCGAGGCCGTCGAAACGACGCCCCCCAGTTATTTCTTCGTTACGCCTCCAACGACCTTGCGAAGGCGTCTCCGTGGGCAATCGGTTTCGAAGCTGGAACGGCTTGGGAAGTACCTTTTGGCGACGCTCAGCGATGGATCTGGGCTTTTGCTGCATCTCGGGATGACCGGCCAACTCTTTTCCGACAATGTGGTCAGCCCTCGATTGCTATCGGCCACGGCCCGCGCCTCGTTGTCTCCCGAGGCACAGGCAAGTTTTGAGATCGATGCCCACACCCACTTGGTCTTGCGGTTCGAGGACGCTGGACCGGCCGTTCTCTTCCGAGACGTTCGCAAGTTCGGGAAGGTGATCTGGCTGCCGCCTGGGGAAACCCACCCCCGCTTGGCTCGCTTGGGAGCCGACGCTTTGACGGTTGCCGGAGATCCTCTTTTTCAAGCGACTCGACGGCGGAAGGTGGCGATCAAGAGCCTGCTCCTGGACCAATCGGTGCTGGCGGGGGTCGGCAACATTTACGCCGACGAGGCGCTTTATTGGGCTGGGGTGCGCCCTGGGCGACGGTCGGCCCGGGTCACCCGCGCTGAGTGTATGCGGATTGCCGATGGGCTTCGAAGAGTGCTGGAGCGTTCGATCGAGACGGGAGGGTCGTCCATCAGCGACTATGTGGCGCCCGACGGTCAGGACGGGGGTTATCAGGACGAAAGGCGGGTCTACGCCCGAACAGGTCAGCCCTGCAAGGCCTGCGGCGCGCCGATCAGGCGAAAGGTGATCGGTCAGCGCAGTGCCCACTACTGCCCCCGTTGCCAGGTTTGAATGAGGCTCTTCGCCCCCCTGGCCCCCCAGCGTGAGCGCCACACAGGGACTACCCCCAGGGGGGGGGCATTGTTTGTTCGAGGCAAAATGAGGGCCATGGGGGTTGAGAGCCGAGTGCGCCCCCCGGCTCGGAGTCCCCCGGCGCTTATTTCCCCTAGGGGAATAGGACCAGGATGGTCGCCCGGAACGGTTGGGTCTACCGTGCTGCCCGAAGCCTTGCCCTCTATTCACCCTCGGAGTCCCGCCCGTGTTGTCGCTTGCCGAATTGCGTCGACTCACCCCGATTCTCACCCATGAGTTTGCGGGTCAGGTGGTGGAGCGCTGGGTTCAGCCCGACGGTCAGCGAATCGCGATGGCCCTCTATGGCGCCCGCCGCGGAAGTGAAAAGAATGGAAGCAAGCGTGTTGTCTTGGTCAGCTGCCGCCCCGGACTCGCGCGGATCAGTGAGCTCGACGCGTTGCCGCGAGCCCCGGAAAGGCCGCCGGCCTTCGTGAGCTTTCTACGGGCCCATCTCTCACGCGCCAGAGTGAAGGAGGTCCGCCTGATTGGAGATGATCGGGTGATGGCGCTTCGCGTGTCCGCCCGGGACGGCGAGTTTGATCTGGTGCTTTCGATCTTGGGTCCCAAGAGCAACCTCTACCTAGTCGATGCAGACGGTGTGATTCGGGCGACGCTTCGGGCGCCAGCGGATACGCGTCCGGAGCTCACCGTCGGCGCGCGCTTTCAGCCTCCACAGCACGGCCGGCCCCAGTTCGGAGAGGACCGGTTCGAGGCGTTCCCTGACGCGGCGTTGTTGCGCAACATCGAAGCCGTCTACGCGGATCAAGAGCAGGAGAAGGCGCACTCGGACCTCGCGAAGTCGCTTCGGCAGACGCTGCGCCGCGAAGCCAAGAACGCACAGCGCCGACTCGAAAAGCTTGAAGCCGAGCTGGCGGAGGCCGAGGAGGCCACGGCTTTGCAACGCCAAGGCGAGCTACTGAAAACGGCGCTCGGCCGGGTCGAAATGGGCGCGACGTCGATCGAGGTTGATGATTATGAGACAGGCGAACGTGTTCGCATAAACCTCGATCCCGCCAAAACCCCCAAAGAGAACCTCCAAGCGGTGTTTAAACGCTACCAGAAGTTTGTTCGGCGCCTGACAAAGGCCGGCGGGCAAGTGGATGCGGCCCGTTCGAGCTGCGAGACCCTCGCCGGTCTCATGGCTGACTTGACCGCCGCCGCGCCCGAGTCCGGGCCCCTGGATCCGGATGCGCTGTCGGCTTTAGCGGACCATCCCGATGTGGCGCGTTGGCTGGGCCGGCGTCGGGCTGCCCAACTTTCCGGCGGTGATGCCGCGGCCTCGCCCCAGGACAAACTCCCCGCGCGCCTTCGCGGCGTTCCCGCCCGTCTGTTACCCCGGCGCTATCTCAGCCGCGACGGACTTGAAATCTGGGTGGGGCGGCATGACGCGGGCAACGATCATCTGAGCACCCGCCTGGCCCGGGGCAATGACCTTTTCTTTCACCTGGATGGGGCGCCGGGGAGTCATGTCGTACTGCGTACAGAGGGCCGACCCGACCCGCCCCAGGAGTCGCTTCTCGACGCCGCCGAGTTGGCGGTCCACTTCTCGAAACAGAAGAATGCGACCCGGGCGGATGTCCACGTGGTGCCCATCAAGCAGGTCAAGAAGCCTCGCGGCGCCAAGGCGGGGTTGGTCTGGGTGACCGGCGGGCGATCGCTTCATTTGCGCCGGGAGGCGTCCCGGCTCGAGCGCCTCTTGAAGGCCCGCATCGAAAGTTAAGCCCAGCGGCGGGCGGGCCGGGCCTGGTCCCGAGGCCTACGAGGCCGACCGGTCTTTGGCGAGCCCAGCGATTCGAATCAGTGCCGGGAGAACGATCAGGTTGCAGATGACCGTCAGCGTCATCCCGATCGAGAGCACGATGCCCAGGCTCGCGACGCCGCGATGCGATGAGAAAGCGAGGGTTCCGAAGCTGACCAAGGTCGTGAGG
>NHEP01000081.1 GCA_002171515.1 bacterium TMED88 | reverse complement strand
GCTGCCGCGCCGAGTGAGGGGGGCGCGGGCGACGAAATGTGAAGTCGTGCAGCCGCGGTCTGCGCGGACGCATCAGCCCCCCCCGCGCTATCGTTTTCGATTCAGGTTCGGGAGGGCTCCAGTGCTCGAAACGCTCGACCACATCGTTGTTGCAGCAGAAGACATCGACAGTGCTGAACGTCAAGCCGTGTCCCTTCTCGGTCGCACGCCGGCTTGGGCTGGGCGGCATTCCGCTCTGGGTACGCGCAATGCTGTTTTTCGGTTGGCGAATACTGCGATTGAATTGGTCGCGCCCGACGGCGAAGGGCCTGGGGCCGACGCGTTGAGGCAATGGCTCGAGGGCCAACGCGCCCCCGGTTTGATGGGTTTGGTTTTCGGGACGCCGAATGCCGCGGCAGAAACGCAGCGACTTCGAGAGGCGGGTCTTTCTCCGTCCGACCCGTCGCCCGGTCTGGCTCAGGATGAACGATCGGGTGCCTTCCGTCGTTTCAATCAGGCGACCCTTCCGGTTGAGGAAACCCACGGTGTTCGGCTGTCTTTGATCGAAGATCTCACCGAGACTGAGCTCATCCCGCCCTCGCTTCCTGTGGCGTCCGAAGAAGCTGTGGTGAGCCGGGTCGATCATGTTGTCGTTCAGACTTCGGATCCAGAGCGCGCTCTCGACCTGTATGGTGCACGCCTCGGTCTCAGGCTTGCCCTCGACCGAAGTTTCGAAAAGCGAGGCGTTCGCCTGCTTTTTTTTCGGGTCGGCGGACTGACGGTGGAAGTCGCATCGCGCCTCGCAAAGAGCCCCGCTGCAGAAGATACGGGCTTGGGCCACGCTGATCACCTTTGGGGTGTGGCGTACCAAGTGGTGGACATTGATCAAGCATACAGGCGGATGGCAGAGGCCGGATTTGAACTCACCTCAATCCGAGATGGGCACAAACCTGGTACGCGAGTGTTTTCTGTTCGGGGTGATCCGTTGGGGATCCCGACTCTGGTCATTGAACCGGTGGCAGACTGATTCGGGATTGCCGCCATTGGGGAGGGTATGCCATGAGTCTGCTCGATTTTGCCACTGACCCGATGCCGGGCCCCGTCATGCACTCCCACTTACGGCAATTGCGAGAGCAGGGCCCTGTGGTTGAAGTTCGCTTCGGTGGTCAGCCGGCCTTCCTGATCACGACCTTCGAGGCCTTGCTCGAGGGGTTTCGTGACGTCGAAACGCTGCCCCCCGCGACCCTCTATCAGCGAAGTATCGCTGCAATCATTGGCGAAAACTTTCAGTCCATGGAGGGCCCGCAGCATCGCTTGTACCGTCGGTTGGCCACGCCGGCATTTCGTTCGCGAGCGGTTGAGCGTTTTGCGGATGATGAGATTGCTGCTCTGGCTCACGAAGTGATTGATCGATTTATCGATCAAACCGAGATCGATCTGGTTTCTCACTTCACTCGGCTTTTCCCCTTCCTGCTGATTTCGCGGATGTTGGGCGTCCCTCGAGAAGGCGAATCGGCGTTCCATCGGTGGGCCTGGGAGATGCTTTCCCCGCCGACGGTCTCTCCGGAGGTTTCGCGAGCCGCGGACCGTGAGTTCACGCGATATATCGCGCCCACGATTGCGGCCCGTCGCGCGGAGCCGCAAGGCGACGTGATCTCAGCCCTCGTGGAGTCTGAGGCCGAGGGCCATTGCCTAGACGATCGAGAAGTTCTCTCTCACGTCAAATTGCTTTTTTCGGCGGGCGCCACAACGACCCATGATGCGCTGGGAAGCCTCGTCCACACGCTGCTGGCCTCGCCTGAGGCTTGGTCGAGAATCGTCTCGGATCAAAGCCTCCGCCCCGGGGCCATTCTGGAATTGCTTCGTTGGGAAACACCGGTTCCGAATCTGCCTCGGATTTCCGCAGACCGGAGCATTGAATTTCTCGGAAAGAAGCTGCCGCCCCAAAGTTTTGTCCTTTTCAGCATGGCGGCGGCCAACCGTGATCCAGCGGCCTTCGAGAATCCGGACCTTTACGACATCGAGCGCCCAATGAAAGACACCCTTACTTTTGGGCGCGGCGAGCGTTCATGCCCTGGCATGCATTTGGCGAAGAAGAGCCTTGCTGTGGCCTTGGATGCGTTGGCCGATCGTTTTCCTGATCTGCGACTCAGCGGAGATCCCGATGCATCGGCACCGACGGGCGCTACCGTTCGAGGGCCGGATCGATTGACCGTGATGTGGCACTAGATTGGCAATAAGCGGAAAGGCGTTGGCCATACGCTGCGCCCAAGTTTGTGCCTTCCCCTCGAGGAGACTATGACTGACTTGCTCTCGCTTTCTAGCCGAATCATTGATGAGGGAGTCGATGAGGGCCCCGTCAATCGCATAACCCAAGAGCTCTCGGTCCTCTCGGACCATTGGTCGATTGTCGAATCCTTTTCTCACGTTGTGAGCCTGAAGACAGAAGAAGGCCTCGTCTGCTTTGACACCAGCCTCAGGCAAACCGCCGAGGCTGTGATTGGTTCAATCCGCAGCTGGTCGACGGATCCATTTCACGCCTTGATTTATACCCACGGTCATGTTGATCATGTCGGGGGCGCGGCTTTGTTTATCAACGAGGCCCAAGAGCGTGGAGATCCGCGGCCGAGAGTCGTTGGGCATGAGAATGTGTCTGAAAGATTTGATCGTTATCGCTTAACGAGTGGATACAATCTGACTGTGAATGGGCGCCAATTTGGCGGTCTCCGTGGCATGATGGAAGGTGTTCGGCTCGGTGGTGCGCAGAGTTTTCTGCCCGCGGACACGCCCGCTCCCGACTTGTCGTTTCGTGATCGAACCCGCATGGGAGTCGGAGGAATAGAGATTGAGCTTCGTCACGCCCGGGGCGAGACGGATGACCATCTATGGGCCTGGATTCCCGCGACGCGCACAATCTGTGCGGGTGATTTCTTCATATGGAATTTCCCCAACGCTGGAAACCCTCAAAAGGCGCAGCGATATCCAGCAGAGTGGGCCGTGGCCCTCAGGGAAATGGCCGCGATGGGCGCTGAACTTTTTATTCCGGCTCATGGCTTGCCCATCGCGGGCGCAGAAAGAATCGCCAGGGTGCTGAATGATGTCGCCGGTGCACTTGAATCTTTGGTGCGCCAGACCCTTGAACGAATGAATGCCGGAGAACCCCTGGATCAAATTTTGACTGGCGTTGAATTGGCCCCCGAACTCCTAGAACGGCCCTATATGAGGCCACTCTACGACGAACCGGAGTTCGTCGTTCGCAATATCTGGCGATTGTACGGAGGCTGGTACGACGGCAATCCTGCCCATCTGAAGCCCGCGCCGGAGTCTCGTTTGGCCCGCGAGGTCTGTGCCCTGGCCGGGGGTGCGGCGGCACTCGTCAAGCGAGCCGAGGAACTCGCCGAGGCCGAGGAGTGGCGGCTTGCTTGCCATCTCATCGAGCTGGCTGCACAAGCGGTTCCCGACGACCGAGCAGTCCATGGCGTTCGGGCAGATCTCTATGCTCGCCGGCGACAAAGTGAAACGTCCCTGATGGCCAAAGGAATCTATGGCTACGCCTCCAGAACTTCGCGGGCCATTGCCTCAGATCGAGATTAAAAATATCAAGGGATGGGTCGCAGACGACTGCGATCTCTCCCTTGCATGTCGAACCATGGAGCGAAAGGATCTTTCTATGAAATTATTGGACAGTACAATGGCCCCGAACCCGAGACGCGTCCGCATTTTCCTCGCCGAAAAAGGGATCGAGGTTCCGGTGGAGCAAGTCGATATCGGAGCATCCGAAAATCGAACCGCTGAGTTTGCGGCGAAGAACCCCATGGTCAATGTGCCCGTGCTGGAACTGGATGATGGGCGCTACCTCTCTGAGACCGTGGCGATCTGTCGCTATTTCGAGGGTCTGCACCCAAACCCGCCATTGATGGGTGTCGATGCAACGGATGCCGGCTTCGTCGAAATGTGGAACCGGCGGATGGAGTTCGAGTTAATGAACAACATTACGGGTCCTTTTCGGCACTCCCATGGATTTTTTAAGGGCCGGATTACACAGGTGCCCGAATGGGGCGAAGCCTGCCGGGTGGCGGCCTTGGAGCGACTGGCATGGCTCGATGGAGAGTTGTCCGATCGTGAATTCATCGCAGGGGATCGCTTTAGCATTGCGGACATCACAGCCCTTTGCGCGATCGATTTCGGCGCAGTGAGTCAAATTAAAATTGGGCCGGACCAGGCTCATCTTCAGCGGTGGCATGAAGATGTCTCGACGCGACCCAGTGCCAGTGCCTGACTCTTGAGTTCAACGCTCAGCGCATAACGAGGGTCAGGGTCCCACTCGCTGTGTCCTCAACGAGGCGAGGTGGGGTTCTGAGTCGCAGGCGGCGGCCGTCACTGCTGCGACCCGTCCGCACATCGAAGCGGAATCCGTGCCAGGGGCATTCGACTTGGCCGGGTTGCTCGGCCTCTGTGGGCTCGTCAACCAGGGGGCCGAGAGCGTGAGGACAGACCGCGTCGTGGACGACAAGTTCGTCGTCGACTGCGCAGAGTCGCCAAGTATTTCCGGCAAAATTTATACAGAAGGGCAGTCGAGCCCGAACTTCGGAGGGTGTGCCGAGATCGATTCGGACGGTTGACTCGCCTGCGGCCTTGCCCACCGGCTTTGAGCGAAGAGCTTCGCTGCGCTCGATCATCATGGCCTCGTCCTCACTCCATAGCCGCTGATAGAGTGCCAGGTAGCGTTTGCCGATCGCCTCGTTGCTCATCTTCGAGAAGGTGGGTACCCAGAATTCCACTCGGATCGAGGTGGCGTCCCGGCCTTTGGGCTGAAGGCGCGTCCAGATTTCTGTCCTCGCCGAGGGTCCGTCTAGGGTTCGGGTGACGTAATGACCTTCTGGGAGGTCGACTTCGAGCTCGACTGTGAACGGGTGACCGGGTTGAGCTGTTGACTCGGTGCGCACGCGCCAGCCCCAAGAGCCTTGTTCGATCGGCTCAATCGAAGCGAAGTCCTTCCGGTGGAGCCAGGGAAGGTGCTCCCAGTCGAGGACGTTTTCCCAGACTCTTTCCAGCGAGGCGTCGATCTGCCGTTCAAGGACGGCAACGCGTTCGAGTCCCGGGGAGACAGGCGGAAAAAAGTTCATGCTAAAAGAATAGCCAGCCTGGCCCTCGTCCTTCGAGCCCGATCTTAGTGTCGCGCCGGGCCAAAACGCTGAGCGATCACCCGAAGCGGGGCGCCACCCTCGGGTCCGAGGGTGATGTGCCGTCGCACGGTTTTGAGGGGTCGTTTCTTGGTTGACTGGAGTGCGTATCGGGGGAGGAGGGTGCCGAGAACGACCGACATTTCTGAAAGAGCAAAAGCGGCGCCGAGGCAGTACCGGTGGCCACCTCCGAAAGCGGCAAACTCATGAGGCGCGAAGTCTTGTTGCAGGAATCGTTGAGGATCGAACCTTTCAGGATGCGGATAGAGTTCCCGATCTTGTTGAATGGACAGAATGGATCCGGCAAGGACGACTCCGGGAGGGATGTTCCAATTTTGCAAGCGGTAGCCGTTTTTCACGGTCCGAAAAAACTCGGGCACGATGGGATGCAAGCGCAGGGTTTCTCGTGAAACGGCCTGAAGGGCCGGGAGATCAGAGAGCTGAACCGGATCTGGTTCGCTCCCCAAGGTGGCAATTTCGTCCAGAAGCCAGCGCTCGATCTCAGGATGCTGTGTGACTTCATAGAAAGCCCAGGCGAGTGCAGTGGCGGTGGTCTCGTGACCCGCGATCAGCAGAGTCACAAGGTGGTCCCGAATCGCTGAGTCGGAGAGGCTTTGACCCTCTTCATCAGTACAGTCGACCAGTCGAGACAAGATGTCTTCTCCTGGCTCGGGTCGGGATCGGGCCGAGGTAATTTCTTCAGCCAGAAGGAGATCAAAGGCTCGTTTGTGGCGCATGAAACGAGCCCAAGGACCGACTCCAAAAAATTCGTGACGCAACGGCGAAATGAAGAGGGGCCACGGTGACACTTCGGAGACGGCGTGGCGAATGGCTTCTCGGAAAACGGATAGACGCTCGGGTTCGGTTACGCCCAAAACGGCTCTGATGATGACGTCGAGGGAAATGGACTGCATTTCGTTTTGCATCACGATGGTTTCTCCCGGAAGCCATTGGGCGCCCCGGTCCATCGCAGCTTGGTGCATCGCTGGCGCATAGGCCTTCATGCGGTTCCCATGGAAAACGGGTGACAGGACTTTCCGTTCTCGGCGGTGCGCGTCGCCGGCCAAGAGCAAAAGCGAATTGGAGCCGAGGAGGTGGGAAAGAAGGTCCACCCCAAAGCCAATGTCGAAGTCTTTTGTGCCCCCGCTGAGGATTTCCCGGGCGGCGTCGGGCGTATTCACGAGAACCAGCATGCCATTCATGCTCGGCATGCTGAAGGTGTCCCCGAATCGGGCTCTCATTCGCGCCATGTACCCATACGGATTCAGCATGTAGAGGAAGCTTTGGAGCGGCGCGTAGCGCGGGCCCGGCGGCAGATCCATTCGATTCATGCGGGAAGCACTGTCCACAGCGAGCTCCGATGGTTCATCCGAAAGTCTGGCATGACGAGGTTGGAAAACGCGCGCATCATTTCGATGCGGTCATCGGTTCACCGCAGCCCACATGCCGTCCGGACGCGTTTTGAGCCGTCTATACTGGGGCCGAGGAGGCATCGATGAGCCAAAAACTGACCCGAGAAGCGGAATCCCTTTTACCCGAAATGGTGACACTTCGCCGTGATCTCCATGCCTGTCCGGAGCTTGGAAACAGCCTCCCCCAGACACGGGCTCGAGTGCTGGCTGATTTGGAAACGCTCGATTTGGAGTTCAGACTTTCGGAGAAGACCAGCAGCTTCGTCGCCACCCTGAAGGGGGCCCGGCCCGGCGCCTCCGTCCTCCTGCGGGCAGATATGGATGCTCTGCCGATGCCGGAAGATACGGGTCTCGAATTTAGCTCCCGTCAGGATGGGGCGATGCACGCTTGTGGCCATGACGCTCATACGGCCATGTTGGTCGGGGCGGCGCGACTCCTCAGCGCACGCCGTTCTGACCTCGCGGGCCAGGTCCAATTTTTTTTCCAAAGTGGTGAAGAAGGACATTTCGGTGCCAAGATCTGCCTCGCGGAAGGTCTCTTGGATGAGGGTCCTGAGCCCGCCATGGCCTTTGCGCTCCACGTGGAGACGCGACTGCCCGTGGGCCGATTGGCTTCACGGCCCGGGCCCCTGATGGCCTCGGCGGATGTCTGGACCATTGAAGTGAAAGGGCAGGGAGGGCACGCCTCCATGCCTCATGATGCTCGAGATCCCATTCCCGCGGCCTGTGAAATCGTCAATGCGCTTCAGACCATGCTGACCCGTGAAATCCATGCCCACGATCCGGTTGTGATCTCGACGACCAAAATTCGGGCCGGGACGACGAACAACGTGATCCCCGAAAGCGCCTACTTAATGGGAACGCTCCGCGCGACGTCCGAGCACGGTCGTCGATTGGCCGAAGAAGGGATTCATCGAGTCGCCCATGGCGTCAGTGTGGCCCATGGGGTGGAGGCGATCGTCAATATCGAGCACGGGTATCCCGTAACCGTGAATGACCCGAATGCAGTGACCCGGGCCCAGCGGGTCGCTTCGGGGCTGTTGTCCGAGGAGGCCTTCATCGAGATGCCTCATCCCGTCATGGGGGCAGAAGATTTTTCGTATGTTCTCGACCGATGGCCCGGGGCCATGTTGTTTATCGGGGTCCGTCCCGAGGCGGTCGAAAATCCGCACCCCGTTCACTCCAATCGAATGCTCCTCAACGAATCTGCTCTCAGCATTGGAGCGGCCCTGCATGCAGGGGTTGCCTTAGATGTGCTCTCAGACCCCGCTGTGGCGATGCGACCAGCCTAAGTTGAGTCTGCGGAGCGCCTCTCTCGATCTAGACAAACGCGCGCCCCCAGATGTCAATTTGTCTATATTATGTCCATAAAAATATGGACATATTTGATTCTCGGGCCACCCGGGACCAGAATTTTTCCTCTTTCGGCAGGGATTTAACTGTTTTTCGTCCACTTCCAATCTGGACGGCTATTCTGTGACAAGTGAACAAAAAAAGGCGCCCGCCACCCCATGTCTAATCAAGCCGAAAAAGCAGTCGAGGAACTCACGTACCCCCTTGGGGCTGCAGCTCGCCTTACAGGAATTTCGCCGGACACATTGCGCGCTTGGGAGCGACGCTACGAGGTGGTGGTGCCGCTTCGAACGCCAGGCGGCACGCGGCGGTACACAGCGGCAGACCTTGAGCGCCTCGGGCTCGTCAAGGCGGCGATTGATGGAGGTCACCGGATCGGTCAAGTGGCCCGTCTGGGAAACGAAGAGCTGGCCCGGATCACAGCGGCGGAGCCCGCACCACAGCCCCCGACTGGCGTGGAGCCTGGCCCGGACGCCTCGGACGCCATTATGGCGGCGCTGAATGCCCTCGACGCCGATGAGTCCGAGCGCTTGATCGCGCTCCAGCTGGCCGCTTTGGGCCCCAGCCGATTTGCACGGCATGTCGCCTCGCCCCTGCTCGAACGAATCGGGGAGACTTGGTCACGGGGTGACCTCCCCATCGCGGCGGAGCATCTCGCGACGTCAGTGCTTCGTTCTTTGATGGGCGCTTCCTTACGGCCGAGTTCGAATTCCCCGGTGGGTGCCTCAATCCTTTTCGCAACGCTTTCAGGCGAAAGACACGAGTTGGGCCTACTGATCGCGGCGATCACGGCGGCGGCCGCCGGTGGCCGAGTGGTTTATCTCGGCGCAGAGCTCCCGCCGGACGATCTCGTCTTTGCGGCAGAGCGATCGAGTGCGGGCGCAGTGGCCGTCAGCCTCGTGGTGGATGACAGTGAAAAGGCGGTCGCTCAGGTCAAGGCGCTCAGAGACGGTTTGCCTCCTCGAGTGGAGCTTTGGATCGGCGGGGCTTTGAGTCATCTGGCTCGCGACGTGATGGGGATCACTGTGATTGATTCGTTCGAGGCACTGGAGCAAAGAGTCAAACTCTTGGGACTCGAATCGGGGCGTCCCGGACTCTAGTTCCTGATTTTCAGCCGAGAGCTGAGGGCCTTGCGAGCTTTGACGCACGCCGCCGAGACCTCAAAGTCTGCTGAGCGGCAGCCCCGTCACCCAGACGTCTCGCCCCCGATACTTTCTGCCCGAGAGACCGCGCGCGCCCGAAATATTTCTTGAGCGCAAATACCCTCGGTGGTTCGAATTCCCCGCCATCGACCCTTCGCGTCAAGCCTCCAGGCATGAGTGTCATCCATTAAATTCAACTTCAGGATATCTTCGAGCTGTTCGCAGAGATGGCTCTTTTCGATGGGCACGAGGGACTCGACCCGGCGTCCTAGATTTCGAGGCATGAGGTCGGCGGAGCCAATCAAGTAGTCGAGCCCACGCTTCGGACTTCCAAATCGATAGATCCGAGAGTGCTCCAGGAATCCTCCGAGAATCGATCTGACGCGTATTCGCTCAGACTGACCCGGAACGCCGGGCCGTAAGCAGCAAATGCCGCGAACGATCAGGTCAATCTCGACTCCCGCTTGGCTGGCACGATAGAGCGCCTGGATGATCTCGGGGTCGGAGAGATTGTTGACCTTGATGATGATCTGTCCATCTTTCGCGGACTGCTCTCGCTCGATGAGTTCGATGATCCGGGCACGTAAAGATTGGGGCGCGACCAATAATTTGTGGAACTGAGGCGCTCGACTGGTTCCGGTGAGATGGTTGAAGAGATGGGTCACGTCTTCCCCGATTTCATGGGACGCTGTCAGCAAGCCAAGATCTTCGTAGAGTCGAGCGGTTCCGGGGTGATAGTTTCCGGTTCCAATGTGACAGTAGCGTCGGATATGGGCGCCCTCTCTGCGGACCACCAGCGTCACCTTGGCATGGGTCTTCAAGCCGACTAGGCCGTACACCACATGTACGCCCGCTCGCTCAAGGACTTGGGCCCACTCTAGGTTCGCTTGCTCGTCGAAGCGAGCCTTCAGCTCAACCAGGGTGACGACCTGCTTTCCTCGGTCCGCCGCTCGCAACAAGGCATCAAAGAGAGAAGTTTCAGGGCCCGACGTCCGATACAGCGTATGCTTAATGGCGAGCACCTCTGGATCATCTGCCGCTTGAACCAGGAATTCTTCAACGGTCGTTGAGAATGAATCGTACGGATGGTGAAGCAAGATCTCCTCGTCTCGAAGGGTTTCAAAAAGCCACCCAGGTCGCGACGGGGAAGAATCGTCTTTGCGGCCGACAGCGCTTGGGGTGCGCGGGCGCCATACCGCGGCTTTGAGCTCCGGGAGTGGTAGATCGTAGAGAGCCCAGAGGTCTGCCAAGTTGAGAGGCGATGGCTGGAAGTAGACATCGGAGATTGCGAGATCCAACTCTTGCATCAAAAGGCCGACCACTTCATCCGCCGCGCATTCGTCCACTTCCAGGCGGACCGCAGGGCTCGACCGTTGCTGGCGTCGAAGGCTTGAGGCCAGTGCTTCGCGCAAATCCTCGTCGCTGTCTTCAGACACGTCGAGATCCGCATCTCGAGTGATCCGGAATGGACTGTGGCTGGCAATTTCCATCCCGGGAAAGAGCAGAGGCAAGTGCGACTTGATCAAACTTTCCAAGGGAACAAAAGTGCGCTCATCACCGACGGCCACCAATCGCGGGAAAAGCGGGGGCACTTTCACTCGGGCGAATCGAAGAGATTGGTCACTCGGCTCGCGAAGGAGCACTGCCAGATTCAGAGAGAGGTTTGAGATGTAAGGGAATGGGTGGGCAGGGTCGACAGCCAATGGCGTCAGAACTGGAAAAATATCTTGCTCGAAATGCTTTGTGAGGGTGGCGGCTTCCTCGGGCTTAACATCCGTGTAGTCGACGATCCGAATGCCATGCTCGGCCAACTCCGGGATCAAGCGGTTTTGAAGGTGGTTTGTCGCTTGACGGACCAGGGATTGGGCCCGCTGATGCACCATCTTGAGTTGGGCTTGAGGGGTCAGTCCGTCTGGAGACACCACATCAAGCTTTGACTCGACTTGAGCCTTCAGTCCGGCCACCCGAATCTGGAAGAACTCGTCGAGGTTGGAGGAAAAAATCGCTAGAAACTTGACTCGCTCCAGAAGGGGCACCCTTTGATCTTTCGACAGGGCCAGCACGCGTTCGTCGAAATCGAGGCGAGAGAGATCGCGATTGAGGAAGCGAGAATCCAGGGCGCCTTGACTGTCTTCTGATGTGCCGACCTGTGCAGGGTGTTTTGCTTTGCGGGGGCGAGAAGGGGCCACTGGATATCTCTCGGTTTTCGAAAAGAGGATCGATCGTCCTTTGAAGATCGGCGGATTGTCATCGAAAGTCGAGTGCATGTTGCGTATTCATGGGTTAAAGATCCCATGAAAGCGGAATTCTCCGGCCTAACGGTGTGTCAGGCAGAGAGCCGAGCTCGGTCTCTCGATTAGGCCTTGGCCCGTCCCGAGAGGCAGCTTTTGAGTGCCGACTTCAGAACATTCAGCTCGGCGGTGGGCCGACGGGCGGTTGGGCCAGCGAGCAAATTCGTTGTGGCCAATCCGGTGAGAGAAGAGATCGTGAATCTCTGAAGTGCGAGCGATTCGCGCCGTGTCTGGACGGAGTCCGAAAAGAGCCCTTCCCATACGCGATTCCATGCTGAGAACATCTGTCCCGGCCACAACCGTTCCGAGGCCTGATCGTCTGTGCCCGCGTAGCTCATTAGGATTTCTAGTGTGCTGCGGTAGTGGCTGCTTCCAAAGTGTTCCCAGGCACGATCGATGAAAAGGTCAATTCGCTTTTCCAGTGACCTGTCGGAGTCTCCGATCGCGGAGACACGAAGGTTGAAGCGGTGGAACGAATCCTCAAGAACGGCCAAGAGGATTCCGTCTTTCCCCCCAAAGTGATGTTGAACTGCGCCCCAGGTGACGCCGGCGCGGCGGGTGATTTCAGCGGCGGTCGTGCGCTGAAAACCGACCTCGGCGATGGATTCCACGACGGCGGACATGATGCTTTCCCGTGTTTGGGCCGTACGCTCTGCGTGCGAGCGCCGGCCCTCGGTCGACGACCCGGAATGCTTTGCCGTACTCATCGCTTCTGCGCGTCTTCGACGCCATAGAGGCGAGCCATCAACTGCGAAACCAAACCGCCCACGGGTAGAGAAACACCCGACTCCTTCGCGAGCGTGAGCGCCCAGGCGAGATCTTTTTCCGCCACATGCATGTGGCCCCGCATCAGGCTTTGCACAGCGTCGCTCCCTTTGATTTCCATGGGCATCTTGACGCTGGCGAGATAGGCCTGCATGAGGGGCGTGATTTGTCCGTTCGAGAGCCCCGCTTCTTCGAGGACCTCCGAAGGCAGACCGACCGCTGAGGCGAGGGCGTGGGATTCAAAAGCGGCGGCCCATTGAATATAGGTAATCAGATTAATGCACAGCTTGAGCTTCGCACCGTGACCGAGTGGGCCTGCGTGAATGACTTTCTCCGCGCTGCATTCGAGGAGGGGCCGAACCTTTTCCAGGGCTTCAGCATCGCCGCCGACTAAGTATGTGAGGGTTCTGCTCGCGGCTCGGGCCGCCCCGCCAGTGACGCAGGCATCGAGGACAGCCACGCCTTGTCGATGAGCCGCCTCGGCGAGCTCAATGGCTGTACTCGGCAAAACTGTACTGTGAATGGCGATGACATCGCCGGCCGAGAGCCCTGCTAAAAGTCCCTGATCCCCATAGACGACCTGGCGAACGTGCTCATCTTCGGGGACGCAAACGCCCACTACGTCTGAGTGGGCGCCGACTTCTTTGGGAGAATGGGCAGCGCGAGCGCCGGCCGCGACCAGCTCGGAGACGGGCTCGGGGCTGATGTCGTAAACGGTCGTCTCGAAACCACTCGGCGCAAAATGGGCTGCGATCGGTTTACCCTGGTTCCCAAGTCCTATAAAGCCAGCACG
>NHEP01000080.1 GCA_002171515.1 bacterium TMED88 | reverse complement strand
TTGTCAGGAAGTCATCAAAGATGCTGAAGGCGAAATTGTCGAGTTGCGCTGCACCTATGACCCGGAGACACGAGGGGGGGATGCGCCCGATGGTCGGCGAGTGAAGGGAACGCTCCACTGGGTATCCGCCCAACATGCTATCTCGGCCGAGGTGCGACTGTA
Source organism: bacterium TMED88 (assembly GCA_002171515.1). Classification (GTDB taxonomy): domain Bacteria; phylum Myxococcota_A; class UBA9160; order UBA9160; family UBA4427; genus TMED88. Next base: position 7,408 of record NHEP01000080.1, on the reverse strand, counting down.
CAGCCCGCTTTTTTCTGAGGAGGACCCGACTTCAGTCCAGTCGGGCCAGACCTTTCTGGACCACCTTTCGCCCAATTCCCTTAAGGTGATTCCCTCCGCTTGGGTTGAGCCGAGTTTGGGTGGGGCTGCTCCCGGGCAAAACTTTCAGCTTGAGCGGCTGGGCTATTTCTGCGTTGATCCGGATGCTCGGCCGGGGGCGATCGTGCTGAATCGGACCGTGACGCTTCGGGACTCGTGGGCGAAAATCGCCAAAAAGAAATAGCCCGCAATACCGATACTTTAAGAAGGAGAGTTCGATTGGCTCGATATGGAATGTCGCTTCCGATGGCGGGCGTGCCCCTCCATGCGCACGAGGATTGGCTGAAGGAGATGGTGGACCTGGGCTATACGGACTTTTGGTCCTCGGAGGCCAATGGCCACGATGGATTTAGCCCGCTCGCCCTCGCCGCGGCCTGGGCTCCGACGGCTCGATTGGGGATCGCCATTATCCCCGCCTTTACGCGGGGGCCCGCCGTGATGGCGCAGTCTGTCGCGTCCTTGGCGGATGCGGCGCCCGGACGGTTTGTCATGGGGATTGGAACCTCCTCAAACGTCATCGTTGAGCAATGGAACGGGATTCCTTTCGAGCGACCCTACTACCGGACTCGGGATATGGTGCGCTTTCTGCGTCGTGCTTTGTCGGGCGAAAAAATCACAGAAGAATTTGAGACTTTCAATGTTCGAGGCTTCCGCAGCGGAGTGAAACTCGAACATCAGCCCAAAATTCTCGTGGCAGCCCTGCGAGAGGGCATGCTGAAGATGGCCGGGCGAGAGGCGGATGGGGCGATCTTGAACTGGCTGTCGGCCGAGGATGTCCGCCAAGTCGTCCCGCATGTTCACGCGGGAGGTGAAGGCAAGGAAATCGTGGCGCGTCTCTTTGTTCTTCCGGTTGAAGACCGTGCGATGGCGCTCGCTATCGGTCGACGGGCCGTGGCGGCTTACTTGAATGTCCCTGTTTACGCGGCGTTCCACGAGTGGCTGGGGCGAGGCGATGAGTTGGAGGGGATGTGGTCAAAGTGGAAAGAGGGCGATCGGGCTGCTGCTCTGGAAGCCATTCCCGAAGAGGTCGTCGACGCACTCATCATTAATGGGTCGCCCGGCGCATGTCGCGATCATATTCAACGATACGTCGAGTGCGGGGTCGATACGCCCGCGCTGGCTGTTTTGCACTCTGAGGACCTTCGTCAGACCGTGCGGGATCTCGCGCCCCGGTGACACACTGGGTTGAAGAGCCGCCCCGACGCTTTTTTCCGGGCCGAGGCGCCGATTCTGAGATCGGGAGAGAGCGGGCCAACCGCTTTGCGAAGTTTGTCGTATCTCTTGTGCTGCTGGTCTTGATGGGTGCCGGGGGGGCTGTGTCAGCTTCTGAGGGCAAGGGGCCCGGGAGCGTGGCATCCGATTGGCTCGACCTCTACGCGCAAATGCTGTCGCGTCACACCCGAGCCGTCGATGCCGAGGTGGGGACCGAAGTGGACTACGCGGCGATCAAAGATGACCCCGACTGGCGTTTGCTGATCAGCCAACTGGCCTCGCAGCCAAGCGGCGGTCCTTCGGAGCCTTCCGCCAAGCTCGCCTTTTGGATCAACGTCTACAATCTCTTTGCGATCGATTGGGTGGTCACCCATTACCCAGTGGCGAGCATCAAGGACATCGGCTCCTTCTTCCGTCCGGTCTGGAAGCGGGTTGCCGGCCATGTTGGGGAGCGGGCCTATAGCCTCGATGAGATCGAGCACGAGATTCTACGGCCGATGGGAGATCCACGAATACACGGGGCGATCGTCTGTGCCTCCATCTCGTGTCCGAATTTGAGGCGCGAGCCGTATCGTGCAGAGACTGTGAGCGAACAGCTCGATCAGAATGTCGCCAGTTGGCTGGCTCGACCTAAAAAAGGTCTTTCGATCGACCGCTCGGCTCGGATCGTGCGATTGAGTCGAATTTTCGATTGGTTCGAAGAGGACTTCGGAGGGCTTCCCGGCGTGTTGAAGTTCGTCGGGCGCTTCGCCTCTGCGGAGCAGCGGCGGTGGCTCGAGGAAAACCGGGCCGACTTCAAGGTCGAGTTCTTGAGGTACGACTGGCGATTGAACGACGTACCACCCAGGACGCCGTCGACCGAGTGATCGCTGGGTCTCGTTGAAGGGTGACTTATTCGTCTTCCTCGTAGATTGTGAATTCGCCTCGGGCGAGCAGCCGCATGCTGGCATCATGGCTGTAGAAGCTGACTTCGTAGGTGCCTAGATCCCAATCGCCTCCGCGTTCTAAAAACGACCACGTGGGGCGTTCCGATCGGTAGGGCATGCTTTGTAGCGTTTGGATTCTTCGTGTATCCCGATTGAGCCACTTGACCATCACCCGAGGCGTACCAGAGGGGGCGAGCTCGACGAAAGCGAAAATGCGGGACTGATCTTTGGGAAAACGGCTTTCGGCGGATCGGAGTGGATCGAAGTTCTGTGTTGTGGGGCTGAAATAGACCTGTGGAGCGGGGGGGGGGCCTTCGGATTCTCCGTCGAGGCCTTCTAGGGCCACATCGGCCAGTCTGTTGGCAAAAGGTCGAAGATCTGAGTTCGCGAGGAGGTCTTCTTCATCGATTTGCGTGACCGCCGAGATGATTGTGGCGATCTCTTGATCGCTGGCCTGATCGATGGCTTGTTGGATCGCGGCCTCAGGGGCGTTTCCTGTTTGTTCGACCTGGCGCAGGGCCTCCTCGAGGTCGTAGGCCCGAGCGGCCATGGCCCACGCCAATTCAGACCACAGCCGAGCGGAATTTTCCTCTGCTTGGCCCGGGGGGCGAGCCGGATTCGGCATGATATCGGGTTCAGGAGATTGGATTCTGGCCGGAGGCGCGTGCGGTGTGGCCAGTTGAAGGTGCCCCAACCAGCCAATGACGATGCCCACCGATAGCAACAGCCCGTATTCCGCCATTCTGCTGCGGCGTTTTGGGGTGGGGGAAGGATGGCGGTCTTGCCTCGGGCTTTTTTGATCGGATCGATCCATGGTGGGGTTTTCCTCGCCGGACTGCACCGCTCGGGGGGGCGCGACTTCGGCCCCTACGCGATCGGAGACAGACGGTCTAGTATACGGGTTCCCCGGAGCGGATTCGGTCGAGCCTGTCGCGCGACTTTGGAGTGTGGGTTGCGCCCAGCGGAGTCTGAACGGGTTATGCGGGTTACCGCGTTCTGTCGGCGATCAGCCAATTGGAGGAATTTCGTGAGCGTGCTCCATCCGACTCGTTGGGCCAGTTTCGGATCCCGACTGATTCCGATTGTTCTGACCCTGTGTTTCGCTTTTGGTCTTGCGGCCTGCCAGCCCGACGCGAATATTTGCTTTGCCACCGGGGACGAGTGCAATGACGCCGCGGCCTATTCCGAATTTTTCGCCCAGGATGTGCCCTGCTGCGAGGGAAGCTGTGACGAGACCCCCGGCCCCCCGACGAACCCTGGTGGGCCCTTGACCGTTATCCTCCGCTGCGTGGTGCCCCCGGAGTAACGTCTTCGCCCTCGATCTCAGCGCGAGGACCGCGAGAGCGATTGCCGCAAGGCGAGTGCGAGCTGGGCGGGCTCTTCTCCGCCTGAGAACGGGATGATCCAGAACTGAAGGGTCGTCTTGCCCGGAGCAATTCTGTACTGGTCGAGGGTGTCGGGTCCGCAGCTCGCGGTGCCGAGACCTCTTTGAACTGCGTCGAGTCTCACATAGGTTTCGCTCCGAAACGTCACCTGGTGCGCATGGGTCGCTTGATAGAGGTCCGAGGTTCTCCAATGCGCCGCCGAGGCTTCGATCGGGCGAGCCGCGACAAAGAGAAGTCCTGCGGAGTCCGTCTTCCGAACGGCCATCCAGCGGACGTCGGTCTTGTTGCCATTTTCTTGAGGGACTACGTAAGGGTGGTACTGATCAGCGACGCCCCCCTGGTAGTGGCCCAGCGCGGCCCCGGAGCGGCGATCAAGGTAGCTTTCATGAGGACCCCGCCCGAACCACTCGATCTGGTTGAAATCACCGGGGAGCACCCATTCGAGACCCAGGCGGGGGAGGTCATCGAGGCTTCTCCCCACTTGGAAGTCCACATGAACACAGATGATGCCTGTGGGGTGCACACTGTATCGAGTGGTGTGAAAGAGGGTTCGGTGTGGAACGGGCGTCGTATCGGGACCATTCATAATAAGCTGATGTCGAGTTGTGATCTCGACGGATCCATTTCGTTTTCTTTTCAGTTGTGCCGGAGCAGAAATTTCGGGCCGAAGGTGGTCGAGCCCCCAGGCGAGCCAGCGTCCAAGGGCCCGGGTCTCGGGGACCGCCCAAGCCTTCACGCCATCGTTGTCGGTTGGGGCGCGGAAAACGTTGAGTCGGGGCGGGCTGTTCAGGAGCGTGCGATCCCGCCAAGTCCATGCGTCGAGTGTTCCTTCCTCTAGGTTGAATTGGATCGAGAAGTCGGCACCTTCGACTGATACAGACGAGCCACTCCTGTGTGGGCTCAGCGCTTTGGCCTCGCGCCCAGCCAGCGTTGGAAAGGCCTCCAGCCGCGGATGATCGGTTTTCCTGCTGGGTTCAGAATTCGGGGAAAGCGCAAATTGCTCCCAGGCGACCTCGTGGTCTTTGGGGGCCCAGGGGTGATCGTGCCGACTCCAAAACTGAATCAGGAGGTGGTACTCCGAGCCGCCGGCGTCCGAGGGCAGATTGAGGGGAAGTTCGATGTCTCGGTCATCGCCTGGTTCGATCGACAAACGGGGCAGGCGCCCCTTTTGGATCGCCTGCCCGTTGGCGGTGAGTGTCCATGTGCCCTTGAAGGCATCGAGACGGGTAAAGTCGTGCTCATTGTGGATTCGAATGCGGCCCAGGGCGGGGTCTAAGGCTTCGATCCGGATGGGCTGAGCGAGTTTTTTCCACTCATAGAGGGCGGGATGGGGGGTTCCGTCGGGCGCGACGAGACCATTGATGCAGAAGTTCGCATCGTGGGGATGGTCTCCGAAGTCCCCGCCGTAGGCCCAACCGGTTTGCCCATTCTCGTCGGTCCAAGTGAGTCCTTGGTCTTTCCAGTCCCAGATGAAACCGCCCTGTAGGCCCGGGTTTTCCCGAAACGCTGACCAGTAATCCGCCAGGCTTCCGCAGCTGTTCCCCATGGCGTGTGCGTACTCACAAAGAATCAGGGGACGCGAATCTTCTGTCCGCTGAGCCCAGTCCACAATGGACTCGATGGGTGCGTACATGGGGCAGATGATGTCTGTCGCGGGGCCTGCGTTGTCGAGCTGAAAACGAAGAGCGCCCTCGTATTGAATCGGCCGGGTCGGGTCCGCCTGCCGGATCCAGCCCGCCATCGCATCGTGGGCGGGCCCGTAACCACTTTCGTTTCCAAGAGACCAGATGATAATGCACGGGTGATTCTTGTCTCGCTGGACCATGCGCATCCCGCGATCCAGAAAAGCCTGGACATAGCGGGGGTCGAGGCAGATCTCGGCCAGTCGAGCATGGGCCTCGATGTTGGCTTCGTCGACGACGTAGAGACCGATTTCATCGCAGAGGTCGTACAAATAAGGATCGTTTGGATAGTGGGCAGTGCGAATCGCATTGAACCCCCACCGCTTGATGGCCAAGACGTCCTCTCGGATATCTGCTCGGGTGAGAGCTTTGCCGCGTTCGGGGTGGTGGTCGTGTCGGTTGACGCCCTTGATCAGTACTGGGCGGCCGTTGATCAAAAGTTCTCGGTTACCGACTTCGACGCTGCGAAAACCGACGCGAACGGAGACTGATTCAAGGTGGCGGCCCTTCGCGTCCATGAGTGAGGCGACCAGTGTGTAGAGATGCGGTGTCTCTGATGACCAGACCTTCGGCTTTTTGAGCGTCTCAATATGGTCGGCAAAGCGGCCCTGGAAGAGATAGGGGTTGCCTGGATTTGCGAAGTCTGCGCTTCGGGGTTGCCGGAAAACAGCTTTGCCTCGAGGATCAAAGAAGGCCAGTTGAAGATGGGGCGGATTTTGAAGGGGGGTGTCGGTCCCAAGCTCGGCCCTCACCTCGAGTTGCCCGACACCCGTCGACGGGTCCAGGCGGGCACGGACGCGAACGTCTTCGAAATAGTGGTGGGATGTGCTGTAGAGGTAGACCTCTCGGTGTAGCCCACCCATAAACCAATGGTCTTGATCCTCGATCCACGTGCCATCGGACCAACGAACCACCATGGCGGACAAGGTGTTTGGGCCGTCGACGAGATAGGGGGTGAGGTCGAATTCAGCGGGAAGGCGGGAGTCTTTAGACAGGCCCAGCGAGTGGCCGTTCAGCCAGACATACAGAACGCTCTCGGCGCCTCCGAAGTGCGCAATGATCCGCCGGCCCTTCCAGGACTTGGGGAGAGAGAAGTGTTTTCGGTATAAGCCGGTCGGGTTCTGGGTCGGCACGTTCGGGGGATCGCCGGAAAAGGGCATCTGGACGTTGGTGTAATGCGGACGATCGAAGCCTTGCAGTGTCCAGTTTCCGGGTACTTCGATCGGGCGCCATTCCCGATCGTCAAACTGGGAAGCGGCGAAGTCGTCGGGAGCAGACTCCGGTTCGTCGACTCCCAGGAATGACCAGTTGCCATTCAGGGACAGGAACCAGGGAGACTGATCGCGCTCAAGTGTTCGGGCGAGTTCGGGTTCGGGAAAAGGAACCAGTGGGCTTCGGGATTTTAGTCGTCCGATTCCCGTGACTTCTGGGTGGGTGAAGCTATGGGGGCCCCCCGGTAACTGAATCATTTATGGCTCCTTGTTGTTCCGACCAGCGAGGTCCCCAGTCCTGGTCGGAAGTGTCAACGTGGCTTCAACCGCCTCGTGTGGATGAGGCGCGCCTGAGTCAGCACACAATAGTAGGGCTGCCACCACACATTGCGAGATCAACGCGAGAAAGCCATTGGGACGCGTTTTTTTCCTTTGTTTCGCCTGCTTATTGTAGGATGACCGAAGGGATCAGTTGGCCGTCTTGGTCGTGGGTTGGCCAGAGGGCCGGTTCGATTCCGCGGTAGGCCCAGTTCTTGAGGTTGCGAGTCGCGGCGAGTCGCGGCGAGTTGCCTCGAGGATGGCCCGCTGGAAGCAGGGAATCAAAATCAAGTTAGGACCATGAGGAAAGTCAGACACGTCAAGACGCGTTACGGCGCCCGCCGATCGGGTGCGTCGAAGTGTCAAGCTGGGTCGCGTTAAATCGTGATCTCGATCGATGGAGAAGATCTTTTGGCCAAGGGTACAGTGAAGTGGTTTAGTGAGCAGAAGGGTTATGGATTCATTACGCCGGATGACGGTGGAAAGGATCTGTTCGTACACTTCTCGAATATTCAAGGAGATGGTTACCGCAATCTCCAAGATGGGCAGGCTGTCGAATACGACGCGGCCCAGGGGCAGAAGGGGCCTGAAGCGCA
>NHEP01000079.1 GCA_002171515.1 bacterium TMED88 | reverse complement strand
GCTTCCTCGTGAAGGTCTGCCCATTGATCCGTGTGAACCGATAGTGGTGGCTGAGGGCCATGACTTTTATTCGTCGCCCGTGGTGTCCGACCAGGGGGATCAGCTGGCTTTCATTGCCTGGGACCATCCCAATATGCCCTGGGATGGCACGCTGCTTTGCCGCCAGGCTTGGTCCGCGAACGGCCCTTCGGGACCGCCTGTTGTTGTCGCGGGCGGCGATGAAGAGTCCATCGTTCAGCCCTCTTTTTCGCCTGAAGGCGTGTTGACTTTTATTTCGGACCGATCCGGCTGGTGGAATCTTCACCAGTTACGAGAAGGGGGGGTTCGTTGTGTGTGCGATCAGCCGGCAGAATTCGCGGGGCCACAGTGGGTGTTTGGCCTGTCGGGGTATGGGTTTCTTTCTGAGTCGGAGATCCTTTGTTCGAGTGGAGTCGGGGGCCGAAATCAACTCGCTCGTTTGAAGCTCGAAAGTGGGAGAGTGGTTGCCCTCGAACTCGGTTATTCGAGATTCGAGTCGGTTAGGGTGGGTGGCGGATTCGCCTGTTTCATAGGAGCCTCTTCGAGCAGTCCCAACGAGATCGTTGTGTTCAAGGCCGACGTGGGTCGCATGCATGTGCTCTGCCGGGCAAGCGGTCTGGACGCCGAAGGGGGCAGCTTCGTGGAGCCTCAAGCCATCGAATTTCCTTCGGCCGAAGGAAGGACAACTCACGCTTGGTTCTATGCCCCTGATCGAAAAGGTCTTGAGGGGCTTGCGGGCGAAAGACCCCCTCTGTTGGTCAAGAGTCACGGGGGCCCCACTGCGGCGGCGAGTCCGACGCTGGACTTGCGGATTCAGTACTGGGTCAGCCGAGGCATCAGTGTGGTGGATGTGGACTATGGGGGTTCATCGGGATACGGCCGCGCCTACCGAAAGAGGCTCGAAAAGCAGTGGGGCGTCGTGGACGTCGAAGATTGTGCTCACGCTGCTCGATACCTAGCCGAGGCGGGGCTTGTCGATCAAGGTCGGTTGGCGATCTCGGGGGGGAGTGCCGGGGGGTTCACGACTTTATGCGCTTTAACGTTCAGAGATGAGTTTTCGGCTGGCGCGAGCCACTATGGAATAGGCGATCTCGAGGCGCTGGTGCGCGACACGCATAAATTCGAGTCTCGCTATATGGATCGTCTGGTGGGTCCGTATCCCGAGGCAAAGGCCATTTATCGATCGCGATCTCCGATTCATTTCTCTGAGCAGCTCTCGTGCCCCGTTATTTTTTTTCAAGGATTGGAAGATCGAATCGTGCCGCCCAATCAGGCTGAATCGATGGTTGAAGCGCTCGCGGCTCGAAAGATTCGCCGAGCCTACGTGGCCTTTGAGGGAGAGCAGCATGGCTTTCGACGAGCAGAGAGCATCCGAGCTGCGCTGGAAGGCGAGTTGTACTTCTACAGCCAAATCTTCGGATTTGAGTCCGACGCCACGGCTGGGCCGGTAAAAATCCAAGCGTGATCCCGCAAGAGACAGGGCTCTGGTCGCGGCCGTTCATTCTCTGCTGGATTGCCAATTTCTTCCAAGGTATCGGCTTCAACCTCTTCTTGCATTTTCCGGGTTTTCTGACGGAACTGGGTGCGTCCTCCGTCGTCATCGGTTGGCTTTCGGCCACAATGGCGCTGACGGCGATCGCTGTACGGCCAGCCATCGGCCAAATTATGGACTCCCGGGGTCGCCGCGGTTTGATTTTATTCGGGAGCGTCTTGAATGTTGCGGTCACGGCGCTTTATCTGTCTGTCGATCATGTGGGACTTTGGGTGTATCTGATCCGGGGCCTTCATGGGGTGGCTGAAGCGATCCTGTTTACCGTGCTCTTTACCTATGCGGCGGACCATGTTCCGCGATCGCGATTAACCGAGGGCTTGGCTCTGTTCGGCGTCTCAGGCATGTTGCCGATGTCGATCGGCGGTCTTTTGGGTGATTGGGTTCTGGCGCTGCATGGCTATCCCGCTCTGTTTCAGGCCGCGCTGGCCTGCAACGGGCTGGCGCTGCTTTTTGCTCTGGGTCTGTATGACTCGGCGCCGAGCCCAATGGCGGAGATGTCCTCACCCCGGGTTGGTTTCTTGGGTGTCGCCCGACAGACGAACCTGCTTCCGATCTGGTGGTTGACAACGATTTTCTTCATTGGGCTCGCTGCGATTTTTGTGTTTCTCAAGACTTACGTGATGTCGAGGGGCGTTGGGAGCGTGGGGGGGTTTTTTTCCGCCTATGCGGCCGTCGCCATCGCGCTGAGGTTGGGCCTCGGCTGGGTCCCCGATCGCTTTGGGGCCGTGAGAATCCTCGTCCCATCGGTGCTCGCTCTCGCGGGCGGAATGCTGGCCTTGGCTTTGGCTGAATCGAATCGTGATGTTCTCGTGGCCGGCGCACTCTGCGGTCTTGGGCACGGCTACACCTTTCCGATTCTGTCGGGTCTCGTGGTGACCCGGGTGGGCGAGGTCGATCGGGGCTCTGCTTTGGCGCTGTTTACCGGCATTGCGGATCTGGGTGCGGTCATGGGGAGCCCGCTTTTTGGCTGGGTTGCGGAGGAGTGGAGCTATACCGGACTGTATGCCCTCGCTGCGGCGGGCTTGGCGGTGGGTGTCGCCGTTTTCTTGCCGTGGGACCAGGCTGATCGGGGCTCGTCGAGCCCGAGCCCGGATTCATGAGGTTCAGGCTGACGATGCATTGGATTCACGCCGTGGCGTGCTGGGTCGTTTTGCTGCTTTTGGGGTGTGTGCCGAGTCGAGGTGGCTGGGGTTTTGAGTCGCTACCGCAGTCCCTACAGGTTCAGGTGAAGAATCAGGGGCGCCTGGCCGACCTTGCGCCACAGCCTTGGGTTGAGGGGATGGACCTTTTTCTGTTCCTGTGTCGGTGGGAGACCGATGCACCGGTGCCTGTCGTGTTTCCGGAAGACGCTTCACTCGCAGAGCGTGAAATGTTGCGGGTGGTCCTCCGCAACTGGGCCCGGTCGGGTTTAGGGATCCGCTTCCGAGAGACGGAGGCCTCTTCGCGGGGGATTCAAATCAAATTTGTCTCCGCCGGTGATCCTGTGGCGATTCCTCAAGGAGCAGGGGATGCCTTGGCGGATTGTCGCGTCAAGTCAGAGGTCCAAGACGGCCAATTGGAGGCCTCTCTCGAGTTCGCGTCGGTTTATCTGAGGCGGGACCAGGATGATTGGTTGGGCCGTCCTCAACCGATGAGCTGGGATGAACGGTATGGGACGGCCTTGCATGAGTTGGGTCACGCCCTCGGTTTTTCCAGTCATGTCGCTCGCGGTGGTTCGGTCATGACAAGAAGTCCGGAGGTGGTTCGTCGAGTCGGCGCTGAGCTTCAGTCCGGTGATTGGTCGGGTGATGAGACGCTGAGGGCGCTGTATTCCCTTCCATCTGGGACGGTGGTGGGGACCCGTGTCTTGCCGGGCGCGAGTGCTGAAAGGGTAAAGCGCTGGCTGGCCGGGGCCGAGGCCTTGGGTTTGCAGGGACCCTACACGCGGGTTGGGGACCGCGGCTCACGCATTTTCTATCGCGGGGCTTTGGGTGAAACGTTCGCGGTGGCGATTCGACCTTGGCCCCCAGGTGAGGAGGCCGGTTCTTTGAAATGGGTGTTGAATGCCCGCGCGGAACAACAGCTTAAGGGTTCTTCCCGAACCGAGGAGTGAACTGTTCTTGGGCTGACGTGCCCCGGTCGCCCGAGTGAGGTTCGGGGGCCTTTGGAGACGCGAGGCGCACAGTATGAAGGCGTTTTTGAATCTGGGCGTCCGAGGGATGAAGCTTGAGGGCGAGGCTGAGATGATCTACAGCCGCAGAGAATTCCGGTTCGCGCTTCTTGAACAGCGCCCAGCCGAGTGCGTTCTGATATTCAGGTTCTTCGCCCCAAAGCTCGACTGCAGGACGAAGGAAATCAATTGCTTTGTCAAAGTCGCCCATCTTGATTAAGACCTCGGCCTTTCGATAAAGCGTTTCGGCCTGCGCCGCTTGCTGAGCATCCTGTCGCGAGTACTCGCCGCGTTGCATGGCTTCGTAGTCGCTTCGGGCCGACGGATCACTCAGAGTTTCGAAGGCTTCGCCCATTCGAGCGAATACCTCGGAGGCCGTGGGCCGGAGGTCTTCCAGGCCCAAAGCGGCCAGGCGGTCGGGGTGGTAGGTCTTCGCCGCGGCCAGATAGGCTTTCTTGATATCTCCGCGGGAAGCGTCCGGTGTGATGTCCAAGAGCGTGAAATGGTCGACGTCATCAAGGGCCTGGGCCCATTTTTCAATTTGTTTCCTGAGGCTCTCAGCGCTCGGACGCGATGGTAAAGCTGGGTCTGTTGAAGGCTTCGGGAGGGTGCGACCGGTTGAGGTGGTGTCCTGACTCACTTGGATCTCGATGTCGGGGCTGAGCCCGTTCGGCGCGCTCTCTGTCCGAGGGCCGCTTGAGGTGTAGGCGAGGGCACCGAGTTCGTTCAGGATCCACAGATTTGACGCGCCTCGACGGCTCCGGAGAAGATCCTGGAACGCCGCCGTGAAGACTTGAGTGCCGTCAATGGCCGGAACGCGGTCTGCAGGGGTGAGATCCTTATTCAAGAGCTCAATGAGTGCCCCGAAACGGCCTGTGGGTTTTGGACAACGTTCGATATTCGGCCAGAAAGGCTCGATGAGTCTTTCGAAGGACCATTGCCTAGAAAGCCCCTCCTGGACGAGTTTGAGGAGTTCGATGCGTGAGGTGTCACTCCGACCGGCTTGGGGTTTTTCGCAAGACAAACGGTAATGGCCGTCGGGCCAAGCGAAGCAGTCCAGAGCCCGTTGCCGGGAGCTGCTTTTGAGTGCTTTTAAGATTTCGGTCGCCGGCACACACTTCATTGCGAGCAAGGCGACGGTCTCGCTGCATGGCTGGCTGCGAGCCCGAGCCTGAACGTGTTCAAGCTGGACCGGGCTGAGCGCGCCGGCGCGGACGAGCTCGGCCAGTAGATCATGATCGTCGGTGTCGCACTCCACGAGGAATAGGGCACCGGCTTCAATGTGGAGTTTGACGCGGTGAGAGCCGCGCTCAAGGGAGAGGTGGCCCTGAAAACGAGATTCCGAGCAGGCAAGAAGAATTCTAGGAATCGAGATGTCGCGTAGCCACCCCATTGCGGGGAGATGGGTCGGAGCGGGCATGGATAGAGAAGCCGTCATTGCCGAGGGAGAGACATGATTCAGAGGGGGTACCGCTGGGCTTCGGCAATTTGAAACGCCGAGGCCACGGCCTCCGGAAGGTTGTCCCGTTGGAGGAGAGGCGCCAATAGCGTCTGGTCCACGCGACGAGATAACGGTTCGCTGAGGCCAGAAAGAACAGCTTCGGCTCCCCATTGGTCGATGATCTGGAGCGTTTGAACCAAGGACTCAAATTCGCGCTCTTCCGCGAGCAGCCCATGCTCAAGGTTGACCACAACAGCGCGCACTCCGAGGGCATTGCCGTCTTCGTTGAGGACTTGGATCGTTGCCTTAGCTTCCTCGGCGCGTCGGAAGGGGAGCACCATGACGGGTCCCCATACATGGACTGCTTCGTCGGCGGGGTCGAGTGTGGGATGACGCGACCCGGTCGCGTCCCCAGGAGAAGCGTCCATCCCGATCGATTCTGTCGCCCCGGGAATCAGCGGCGCCCGCGTGTGATCGGACGGTAAGCCGAGGTGGACTTCTCGTTCAAGTGCGCGAAAGCGGCAGCGCGAGCCTCCGCTGGCGACGCATTCTACTTCGATGGCCATCAGGTCGCGGTTGTGAAGTCGAGAGAGCCAGGCAGATGTGTAGCCTGCGCTCAGCAAGCAGCGGGGTTCTGAGGCCGATTCGAACTGGGCGAGCCGGGCACGGGCTTCGTGTGTTTCAGGCCATGCGCCCTCGAAGCCGATGGCAGCGCCTTCGCAGAGAATCGGATTGAGCACCATGGGCAGGACCAGCGGCTGGACTGAGATTGAGGTGGTCTCTGAGATCATCTGCCGAAGGACGCCCTCCGCGGCGCGTGCGCCGTGGGCCGCACCAATGGCGAAGAGTGCCTGATCGGCGACTTCGGGGCTCAGGTCTCGATCAAATTCAAGCAGGAGAGCGGAGAGAAAGGCCCCCTCCAGGAAGAGCTTCGGTTCGTGGAGAAGGGGCGCGTCGCGCCCGAGGCCGAGGTCTTCGAGAAAGTCCTCGGAGATTTTACGTGCTTCCAGCTCATGACGACTCATGACCAGCCGGCCTCCACAGAACCCTCGATAAACGCATCGATATCGAATTGTTGGCGTTTCGAGATGAAGTTTTCACCCTCTCGTTCGAGGAGACGCAAGAATGCGCCGACGACCACCGGGTCAAATTGGCTTCCAGAATATTTATCGAGTTCGGAGACGACTGTGTCGATTGACAGGGCCTTCCGGTAGGGCCGGTCACTGGTCATGGCTTCGACCGTATCTGCGACCAAAATGACTCGAGAGGGCAATGGAATCGCGGAGGCGATGAGTCGATCCGGATAGCCCCGTTCAGATCCATCGAACCACTCGTGGTGATGACGCACGCAGGGGACGATCTCCTTGAGGAACGCGACGGGCTCAAGGATTTTGGCTCCGATTTCGGGATGGGCCTTGATGGTCTCCCGCTCCTCCGGATCGAGGGGGGCGGGCTTGGTGATGATGGCATCGGGAATACCGATTTTCCCGACGTCGTGAAGCAGGCCGGAGAAGTACACACGCTCGATCAGCTGTTTGTCGAGTTTCATCTCTCCAGCGATGCGAGATGCGTAGACGGCGACACGCTCACTGTGGCCACGGGTGTAGGCATCCTTGGCGTCGATGGCCTCCGCCAGGGCCCGAATGGTTTGAATGTACGCTGTGCGGAGCTCAAGATTCTTCGCATCGAGTTGACGCGTGCGTTCCCGAACCTTCGTCTCTAGGTTCTTGTTCATGTCCTGCAGCTTGAAATTTTGCTGTCGGGTGACGTGATTGAGGCGCTGGACTTCTTGCTTGAGCGTGTAGTGGTCGAGGGCCTGCTTGAGGGTGAGGCGCAGTTCGTCGTCGTTCCATGGCTTGGTGATCAATCGATAGATCTCGCCCCGGTTGATTGCTTCCACAGCGACGTCCATATGGGTGTACCCAGTCATCATGACCCGGACAATTTCTGGGTGCCGTTCGCGGACGACCGAGAGCAGGTCCGCGCCGCTCATCCCCGGCATGCGGTGATCGCTCACGACCAGTTGCACATCGGTCTGTTCAAGGAGTTCAAGAGCTTCCTCGGGTCGCTGGGCTGTCAGGACCTCGACGGATTCTGCGCGGAGCAATCTTTGAATTGCTTTAAGGATATTGGATTCGTCGTCCACGAAGAGCACGCGTTGTTGAGACATGGGACGCTCCTTGAGCCAATCAATCTGAAGACAAGACAGCAAGCACCGGGTGGCCGCCGCCACGTTCTTGTCATCGGCTCAGGGGGCGGTTTTCGTTAGACCCGGGGGGGATTCTTTCTCGGGAGACTCGGACCGATGATCTCGCCTGGGCCCCCGAAGGGAGTCAGACGTACGTGCCGCCGCGGGGTTTTTGAATGCGACGGGATGCTTGGTCGAATCGTTGAACTTCCGCAGTGAGGTCCTCTTCGGTGATCGGGGACGGAAGATCTCCGCTGGCCTCCCGGCGCGCCTTGCGACGGAGGACCGCGTGGAGGATCCGGACCCAGTCCCCGGTCGCACCAATCTCGGCTGTGCCGACCACTTCCCCCCAATCGATCCCCTCGAAGAGTGTGCGCCCAGCTCTTTTTTCGGCGAGGCCCGCATGGAGATGGAGGGCCGCAACGATGTCCTCGGGGAAGCGGGGCGTGACCTCAATGACACGTTCGAGGCGGCCGGGCCGAGCAAAGCCATGGCGAAGCGTGTCGGGGTAGCCGGTGCTTCCGACCACTAGGTGCTTTTGGCTCGCCGTTGTGCGCTCAATGAGCTCGAGCAGAAAATCCATGATGGGTCCGATGGGCAAATCCGTTCGGGGGCTGCCGACATCCTGCGCGCCGGAAAACTCCAGCTCATCAAAATGGATCGTGAGCGGCGGAACCTCCTCGAGGACTTGGGACCAGCCCTTGACGAAATCGGGAACTTTTGGACCTGACCGGACGACGTCGAGCACCATTCGGGGAACATCTACGTGCACAAGGGCTGTCTGAGCGTGTTGGGCCAAGGCCGTCGCAAGCAGCTGCTTGCCGACACCGGGAGCCCCGACCATCAGAACCCCGGAGGGCGGGAAAGTGCCCCAGTTGGCGTAGACCTCGGGATTGGTGACCGCGCAGGCGTAGGTGAGGATCTCCTCTTTGGCTGTGTTCAGTCCTCCGATTCCATCGAAGGTCAATTCCGGCGCAGCTGTGATCTCGGTGGCTCGCGCTAGGGGTTCGACTTGCCTGGTGAAGCTCGACCAGAGGTTCTGGGCCCGCTCGCTCTCGATCCGTCGTTCTGTCATACGAGGAGTCTATCCGGTTGACCTGCCCGCGGCCGGACCTGAAAGAGATCGGGCGCAATGTCGATCCATGCGTCATACTCCCGCCTCGTCAGGATGCGTCCCCATCGTCTAGTTGGTTAGGACACCAGCCTTTCAAGCTGGCGACACGGGTTCGAGTCCCGTTGGGGATGCCATCTTGAGGCGCTGAGAGCCGGGCGTGCTGAGGCACCGCCCAGGTATTTGGGTCGGTGCGGGGCGAAAGGTTTGAGGGCGTGCTGAACCTCGTCGATAAGACCGATGCAGCGTGGGTGCACCGGGTCTCGCCTCACATGGATCAGGTCCTCGTCGATCACGCTCATTGCGAAAAAAAAGCCGCTGGGGCGGCGGTGAAGCTGCTCTTCTCGTATCCGCATCATCGCTTCATCCAGGCGCCCTTGGCGCAACTCGCACGAGAAGAGCTCACGCATTTTGAGCAGATTTTGGCGGTGCTTGATCAACGCGGGATCGTTTACCGCAGTTTGCCCCCCAGCCCCTATGGCGGAAAACTGCACGCTTTGGTGAGACGTGATGAGCCTCAGCGTGCACTCGATGTAATGCTCGTCTCCGCTCTGATTGAAGCGCGTAGCTGCGAAAGAATGCGGGCCCTGTCTCTCTATTTGCCGGACCGTCAGCTGGCGGATGTTTATCGTGGCCTGCTGGCGGAAGAAGCGCGACATCATGGAGTGTATTTGGCGTTAGCCCGACAGCTGGCCGATCCGGAGATCGTTCGAACTCGTTTCGCTGAGTTGGCTGACGAGGAGTCCCAGATACTGCGCGCCAGGGCGCCGTTCCCGAGGCTGCACACATGACCGAATCAGTGGCGCTGAAGGATATGACGGTTTGCTATGAGGACTGCGGAGGTCGAGTCGGGCGGCCGTTGCTCATGCTGCATGGCTTTACCGGGCATCGGGACGACTTTGTGGGTGTCCGCGAAGCCCTGTCGGCGGTGCGCCGAGTCTTGATTCCTGACTTGCGGGGACACGGCGATTCGGGCCGAGCGACGGCGATCGAAGGCTACGGGTTCGAAGTCGCGATCGAGGATCTCTGTGGTCTGCTCGATTATCTTGAGATCGAAAAGGTGGATCTTTTGGGCCACTCGATGGGCGGAATGATCGCGCTTCGGTTTGCCCTGGCGTATCCCGAGCGAGTGAATTCGCTCATTGCGATGAATACGACCCCGGAAGCCACCGCAGGCATGAAAGCCGAGGGGCTAGTGAAGGCCAGTCGCTTGGCTCTGGAGGAAGGGATGGGGGTTCTCGAGGAGGTGTCTCGACGTGTGGCGCACCGCCGCCCGGACCCGGTGATCGCCCGCTGGTCGGAGCGGTACTGGGCCCATCGCCGACGCCGATTCTTGGCTATGGATCCGCTCGCTTATGCGGGTTTTGCCGAAGTCATGGCGAATAGCCAATCGCTGTTGACAGAACTCACAAAGATCCAAGTCCCGTCGCTGGTGGTGGTGGGGGCGTCAGACGATGACTTCTTGCACGGCGCGGACTGCCTGGAATCCGGACTGGGGCGATCCAGACGGGTGACGATTCCCTCGGCTGGTCATCATCCCCACGAAGAAAATCGGGGCGCTTGGTTGGCGGCCTTGGCGGAGCACTTCTCCTTGCTTGATGGCTGATGCCGCTCGATGAATGCGCAAAGGTGGGTCGCGAGCGTCTCAGGCGCATCCAACATGATAGAGTGGCCCGCGCCCTGCACCGTGACGTGGTGGGTGGGGCCGGCGATCTGGGAGGCCATCTGCTTCACGGTCTGCTCGGGAAGCATGCCCGAGGACGCTCCGCGGACGATCAGCGTCGGGGCTTTGATGTTCGAGAGGGCGGCCCAGAGGTCCTGCTCCAATTGCTGAAGCGTTGCGGCGGGAATCTGGCCTCGGAGTAGGGCCGGATCCAGGCGGGGCTCGAAGCGTCCGTCGAGACGACGGACAAGACTTGCTTCGGCGAACGCATCTAGGGCGGCCTCTGAGGCGAGTGGGTATTGGAGATCGAGGGTTATTCGGAAGTCTTCGAGGCAGTCGTAACTTCGAAGGGATTCGGATACCCCCTCGGCCACCTGCTGCATGCCTTGAAGGCTCAAGCCCGGGCCGGTGTCAATGAGGGCGAGGGCGGCGAAGCGCTGCGGTGCATGCGACGCGGCGAGGAGGGCCGCATTGCCCCCGAGCGAATGGGCGACGACGATGGCTTGATCGATTTCGAGGGCATCTAGAACCCGGTGAATGTCTCGAGCATGTTGGGCCACGCCATAGTCACCTTCGACGGACCATCCCGAGGCCCCGTGGCCCCGGAGATCCATTTGAAGCGTGGGCTGTTTGAGCGCGGTCAGTTCAATGACCTGATTCCACACTTGATGTTGATGGGCGAAGCCATGGACCCAAAGGATGGGGAGGCCGCTTCGGCTCTGTAGGCCAAGTTCTCGAACGGCGATTGAGACTTCATAATCGTGATCGATCCAACGCTGCATTGGATGTCCTCCAGGTAGTTCTAGGCGAGTTGGCTGGCAATCGATTGAGCAATGCTGCGAAGGTCCCGGCCGGCGGCGAGGGTGCCCCGCTCGAATTCGAGGGCGAGCTCGGTTTGTAGGGCGACTGCGAGTTCAAGCGTCATCAAAGAATCGAGTCCCAAATCTTCGAGGGCGGACTCGGCCCTCAAGTGGCCGCGGTCTGATTCATCGAGTCCGACCACGACACCGATGGCTGCAATGATCCGCGCCAAGACGCGGTCGACGCGTCGTCCCGTCGAGAGCTGGGCGAGTTCCTCGCGGAGCGCGACAGAGTGTTCGCTCTCTTCTGTGCGCGGTGTCAGCGCGGCGAGTAGGCCGCCCTCGACTTCCCCTTGGGCTTCTCGGAGGTTGGATCCGAGGGCAACAAAAGTGCCGCGGGGGAGTCTCATTTGGAAGGCTGCAGCGAGAGCTTGCTCGATTTGGGGGGGGCCTGAGTTGTCGGGAAGGAAAATCCGGGTGGGGGTCGCAGCATTCGATCGAGTCCCTGCGTCCTTCCAAGCGGGATCTGAAGGGTCGAAGAGGGCTTGGAGGCCGATGTGTAAGGACAGCCGGTGAGGGGGCAGGGCATGGTGATCCGGGTCGAGGCTCGCCCGTCGGAGAATGAAAGTCCTCTGCGATAGATCTCCGTCGTTTGCTGTGTCCGCTGTGGGCTCTGAAAGGATCTTGTGAGCGCCGTGGGCCTGCAGCCAATTCGTGACGATCTGGCGGTCGTCGGACTGTTCGCAGTCGAGCACGTAGTCTGATTCGGCGTCAAACAGGAGAGACCGACCCGAGGCGCTGAGAATGGGTGTTTGGTCTGCGTGCTTGAAGTGAACCAACGCGCCCGCCTCGCCGCGCTGCTGCGCGAGGTAATGAAGCGCCCGGGAGAGGTCCTTGACCGGGAAGAGCGTGGGCTGGCCCAGTTTGTTTTGCAGCGACGGCAAGGCGGCGAGGGCCTCGGGAAGGTCGGGGTGCTCGGAAAGGGGAGTGGGCTGGTTCGAGGCGTCTGGGGCCGAGGACACCCAGGAGCGTCCAGCCCGAAGTCGGAGCTGGGGCACGGGACCGTCGTCCAACTCATCTCGGGGAAACGCATCGACCAGTTTTCCGCCGGGACGCAGGAATGAGAGCGCGGGGTCCGAGGGAAGTCTCCGCTCTAGGCAGATCGCAAGATCGACCGGCTCAAGGGAGGTGAGGTGGGGGGCGTTTTCCCTTGGCAACTCGGCACCCAGGCCGGCCAAAGCGGCCGCGCGCTGTCCCGTGGCCCCTGTCACAATCATCGTCCTTCCCTGGGTCTGCCCGAGAGCGACGAGGGCTAGGCTGGTTTCTCGGTCGCCGCCGTGAACCCAGACCCGGGTGGAGGCGCCCGGACTTTCATCGAGCAGGCGGATCGCCTCCGCCAGATCTCGCAAGTGCGCCGCGGCCAGAGTTGTCGGGGCGGCCTCGGGAAGTTTGATCACATCGGAGGCCGGGAGCGTCCAGTTTCGGGCCAGCGGACCCGTTGCGAGCACTCGGTCCCCGATGCTGAGGCTTTGGACCTGATTCCCCGTGGAGACGACCCGACCGACTCCGTCGGCCGTCAGCTCACTCGGGCGGGCTGAGTGGGCAGAGGGGAGTCCGAAGATCTTGGGCAAGCTGTGTTCGCGCAGTCGTGCAGATTCAACTTCAACGCGGATTTGGTGGGGTTCGAGGGCGCGCTCTCCGCTGGGATCGAAAGTGAGTCCGACGCCCTCTGGTTCACCCGGTTGCATGATCCGTGCGATGAATGGGCGGCTTCCCGCCTGGCGAGTAGAGAGCGGCGCGGGCCTCTCTTCGGCTGCGGTGGGTTCGCCGAGTCGCAGGGCGCAAATCTGGCGATGCTCGCACGAAATCACCGGCTCTTCGTCGTGTTGTGTAATCCACTGCGCCAGCGTGGCCAATTCAGGAACTTCGGCGCCGAGTGCGATCCGAGCGCGCCTGGCGGGACGTCTAACACGACGACCTGCTGAGGAGTCCTGGGCCGGAATGAGGCCCTGGGGCGCGGGTCTATCCTGTGGATTCTCTACGCGATCGATTCGCCAAACGACATCCGGCGTGATGCCATCCGCCAAGGTTTGTCCAACCCAAGTGGCGAGGGATTGACCGACTGGCTCATCCGGGCGGCCGATCCAAAGTAGGCTGGGCGAGGGCTCGTCATTGAATGGGCCCCCGTCGTCTGCTGATTCATCGGTGGCCCGTGAGCACCGGGCGCCTCGCTTTTCCAATTCTGCCGCGAGCGCGGCGATCACAGTCGGGTCATCACCATCGAGAATCCAGTGGCCGAAGCGCGGGGGGGTGGAGGGCAGGTTTGATTCGACAGGTGTCCACATCAAGGGGTAGAGCGAACTCTTCTGGGCTTCTTCCCGCCGAAGGGGTTGCATCTCGACTCCGTGGAGTTCGGCGAATAGCCGTCCGGAAGAGTCGAAGTAGCGGAGGTCGGGCCCTTCTGTTGTCGATGTGATCCGCCCCTGGGTTTCAGTCGGCAGGGGGGCCACCAGGCGAATTTCACGAATCCTGCGGACTTGGGCCGCCTGCTGATTCGGGGCACATAGGGCAAGGCCGGTTTCAAGCAGGGCGGGATGCGCCGCATAAGCGTAAGACTCGCTCTCGGCGAGGGGGGGCAGCATGAGCTCCATCTCGCAATCCGTGTGATCCCGAGTCAAGCGGCGGAGCGTTCGCATGCGTCGTCCGAGTTGCAGCCCGCCCTCGGCGAGGCGGGCGTACCAGTCATCGGCCTGTTCGGAGTTTTCCACACGGAGCGGTTCTCGGGGAAGCTCTACGTGGACTGGACCTTGCGATGAGTCGACGAAAGCCTGTGCGCGTTCTGACCACATGTCCGCCGGGGTGGCTCGACTCATGATGGTGAGGGAGCCTGTTGTAGAGGTTTCCTTGGTTAAACGGATCTGCAGTTCGATTTGCTCGTTCTCTTCGAGCCG
Source organism: bacterium TMED88 (assembly GCA_002171515.1). Classification (GTDB taxonomy): domain Bacteria; phylum Myxococcota_A; class UBA9160; order UBA9160; family UBA4427; genus TMED88. The sequence continues at coordinate 3,601 of NHEP01000079.1, read as the reverse complement.
AACCAATGGCCAAAATGAGACGTCGCGAAGGCGAGTTTCCGATTCCGGCCATATGGCTCGGGCGGCGGCCAACGCCGCCTCAATCAAGACTGATGCTGGCAGCACCCGCGGTCCCTTGAGTCGATAGTCTTCAAGGAAAGGGCAGTTGTCACGATCGAGTCGAGCCTGCCACAGGATCACATCGGGGCTTCCGGCCAAGTTGATGCGGGTTCCAAGCCATTCGTGATCGGAGCGGGGGAGATCCCCTCGATTGCGCTGGGCGAACCAAAACCTCTGCCGCTGATAAGGGTAGGGGCTCATTCTGAGAACCTGGCCTCGTGGGCCGGCAAATTCGAAGTCGACGTGCTGACCGTCCACGTAGAGGGCGGCAAGACTTCGCATCAAGGAGGCCCGCTCACCCCGGTCGCGGACGAGCGAAGAGACCGCCCGAACGCGGGTTCCTACACCTTCGGCAATTTCGGGAATGGCGCGCGACAACGTGGGATGCGGAGAGATTTCGACCACCTTGCGCCCCCCATCCTCCAGCGCCTGAGTCAGGGTCGAGGAGAAACGGACCGGCGCTCGCAAATTGCGAACCCAGTATTGGCGGTCCAGTTCTTCTCCCGCCACGATGCGCTGATCGACGGTGGAGTAGATCGGGATTTGGCTGGCCCTTGAGGTCATTCCCTCCAGACACTCATGGAATGGGTCAAGCAGTGGATCCATGTGGAAACAGTGAGAGGCAAAGTCCACCTCAAGGGTTCGGGCAAAAACGCCGTCGCTCTCCAGCTCGGCAACAAAGTCGAGGACTGCATCGCGATTGCCGGAGACCAGGGCCGATGTGGGTGATGTGATTCCGGCAATTTCGATCTCTTTCTGCCAAGGGGCGAGCCGCTGCTCAAGGTTTTCCTCGTTCAGGACCACGGCCGCCATCGCGCCGCTCCCCGAAGCCTGTTCGACAATCCGTCCTCTTTCGCAGGCAAGGCGGGCCACAGTGCTTCGGTCCAGTGCACCCGCTATGAACGCGGCAGCAATTTCACCCAGACTTTGGCCGACGACCGCATTGGGCCGTACGCCCCAGTGTGACCAGAGTTCGGCCAGCGCAATTTCAACTGCGATCAAGGTTGGCTGGAGACGTGACAGTCGCTGCAAGGTCTGCATGCCCTGGGGGTCACGGATTGCGTCGACCAGGCACCAGTCGGCATGTTGGGCGAACTCAGCGTCGAGGGATTCGATGCTGGATCGAAAGACGGGTTCGTCCTCGAAAAGTTCGCGCCCCATTTCTTCGGTTTGCCCGCCTTGGCCGGGAAAAACAAAAATGGCTTCTTGGTCGGTTGTATCGGTCTGGACACCGACTGCGGAAGCGCCGCTGTCTTGGCCTCTCAGCTGTGCATCGATCTCCGCGGTCAGCGAGGTGCGATCGTGGGCCACAAAGGCGGCTCGGTGTCGGTGGTGTTGCCGCCGTGATCCCAGCGTGTAGGCCAGGTCTTCGAGTCGAGGAGGCGCTTCACTTTGCAGGTCGGTCTGAAGCTGACGGAGCGTGGCTTCGAGCGCGTCGGCATCGTGGGCGCTGACGGGAAAAAGGTAGGGGGCCTGCTTTGCGGAGTCGCGATTGGCTTCACTTGATGGAGATCGAACGGGTGCGCTTTCGAGGACGACATGAGCATTGGTTCCGCTGATTCCAAAGGAATTGACCCCGGCGAGTCGGGGCCCCTCGCCCGGCCAGGGCTCGGGCTGAGCTTGGACTCGGACGGGAATCTGGTCCCACGGAATATGAGGCGACGGCGTCTGGAAATGCATCTGGGCCGGTAGTTCACGGTGAGCCAGAGAGAGCGAGGCGCAGATCAATCCCGCAGCACCCGACGCCGATTCGCTGTGACCAATGTGCCCTTTGACGGATGAGACTCGAAGCGGCTTTTCTGGGGGGCGTCCTGGGCCCATCACGTCGGAGAGTGCTCCGATCTCAACTGGATCGCCAATGACGGTCCCTGTTCCGTGGGTTTCCACAAAATCGACTTCGGCGGGTGAACGGTTGGCCTGTGCGTAGGCGTCTCGCATGGCCTGGGCCTGGCCCTTGCGTCCGGGGGCCATCATGTGGCCTCCGTCCCGGCCGTCGGTCGAAATCCCTGTGCCCCGGATGACTGCATAGATTGGATCGTTGTGGGCTAGGGCATCGCGAAGGGGGCGCAGCAGAAGAAGTCCAGCTCCTTCGCCTCGCACAAATCCGTTGGCGTCCGCATCGAAGGCCTTGCAGGCGCCGTCGGGTGAGAGCATTCCGCTTCGCGACAACGCGATGTTGCCCTCAGCGGTGACGAAAAGATTGACGCCGCCTGCGAGCGCCATCGTGGATTCCCCTGTCCAGAGGCTGCGACAAGCCAGATGGACAGAGATGAGCGCGGAGGAGCAGGCCGTGTCGAGGGTCATTGAAGGTCCGGTCAAACCCAGCAGAAACGAGATTCGCCCTGAAAGCGCTGCCCGGGACATCCCCATCACGGTAAAGACGTCCAGCGAGCGATTGACTGTGTCTTCGCCGAGGACGGCAATGCGCTCGCGAGAATAGTCTTCAATCATGTGGCCGATGATCACGGCCACGCGCTCACCCTGTAGGCTGTCGGCGGGAATTCCAGCATCCATTAGAGCGTCCCAAGTCGCTTCCAGCATGAGGCGCTGCTGCGGCTCCATGGCTCTGACGTCACGGGGGATTAGGCCGAAGGGGGCAGGATCGAATTGTTCGATGTGGTCCAGGAATCCCGCGTAGGGCGAAGAAATTTTTCCCGGCACACGGGCACGGGGGTCGAGATAGCGATCGATATCGTATCCATGTTCAATCCGACTGGCGGGCGGAGCGGACACCGTGGATCGATCGGAGCGAATCAGTTCTAGGAAATCACGGGGACCATGGACACCCGGATAGCGACAGCCAATGCCGATAATGGCAATGCCATCCTGTTCGTTTTGTTTGTTGTTCACGGGTGGTCGACGCGCCGCCAAAGGAGGCGTCCGACGGGCGCCGTCTCGCCCACCGATAGAGGAGCGGTGTGCAGAATAAGCGAGTCGCCGTCGATCTTGAACCATCGTTCTTGAACGGTTCCGATCCACACCGCGAGTGAGCTGACCTCAACGTCATGGACAATTCGATCGCCCTCGACTCGGTATGGGCCGCTATACGCCATGAAGGCATCCCATGCCGGTGCAGTTTCAGCCTGAGAGAGGTCTTGTGAGACCTCGGGGCCCCGGTCGGCTCGCATGAACGCGGCAGACATCACGCCCTCGGGCGAATACACGAGGTAGCCGTGGACCTGTTCACCATACGGATGCGTAACAGAACCATCCGGAGCCTGAAGCTCGAAGTACTCTAAGCGCCATGTGCCAACAATTGTCTCGCTCTGCATACACGTCTCCAGTCGGTCCGTGCAGACAACACAACTCCCCCCATGGGCTGCGTCGACCCGGACCCTACGACTGGGAGGGCCGCAGAGCCATCTGAGGCATTGGACCCAAAGGCAAGCAGAGTCCGAGATCGGACTCTCAAGGCCTCAGTGTCGGCCAAAGCTGCGGGCAGGCGACCTCATCCTCCCAGGGATGAGGGTTTTATGCCTCACTTCGGGATCTTCATTTCGGC
>NHEP01000078.1 GCA_002171515.1 bacterium TMED88 | reverse complement strand
TCCATGGCGAAAAAACTTCAACAGGAAACGCGAGAGGCGCTGCTCGATGCAGCGGAGGGCCTGTTCGCCGCAGAGGGGGTCGACGGCGTGAGTCTGGCGGCGATCACCCAGCTTGCAGAGCAGCGCAATGGCGGCGCCATTCACTACTACTTCGGTGGGCGTGACGGTCTGCTGGCTGCGATTCTTGATCGACACGAAGAGGCGCTCGACGAGGTTCGGGCCGACGCCCTCATCCAGGCCCGGGCCGCCGGGCCGATGACCCTCGAGTCGTTGGTCCGCGTCGGGGTCGAGTCCCTGGCGAGCCGACTTGACTCCGACTCAGGTCGGTCATTCCTTCTGATCCAACGCGACCGAATCGGCCGCTCCACGGGTGAGTGGGCGTTCCGTTCCACCACGATGCGACTCATCGCGGCCGAGATCCAGTTGATCCTCGCCGACGGCCGGTTGAGTGATGAAGAGTCCGCCGAAAGGCGCCGTCTCGCCATCCAACTCGTGGTCCACCGGCTTGCCGACCGCAGCCGTGAAGAGACACTCGGGACCGGCCTGCCACGTACCGTGGTCATCGAGACCCTCGTGTCGGCGGTCACCTCGATCTTGAGCGCTGGGCTCTCCGCGAGGGATTGAACGGATCGCAGGAGTGGAGAGAGTGCGTCGCTGAAAAATTGGAAACAGGCCTTTTGCTCGGCCTCGTCAGTCTTTCGGTGTAGTCGTTGTATTCGCTCGGATCGTCCATGAATTTCGCCTAGCCGCTCCGCAGGATTTTTGTTCTTGAGGCTGCAATCATTTATATTATTAATCCCATTGATCCGACCAACAAGCCGGTCCAGCCGACCATGAGAAGGGTCCATGCGACGCGACGTCTTCACGGAAGAGCACGAGATGTTCCGCAGCGAGTTTCGCCGCTTCGCGGAGACCGAGCTCGCGCCCCGTGTCGAGAAGTGGAATGCCGATGGCGTCTCGGATCGCGAGACCTGGCTGCGCATGGGCGAGGCCGGCTTCCTCGGGGTCAACGTCGCCGAGGTATACGGGGGCGCGGGCGGGGACTTCCTGTTCTCTGCGATCGTGCTCGAGGAGCTCGCGCGCATTCGCGCCTGGGCGCTCCAGGTCGGCGTGCACTGCGACACATCAATGCCCTACCTCACGCATTTCGGCAGCGATGAGCAGAAGGAGCGCTACCTGCCTCCCGCCGTGCGCGGCGAGCTCCTGATCGCGCTCGCCTTGACTGAGCCCGCGGCCGGCTCCGATCTCGCCGGGATCCAGACGCGCGCGCTGCGCGAGGGGGACCACTACGTTCTCAACGGCTCGAAGACGTTCATCTCGCACGGACAGACCTGTGGGATGGCCATCGTGGCCGCGAAGTCCGATCCCAAGGCGACGCCTCCCCACGCTGGCGTCAGTCTCTTCCTAGTCGACGCGGATACGCCGGGATTTCGCCGTGGACGCAACCTCGAGAAGCTCGGCTTCAAGGGGCAGGACACGAGCGAGCTCTTCTTCGACGACTGCCGCGTTGCCGTGGCGAATCGACTGGGTGCGGAGGGCGCGGGCTTCAAGATGTTGATGTCCGGGCTCCAGCAGGAGCGCCTCGTCATCGCCGTCCAGGCGATCGCGGGGAGCAGGCGCTCGCTCGACGACACGATCGCCTACGTGAAGGAGCGCAAGGCTTTCGGCGAGTCCATCGCGAGCTTCCAGAACACCCAGTTCAAGCTCGCGGAGCTCGCCACCGAGGTCGAGGTCGGTCAGGCCTTTATCGACCAGCTGCTCGTCGCCCACGTTCGCGGCGAGGGCGTCGTCACCGAGGTCAGCATGGCGAAGTGGTGGGCGAGCGCACTTCAGAAGCGACTGAGCGGAGAATGCCTGCAGCTCTTCGGCGGCTATGGCTTCATGAGGGAGTACCCGATCTCCCAGGACTACGCGGACGCCGCCGTGCCGCCTATCTACGGTGGATCCAATGAAATCATGAAGGTTATCATTGCACGAAGTCTCGGCCTGGGTTGATCGGGTCGGGCTGATGACGGAGGGTGGAGCTGGTGGACGCGTCCCTCTACTGCTCCTCTGTCCCGAAAGGAAAAATTCCCGCGCAAGCAAGGGTATTCCCGTGGCGGGCTTCGATACAGCCGACATCGGCGTGATGAGAGAGTCGGGCGCGATTCGGTGAGTGTTGCTCGACCGTGGAAGGCGACGGCGACGCGCCATACGGAAGGGATCGACGATTGAAGACTCATCTGGACCCTGTCTTCACACCCGAGACGCGCCCCTATTGGGAGGGCGTTGCGCAGGGCGAGCTGCGGCTGTGCACGTGTTGCAGCTGTGATCGCTGCTTTTTTCCGCCGAGCAACGTTTGTCCCGGCTGCTCTTCGAGGGAAATCGATTGGAGGATCGCGAGCGGTCGAGCCACGCTCTACAGCTTCGTGATCAACCCACAGGCGGACGAGCGGTGGGGCATTGAGGGCCCGATGTCTGTGGCGATGGTGAAGCTGGAAGAAGGGCCGATGATGCTCTCGACCGTCGTCCACTGCCCACAGACGATCGAGGCCCTGCGATTCGATATGAATCTGCGGCTTGTCTTCCGCCCGTACGGGGACCTCCCGCGCGTGGCCTGCTTTGAGCCGGTGGGTCAGGCCGATGAGTAGCGCGGGCTTTGCGATCGTCGGAGCAGCCGAGTCGACCCGAATCGGCAAGGTGCCCGAGCTCTCGTCTGTGGGCCTGGCCCTCGACGCCGCGGCGAATGCCCTGGCGGACGCGGGACTCGAAGCTGCGCAGGTCGACGGACTGACGACCGGCTACATGCCTCCCGCCAACGTCGCACAGCTGCTGGGCATGAAGCCGGCTTGGGTTGACAACACTGTGGTCGGCGGATGTTCCTGGATGAATCAGCTCCGCAACGCCATGGCCGCCATCGCGGCGGGTTACTGCGAGACTGTGCTGATCACGTATGGCGAGTCCGGCCGCAGCCACGGGTTTCTCCCGAACGTGTTGGATCTCGGTGCGCCCGGATCGATCGAGCAGCAGTTCGACCTGATGTATTGCTCGGGCAACCGCGCATCGCTCTTTGCGATGCCCGTCGCGCGCTACATGCATGAGACCGGAATGACCCATGAGCAGCTTGCGTCGGTGCCTGTGGTGCAGCGAGAGTGGGCCGCGATGAACTCGCGGGCGAAGTTACGCGAGCCCACGACGGTCGAAGCAGTACTGGCCTCCCGCGTCATCGCGTGGCCGATCCTGCGCGACATGTGCTGCCTGGTCTCGGATGCCGGGGGGGCCCTGATTGTGACCTCGGCCGAGCGCTCGTCCGACTTCCCGAAGCCTCCGGTCTACGTCGTGGGAACGGGCAGCTCGCTCGAGACAGGGCTCATGAGTCCGGCGGGGGTCGAGGATCCCCTGCGGCCGGGCCTCGTCCGCCGCTCGGCCGCGCAGGCGTTCGGGAGTGCCGGACTGACGCCCGCCGATATCGACCACCTGATGATCTATGACGCCTTCGCGCATACGCCGATCTTCGGTCTCGAGGGCCTGGGCTTCGTGGAGTTCGGCGAGGCGGGCCCCTTCATCGCGGAGCGCAACACGGCGCCTGGCGGCCGCCTGCCGATGAACACAAACGGCGGCGGCCTCTGCTACGCGCATTCCGGCTCCTACGGAATGCTGTGCATGCAAGAGTCGATTCGACAGCTCCGCGGCGAGGCGGAGGCGCAGATTGACGGCGCCCGAACGTCCCTGGCCCACGGCTGGGGCGGATTCTGGTCCGCTTGCGCGACGATCATCTTTTCGAACCAGCGCTGATTTCTCCCAGACACCGCCCCGGACGTCCGCAACCTTTGAGCATTCAGTCGGCGCGTGCGCGCAGAGAGAACGAGCAAGAGCAGGTGGGGTAGGGGATGGAACCGAAGGGCGCAGGCGCGGTGAGCGCTGGGGCGGGTGGTGAGTCGGCGAAGCGCATAGGACATACAAGCTGGGCTCTGGCACAGCGTCCGGGTAAGACCGCAAGCGAGACGGATCAGCTGCCCGAAGCCCTGGGGAATTTGACCAAAATCTTGGAAACAGCTTCGTTGATCAACCTCTGAGAGTCGTCACTTCGAGACAAGCGTTTCGAGGCCCAGCCAACCCACACTGCCTGCTCTGTTTTTTGGTCATAGACTTCAATGCTCAGAGTGCCCTGGGTGTATTGCTGAACGCTGACGCTCGAACCCGTATACCAACCGCCGTAGCGATAGCGGCGGGGAAAGGGATGGGTTGTGATCGATGTCGGAGTCTGATGTACCCGAACCTTTTCTTCAGACCCCACGCTATACGCGACAGCAAGATCGGCCTCATCCGCATTTTGGACGAGGGTGTACCCCTTGGCTTGAAGATCGCGATCCACCGCTCGCCTGAGCCTTTGGTCATCGAGGGCGCTGACAAAGCTTTGGGCTCCCGTGCCCTGCTTGGCCCGGGCCAAGGGCGCAGGTCCCACCCAGGCAAAAGTGCGGAATTGACTAAAATCAGCCGTGGGGTCAAGGTCGAAGCTCGTTCGAATCGGGTTGGCGCAAGCCAACGCCAAGCAGCCGAAGGCACACGATAGAAGAAGAAGCTGTTGGTGAACTCGAACCATCATTCGTAATCCTCAGGAGTGGGATCCGTGAGAGTAACGTAAATCGGATAAAAACCGGTCTGATCAGTCCGTTGCCAGCAGGGGTATGTCTCTTGTGTAGACTGTCTGAATGATTTACCCGCATTCGAACGAGACCCAGACACGATGGGATCGCGGAGACTTCAAAGTCCAGCTCAATCAGCCGAATAATTCCCGTCCGATCGGCTTCTGTGATGGCTCAGCTGCGGATGAATCCCAGTTGCTTGAGAGGGCCGAATCGGAGGGGGCTGAGGACGCGCGGATCGAAAAAAGGAAGCTGAAATCAGGACGGGAGAGCTGGACCCTCTACGGCGTAAGCTGATCAGCTTGCGGTTTAAGTTGCGGCGCTCCTCTTTAGCTCGAAGAGCAATATAGAAGTCGAAAAGAGCGCTGGAAGATTGCTTGCCCCGATCCGATCGCCTTGGTTTGTTTTGGCGCCGATTGGAGCATTGTTTGGTCTGTTGACGACGGGGTATCGGCCCAGCCCCCCCTGCACTGGCCTGACGCGGCTTCACCTCATGAATTCAGCTTCGGATGCCTGGAATTCTTCGGTTTCGCTGCCCGTCCCTGCTCTCCTTGCGCTTTCTTGATCGGGTTCAGTCTGCTCTGCGATATTCGGGTTATCCGGAGGCAGACCAGAGAATGCGGTGTTCTCTCCGGTCCGAGGTAGGCTCCTCTGAAATCTCGGCCCGTTTCTCCTATGCTCGGATTCGGCCCAGAGCAGCGAGATAAACGGGTCGGCCCATCCACCTCTGCACTCCCACCGGGTTCCCGAGTGATGAACTGGCTAACGAAAATCAGGGACCGATGGACCATCGGGCGATTCGCCCAGTTCGACGGTGCACTCTACTGCTCAGCCTACCCGGATGTCGCCGAGAGCAAGAAGTGGAGGCGCCGGCCCCTCGGGCATTTCTTGAGCTATGGCGCGGCAGAGAGACGTAACCCTCGCCATGGGTTCGATGTCGACTTCTACCTTCGTGCCAATCCGGATGTCGAGGAGGCCGGAGTGAATCCCTTCGTTCACTACCTTCGATTCGGTTATCGCGAGGGCCGTGCGCCGAGCCAGGCGCCCGATCTCTTCTCCGAGTGGAAACTGTTCACCCCCCCGGTTTCGCGCTGGAACGTGGCGGGGCAGTTGCGTCGTTGGCGCGAAGCGTGGTGGATCAAGAAGAGCCACCGATTCAGTCCCGAATGGTATTGGGGCAGAAATCCCGACGTCCTAGAGGCGGCTCGGAAGAGCTTCTGGTGGCGTTACCGGAAGAGCCGGTTCAGCCCGCTGGGGGCCGTCTCGAAGGCCATGACTCATCCGATTCGTCATTTCGTCTGGTGTGGAGTCTACGAAGGTCGGCATCCCGCAACGGTGTTCGACCCCCGGTTCTACCTGTGCGCCAACGAGGACGTGAGGGTCAGCGGATCGAACCCCTTTGTCCACTACCTGAGGCATGGAATTCATGAAGGGCGGTCTGCCCGCGATGTTCGCGAGTTGCACACCTCCGGGACCGGCCTGGAATTACCGGGCGAAGAATTCACCAGGGCAGAAGGAGAATTTTCTCCGAAGGTCAGCGTGATCGTGCCCAACTTCAACCATGCCGGGTACCTGCCCCAGCGGCTCGACAGCGTCTATGCCCAGACCTATCAGAACGTCGAGGTAATCCTGCTCGACGACTGCTCCGAGGACGACAGCCAGAATATCCTGCGCCAGTACCGCGACACCTATTCGGAAAATACCCGGTTGCTGTGCAACGAGACCAATAGCGGGAACGTATTTCGACAATGGGCCAGGGGGATCGAACTCGCCACTGGCGACCTGGTCTGGATTGCCGAAAGTGATGACTTCTGCGACCTGGATTTCCTCGAAAAACTGGTGGGTTTCTTTCGCGATGAAGCGGTGACTCTTGCGTACAGCGATGTCTCGTTCGTTGACGAACGGGGAAGAGCACTCAATGACTTCGCGTACGAGCATTACCTCGCCCCCGTAGGAGCATCCCGTTGGCAGCAGAGTCATACGGCCACCGGTTTCAGGGAAGCGGAGCGGGCCTTCGGGGTGCTCAACCTCGTGCCCAACACCAGCGGATGCGTTTTCCGAAACCCGGCGAACTTGCCCTTGTTACAGGACCCGAGTTGGCTCGAGCTCGAGATTTGTGGCGACTGGGTCTTCTACCTGCACCTCATGCGGAACGGCAAGGTCTCGTTTAATCCGGAAACCCGCAACTACTACCGGTTTCACGGGGGCAACGCCTCGACGAAAACCTACAGCGAGGCCGCCTATTACCGGGAGCATGAAATCGTCGCCGAGGCTGCGGCAAGAGTGAGCAGGGTGCCGGAGTCCACGCTGGAACTTCATGCTGACCGCGTTCGTACTTTCTGGGGGCAGCAGGCCGCGGAGGATCTAAGATCTCGGGCCTTCGAAGACTTCTACGACCTGGAGCGCATTCGCTCGGCTAGGCTCGATCCTGAACTCTCCATCATGGTGGGCCTCTATTCCTTCAGCAGCGGGGGCGGCGAGGTGTTGCCCATCCGCCTGGCGAACGCGCTCTACAAGAAGGGTTTCGGCGTCACGGTCTTGGAATTCCGGCGAGCGGACCGCAATCCCGACGTCCGCCAATTCCTGGACAGTGGGATCGCAGTGGTCTCCTGTGATGACGAGGATACTCTCCGACGGTACGTGCGCGATTTCGGGATTGATGTCTTCAACTCGCACCACTTGAGCCTGCAGAACCTCTTCTCCGACGCTTTCAGGGAAGGCCCGCGGCCCCGCCACGTGGCGGTGACCCACGGGTTGCTGGATACGCTCACGCGTAAAGAGCTTTCGGCCTGCCTGGCTAAGGTCGATGCGACAACGGACCATTGGGTCTACGGCGCGGACAAGAACCTCCTGCCCTTCAAGAAGTTTGACCGATTCGCACAGGATCGTTTCTCGAAGCTGCCCAACGGCATGGAGCGAATTGCGATTTCACCTGTCGCTCGCGAAGAACTCGGCGTTCCTGAGGATGCGTTCGTGCTTTGCCTTATCAGCCGCGCCATGGTGGAGAAGGGATGGAGCGAGGCGATCGAGGTGGTGGCCTTGGCACGAGATCGAAGCGGCCAAGACATTCACCTGCTGCTCGTGGGTGCCGGCGAAGAATATGATCGCCTGGAAAAAGTACAGCTCCCGGATCACGTTCATCTTCTTGGCTTCCGCCCGAATCCACTGGACTATTACTCGGTGGCCGACATGGCGTTCCTGCCCTCGATCTACCGCGCTGAAACCTTTCCCTTGACCATCGTCGAGGCGCTTTTCGCCAGCCGCCCCGTGATCGCCAGCGACGTGGGCGACGTGAAGCAGATGCTCGCTGCGGGGGACGGAGAGGTCGCAGGCGCCGTTTTTGCCCTCGACGATTGGCGAATCCCCGTGGACGAGGTGGCGGGGCTGGTGGAACGGTTCGCAGGTGACCCGGCCGCGGTTTCCTGGGCTTCGCGGCTGGCTTGGCGCAAGTCGGCCGAGTTCGAAATGGGGGAGATCGCGGACCGCTACGCGACGCTCTTCATCGAAGGGCAGGAAGAGTCGCGTGAAACCTCTGCCATGCTGAACTTGCGCCGCGAAGTGGGCGGCTTGGCCGACGGACCCACGCTCCAGGGCCCCGGTTTTTGTCCCATCTGCGCCCGGCCCACGGTCTACCGTTCCTTTGATACCGGCGACGACTGGTTCAACTCGTACCGATGTCAGTTCTGTGACTCCCTGCCCAGGGATCGCGCGGTTCACCACGTGATGGGCACGCTCTACCCCGATTGGCGATCGCGAAGTCTGCACGAAAGCAGCCCATGCAACGAACTTCTGGAGCGGGCGAGCAAGGACTACAGCGCCTCGCAGTATTACGAGGACAAACCCCTCGGTGCCGACGTGGGGAAGTTCCGCAATGAAGACCTCGAGAACATGACTTTCCCGGACGAGAAGTTTGACTTCGTCGTCGCCCTTGAGGTCATGGAGCATGTCTTCCGGCCCGACCATGTTGTGCGCGAGATGTACCGCTGCGTACGGCCGGGTGGAGCCGTGATCTTTACCACTTGCCTGGGTGGGTGGGAGACTTCGCGACCTCGGGCCTCCCAGGATCCAGAAACCGGGGAGGTTTCCCATTTGCTGGAACCCGTCTACCACGGGAATCCCATTGCCGAAGGCGCACTTCTCACCTGGGATTTCGGGAGCGATTTTCCGCGATTGCTCGAACGATGGAGCGGGGTGGAACCGATCTTGTGGTACGAGGTGGACGATCGGATGGGTGTGCCCGTAGGGGGCGTTCCCTGGATCTGGGTTCTTCCCAAGAAGGGCTAGGCAACCCGGGAAGCGGAGCCAGCCTCTCCTCCCTGTTCGATGACGTGCACCCGCGCATCCTGCGGAAAATTTTGATCGGTGCCGGCCTGATTCTGCTTGACTGGATGACGCGCCCCAATCTGGCCGTGATGTGGGTGGCTGTGGCGGGTGGCCTCGTGTGGTCGATGGGCCCCCGCCAAGCGCTAAGGTCCCGACCGAGGGCATGATGGAAGAAGCTTTCGAGTCGCCAGTTTGAGTCGGTCCCTAATTTTCTTTGAGTCATGACGACTTGGGCTTCAGTAGGAGGCGGCGATTCCTTCCATGCCTCCGCTGTCGGGGAAGGCCGGCAGCCCGGTGATGGTGGTGACGAGGGTGAGCGAGCCATCCTTTTCAACTGCATAGCCGTCGACGGTGCCGATCAACGCATTCTGGACATAGAGGTAACCTCCGCTGGCTGCAAGGTCGATTGTACCGCCTCCGTCGGTGTCCGCCGCGATGGCGTAAACGAGATGTAGTTGTCCTCGCGGGCCTTCGCGATAGGTACTGATGGTCGAGCTCCCGGCATTGGAAACGAAGAAGTATCGACCCACCTTCTGGATCCAGCAGGTGGCGATTTGGCCGTTGGGAACCGAAGGGCTTGTGGGCGTGAGCGATCCGTCTGGATGGAGTCGGTAGCGGGTGACCGCACCGCCGCCACCTTCTGAGACCAAGACACTGCCACGGCGACCGAAAGTGAACCCGACCGGTGATGATACTGAGCTGGGACTGATCACGGGTCCGGGTGCCAGTCGTCCGCCCTGACGAATTCGATAGGTGTAGAGAGCATCGTTGCTTTTAGTCGTGACAATGACGAAGCGTCCATTGGGGCTGATTCCAACCTGCCCCGGTGCACTCGAGTAGAGGGGAGGGTTGGTGTTACTGAGATCGAGGGAGCGCCCCGATACGTCAGGGCAGGGGGCTAAGCCTGCGTTGTTGATTGGGGTCAGGTGCCCGTGTTGAAAGCGATAGCCTTGCACGGTTCCGTCGCCCCCGGCGTTCAGGACGTAGACTAGGCCTTCGCGGACCGCGACACTTACGGGAAAAAGCCCACCCGTCGGAACGATTTGTAGACGATCAAGTTCCGTGCCGTTTACCTGAAAGAGGGTCAGCGTATTGCTACCAGCATTGACTGAAAATAGAAACCCGTCTTGGTAGGTGAGAGAGCCTTGTGAGGCCAGCGTGTCGCCAGGCGTCTCGGCGGTGGAACCGCCCAGCCCACCGGTCTCGTATTCCCCGGCCCAATTCAGCGTGCCATCCGCGGCTCGCGCAAAAACCTGAATGGTATTCCCCAGGGCCTTGTTCGTTTGAACGAAGACGGCCGGAGTTCGGTGGGCGAGGGAGCGGGCGGAACTGGCCCCTACGGATAGAGTGAGATTGAGAACAAGCAGCAGCCCGGCGAATGCAAGTTGTCGAGTCAGCATGGGAGGTTTCCTTCTTGGTTTGTCTTTTGATCGTCCGGAGTTCTGGCGCCACCCCTTTCGGCTGATGAATGAAGCGAGGACAGTTACAGGGCCATGAGGCGGGGCATCTGACCTGGACGTGCTCCCGTCGTTTCTCCATTCGCGAAGATCGCTTCGCCATTCGCGACAGTGAGCCGAATAGGCGCCGGATCACGTGTCCAGCGCCAGGTGTGCCCGTTGCGACCCACGGGAATATCGTAAGCCTTGTACTCAGTGCGAACAATAGGGCATTTAACCTGCTTCCTGGCATAACGCCCAGGCTCGAACGTTGTGTCATAAGCCAGTTTGAATGTCCTATGCCCAGCCTGCAAACGGTAGCCCTGTAGACGATTTCGGACTGACTGACAGTCGCGCCGACGCGCTGCAGGTCATTGGCTGAGTTCGGAGGCCGGTCGCCGTCGTCGCCATTTGAAGGGTGTCCAGACTACAAGGCCGACCGAGACCGGAATCGCGAGTATCGCAACCTTTTCAAAAAGCGTGGGCGGCGGACTCTTCGACACGCTCACGATCATGTGTGCGAACTGATTCGGAGGGAGAGAAGCGACCTCGATTCCAAAAGGATCGAGAACAACGCTCAAACCGCCATGAGAAACACGAATCAGAGTGAGTCTTTGTTCGATTGCTCGGAAGGCAGAGGCCGCAAGGAGCTGCGAATCTGCGACATTTCCAGGGATCCAGCTGTCGTCCGAGAGGTTCACAATCGCGAGGCTGTCCTTGCTTGTGCGTTCCGAAACGAGTCCGGGGAAAAGCGCCTCGTAGCAAAGGATGGCCGTGACAACGAAGTCGGCGCGCAGCGGTCCGGCGAATTGAGCCTCCTCTACTTGGGGTAAGCGGGAGGGGCCTTCAAATGCCCATCGAGCCAGCGGCTCACCCCAACCACTCAGGGCTGTCTTATGGAATTCGGCTCCGCGGCCTACGAGCACGGAGTCTACGCTGTTGACCTTGCACGAACCGCATTGGAAGCAGTGATCGATACAGCGAAGGCCAAGCGTCGGGGCCATGTAGGCGCTCAAAGCATTGCGGATCGCCAGGTTTTTGAGGCGTCGCCCGAGAAAGCAGAGCTCAGAATTAAGGCTGCACGACCCCTAATAGTGAACGCCTCGCAGCGGCTCTTTGCGAGTGCAGCGGACCAAGCTGCCCCCGCGGCCTATTGCAACACCGAAGCGCTGGAAGTGACCACGGATCTGATCCGCTATGCCGGGAGAAGGGCTTTGATGTCGGGGCATCCGCTCGAGAAGGTGTTGAGAGACATCTACGCCGCTCAGTCCCATCTCTTCGTCAGCGAATCGGCCTGCTTCAAGGCGCGGGCTGGTCCGCGAGCCCTTCTGCGCGGGGCGCGTCCTGTCCGGCTGCCGCGTCATCGGTCGCCGACTGCTTGTCTTCTTGAACTGCTTGGAGCGTGCATATATCCTGTTGCCGATGCGAGTGAATCGACTCCAGCCCCGTCCTCACACTCGCCAGTCGCTGATGCTGCTGGCCGGGCTTCTGTGTGTCGTGCTTTTCTCTTTCGGGTGCGAGCGCGATTCCCCGGAGCGAGGACGGGTCGTGCTAGTTGGACTGGATGGCGTGTCGCCGCGTCTCGTGGATTACCTCATGGCTCGCGGCGCGCTGCCCAACTTCTCGCGTCTCGCGAAAGCTGGCGTCTTTGGGCCACTTCGCTCTGAGGGGCCGCTTTTCTCACCGCGCATCTGGAACTCGATCGCAACCGGTAAGAGCCCGGAAAAGCACGGTATCGAGTTCTTTGTGACCCAGCGTGCATCGGGAACGGGGCTACGGCTTTTCGACAGTACGGATCGGCGAGTTCACGCGCTCTGGAACATCGTCTCGGATGCAGGGCTCGAGGTCGGCGTGGTCAACTGGTGGAACACGTATCCGCCCGAGAAAATCAACGGTGCGATGGTGTCGGACCATGTTCTCCCCCGAGCCGTTGCCGAGCGAACCCAAATGGCCGACGAGTCGCCCGAGGCCGCGACCCCCTGTTGCTTTCCCATCAGCTGGGAAAATCGGGTTGGCCTCTTGATCGAGCGCGAAGGTCCGCTCACGGCCTTCGCGGACCCCTTTGCTGACGAGACGGTCTGGCCTCCTCTTTGGCAGCCCAAGCGCCTTTCCCACGTTTTTGCCGAGGACGACGCCATCATGAGGATGGCGATCGACGTCGATGAGCAGCTTCAGCCCGACCTCCTTATGGTCTTCCTGCCCGGCATCGATCGTGTCTCGCATCGGCTGTGGGGCGGGTTCGAGATCCGGGAGGGTCACGAGGACGCCTGGCCCTATGGAGAGGCCGAGCGCCGGATGGCGCGGGAGGCGCTGTTCGAATACTACGAGTACACCGATGCCCTGCTCGGACAGCTGATCGATCGCTACGGGAAGAACGATCTCGTGATGGTCGTTTCAGACCACGGCTTCGAGTCGCCCCATCGTCCGGGCATCGCAGAGAACACGGGGACGCACGTCAGCGAGGAAGCGATCGATGGCGTGCTTTTTGCGCGCGGCCCCGGTGTGCCGCATCTGCGCTTCGAAGGTGGAGTTTCGATCTATGACGTCACGCCCACGATCCTTTCGTGGCTCGGAATTCCGCCAGCGCTCGACATGGACGGCCGGAGCGTGGCATTCCTCAAGTCCGCACCACTCAAGCTCGTTGCCACCCATGACGTCGGCTCGATTGATCGCCTTGAGGCCGTCCCATCGGGGGCCGAAGAAGAGATCATCATGCAGCTTCGCGGCCTTGGATACATCGAGTAGCCGTTCGGCGTTTCCGTGGGCAGGCCTTATAAGGCTTACTGCAGTTGCGTCTCTCGGGGCGGATGCCTGCTGACCGCTTTCTTGACGTGATTGCGAAGACGCTCGATCGGTTGGTCAACGAATCTTGCCATGAGCCATGAGACAAGCATGAGCAACGGGGCTGTGGCCAAGAACAGTGACGGAGACCAGTCCATCAGGCTACACAGCGCTGCGGTCAAGGCCCCTACCTGCATATGCATCAGGTACACAGGGTAAGAAAGGTCACCGAGCCAGCCATCGAGCTGATGCCACGAGGTGGAGAATTTTGGCAATGTGATGAGCACGGCGAGGAGGATGCTTGAGACACCGCAGTTGATGTAAAAGCCCGGGCTTTCGAAGCCCGTATCAGTGGCTGCAGCGCAAAGGTAATTTGCCGCCCAGACCAATGAGGCTGCCACGAGTGCTGATCGGGGGCGGCAGACTCTGGCAGCGATCGATGCTCGGAAATGATAGATAACGGCTCCCAGGCTAAAGGGGAGTGATGCGGCGCCGATCGTGAAATAGCGCTCCGTCCAAGCGATCAGCGGATTCTCGTTGACCCAGCCCACATAGAGGTGATAGGTCACGCTGAAGCCGACCCAAGCCAAGGCAATCTTACGCCCGCGACCTAGGAAGATTGCGATGGCGATGTAGTAGAAAAGCTCGACCCTTAAAGTCCACGATGGGGGAACGAGACGATCGACTTCGTAAGGGATCAATCCAATCAATGAAAAGTTTGAGAACCAATCCCACGCCGAATTCGGCCACCGCCAGCCCGAATCCAGCCAGTGCAGTGTTTCAGGCGCGACGAAGCCCAGTGCCAACGCGCCTGCCGCACAGGCGAGCCAATAAGGGGGGTAGATCCGGAGGGCGCGATTGAGCGCGTAGAACTTAATTCCGCTCGATGTGAATCCATATCTTTCGTTCATGATCAGGCACATTAGGTAGCCGCTGATGATGTAGAACGAGAAGACCGCATATGTGCCGATCCAGATGGTCCACTCAAGGTGGCCAGCCGCAACAATCCAAGCGAGTGTGAATCGGAGGGTGCCTAGCATTTCTTGGCGGCCGTCTGCGGCTCTCCGGGCGCGTGAACGCCCACGTGGTAGAAACCCGATGGAAGTAGAGTGAATGGGTTCCTCTCTTCCTCCGGGCCCTAAGGGGAACAAGAGTCTAGGAAAGTTTCCTCCAGTGGGGCTAGGACATGCAAGCTGGGTTCTGGCACAACGTCCGGGTGTGGACGTTATGTTAAATGCCTAGGGGAGCCCCCGTGGCGGGCCTTTTGTCAAAAACTCAGAAAAACAAGCTCACGTTCACACAGTCAGTGAGAAGATCCGTGCACTGAAAAGAATCCCCTCGCCTCCAACCGGACCCTTTACGAGCTCGGATTCCTGACTCTCGCCCTCGACACACACACTCAATCATCTGCGGACAAAAGGATCTACCCGAATGAGATGCCTACGACTCCGCCGAAATCGGCCAATCAAGACAGGCCCCTTTGAAAATCCTGTTTGCAACCGATATGCTCGACAGCCAGGTTGGAGTTAGATTCCTTCGAAACCCTCAAATAAGCCTCTGTGGGGAATATTTCACCGCGATGGTACACATCGCCGTCATCGTCATCAGCTGGAACACTCGCCAAAGCCTAGAGCGTTGCCTCGCTTCACTCGTGGCTCAAGAGGATCCGGCCGACGAAATTATCGTCGTCGATAATGGATCCTCGGATAATTCGGTGGAGATGGTTCGACGTACAGCCCCGGGTGCCACTGTGATCGAATTAGGGGAGAACAGGGGCTTCGCAGAGGGCTGCAACCTTGGCATCGAATCCACCTCGACGTGCCCCGACCAGTGGATCACACTCCTGAATAGCGATGCCTATGTCCAACCCAACTGGATTTCAAAAATCCGACAGGCGGCTACAGTTTGCTCAAAGCAAGTCGGCAGTCTCCAGACGCGAGTGCTCCAGGTCAGCCACCCTCAGCTCATCGATACAGCGGGCATCCAGTGGAGTGCGGAGGGCCCTTTCGAAGATCGCGGACGAGGGAGCCAAGCCAAAAGTACTCCGCAAAGCCCTCTCTTTTGTGCTTCCGCCTGCGCCGCGGCTTATCGACGCAGCATGCTCGACTCGATCTCTCTTCCAAGCGGCGTGTTTGAACCGGCACTATTTGCGTATTTTGAGGATGTTGACCTGGGCTGGCGAGCGCGTTTGGCCGGCTTCGAAACCCTTGAGTTAAAAGAAGCGACCTCTCTCCACGAAAGGCACGCCAGCAGCCCGGGCGACCCCGGCCGCGAGCACATTCGACACCTCTGCAGGCGCAACCGAGTGAGCGTGATCGCGCGAAATGCCTCAGCGAGGCTGACTCTCCACCTAGCCCCTCGACTGCTTAAAGACCTTGTGGGATTAACAAAGACCCATGGCTACCGCGGAGCCGCAGACTGGTACAAAGCCGGGGCCCTTGGATTGCGCACGCGCCGTTACGTAAGCCAAACGCTTCAGATTCGTCGACGAGACCTTGAAAAAAAAGTATGGGGATAGGGCATACAAGCTAGGTTCTTGCATCATCTCCGAGCATGGGCGTCATGCAATCTCCCTGAGGGATCCCTGAGGGCGGGCTTCGCAGGGACTCAGGGAAAAGCAAAGGAAACGGCCTGTGAGATTAAGTGCACGAAACTTCAAATATGCATCATCTAAGAGGTCAATACTGCCCCTTCTTCTTGGCGCGTTGACTCTTCTGGTCAGCGGAACGGCGACGGGTACAGAGACCGTTTGGACCGCGGGAAGTAGCACCGGACTGATCAGCCGCTATGACCTGGCAGGCAATTGAGTTGAGCTCATTTGATCGGCCTGGGGCCGCCAGTGCCACTGGTGCAATGACGTTGGTCCCCGAGCCTAGAGCAATCCTCCTTCAATCCGCCCCACCGCTCACGCTGGCGGGCATGAGGCGGTTACAAAGGGCAAGAGCCGTTCGCGGCTCTGCAATCGCATATAAGGTAGCAACGAGCAGACATCCGCTACGGCTTCTGATTCTAAGTGATCCAGGAAAAGTGAGAACGCCCCGGCGCAGCGGCGGTCTGTCACGCGCGCTTGCCCCGGGAGAGCGCGTATGGCCGGTAATGAATGCTGCCACAGACAATCAATCCCTCATGGGTGTCTCGGTAACCTCCTTGGCACAACTCCCTCGCCCCTCTTCTGCGCAACGACTTGCCGACTTCACCTACGCGCCAGGGAATCAGCCCTCGATTCATAAGCCAGTGCGCAGGGGCCGCCCAGGGCTAGGAAGACCAAGAGCGGACCTGAGATTGACCGGGCATGCTACGCGATTTAGGATACAGGTCCGTTCGCGGCTGAGTTGCCGTACGGGTTTCGGTGAACTCAGAGCCTCCTATCAGCCCGTCGCGAAGCGTCGATATGCCTCTTCCGGTTGTTTATACCAGCTTTCCTACGCGTGAAAGCCGAAGCGAATTCGTAGCCGATCATTTTTCCCAGTACCTAGACGGGACTGTGCTCGATGTCGGATGCTTCGAAGCACCTCTACGCGACCTGCTCAAGGCGGCCACCTACACAGGCATCGATTTTTGCGGGAACCCCGATCTGAAGATCGATCTTGAAACCATGACCCGCCTACCCTTTGACAAAGACTCCTATAGAGCAGTCCTCTGCATTGACACTCTTGAGCACCTCGAAAATCTACATTTCGTTTTTGACGAAGTGGTGCGAGTGAGTTCTCAGTTCATCATCGCATCGCTTCCCAACTGCTGGTGTGACGCACGTCGTCCGATCGAGAAAGGGCGGGGGCAGTTTGGCCACTACGGATTGCCGACCACCCGACCCCAGGATCGACATAAATGGTTCTTCAGTATGTCCGAGGCACGTGAGTTCACGGATGCAAAGGCAAGAGCTCATGGCATCGAAATTATCGAACAGTTCGTCGCCGAAAAACCTCGTCCGGCGATCACCCGCTGGCTGCGATCGATTCGGTATTCAGGAAACCGCTATCAAAATCGATATGCACGAACGCTGTGGACTGTTTTCGAGAAAAAGAGAGTCCGGACCTGAGCATCGGGGATAGGACATACAAGCTAGGTTCTGGCACAACGTCCGAGTCTGGGCGTTCTGTTAAATCGCTAGGGGAGCCCCGTGGCGAATTCAGCCGAGTAGCCGACCGGCGCCGGGGACGCTTTCTTCAATCCCGGCCGATCGCAAAGCGTGCCAATACGAAGCCTGATTGCTGGTGACTACAGGTCGGTCGTACTTCTCTTCCAGCGCCTCGATGAGGTGAAGAGTCGGTAGTCCCGTGCCAACTTGCACGAGCGCGTCTAGGCCCCTCTCGTTGACTTCTTCGAAGGCGGCCAGGGTTTCTTCGTCCGTCGCGTTGGCGATCTGGTCGAGGCCGGGCCGATTGAGTCCGAATATGGAGGCCACATCGAAACCACGCTCTTCGTAAATTTGTCTGATGAGTTGGTTGCCCGAATCATCAAAGGGAGTGACGAGGCCGATGCGATGCGAGCTTAAATGCGCGAGGGCCTCATGCACTGCATACGAAGCGGTGGTCACAGGCCGCCCCGTACGTTCGTGCAGGCGCGCCACTCCTTGATCGAGGAGTGCAAGCCCATTGGCAAACGGGTCCGTGGCCAGGCCAACAATCCACGACTCAACCCCACTGGGCAAGAGCCGCTCTGCCGCGCTCGCCATATTCTCAAGCACGTTCGCGTCCAAGGCAAAGCGTGTGGTCTGATGGCTCACTTCGGGGATACGCATGTCCGCCAACTCCGGCTCAACCACTGAGTTGAAGTCGGGAACGAGCACGCCAAATATATGCTTCCGGCCAATCCGGTTTTGAATAGTCATTTTTGAGTCGTCGTTCCCTGGTTCAGGTTTTGCGTGCTCTGCCCATCAGGCGACCCGGGCCGAATTAATCCGTTGCGATGGTATTCGGTGTATTTGGGTACAGCCATGGCACTTGGCGTATGCCGCGTTTTAAACGCCGATTCCGGACCTTTGGGTAGATCACGGGGAGAAAGAGGGGCAGCCGCACTTTAGAGCCTCTCCTTGAGCCTGATGCTAGCCAATCATGGCAACCGAGCGGCGACCAAACGCTACATGCACGTGTATTCCCGAGCGTCGTGGCTGGTCGAGGTCGGTCCAAGCGCAGAGGCTAAAGAGTCGAATGACTGCTGGACTCAGTGCGCCATTCGGGGGCATCAGCGAGTGACCTAGAAGCCAATTGAAGGCTCCACACCGCGATTCTCAGTCGCGGGCTGTCGCAACAAAAACTAGAGATCGTAGAGGGTTTGCGGAAGGTACCTCAGAAATCAGGACCTTATCGATGATCTTTCCAGTCGTTGCCAGGTCGACATCAGGCGCGCAGCGGATGCTTGCTGTTTATGGATGGGTGGTTCTATTGCTTTGCTCCCAACCGCCGACTTAGCCGTATTAAGGGTTTTAAAAAATCAGGAGGGTGTTTTGAAGCGTGATGTTCTTCAAACACCCAAGTAATGTAGGCGTGAATCTATTGCCGCGGACTGTTCATTGATTCAAGCGGAGACGACGCTCTGAAGATTCTCTCAGGGTTTCCATGCGGGCGCATTATCATATGAAGAATTATTAGAGATGTTCTGTTGATTGCTTCCGTCTGCGCTCATTAAATAGATTTCGTGATTACCGTCTCTGGAGGACAGAAAAGCAACTTGCCCAATGTCACTGGAACCCGCATCACTATTTCCATCACCACAAGAAAAAACCAAGGGGAACAGCAAAAGAGTCAAGAGCAATAGACTGAGACGGTGCTTCATTTTGGGATTCCTTTATTGCTTTGACAGATATTCTTGAAACCGCCCACCCCAAGAACATACAGAAGTTTCCCGATCCCTCTCTGAATCACCCGTCAGAGACAGTCATAGAATTCGGTAAAAAGGGGCGTTTTTCAAATCATCGTCGTTGACTTTTTGATACGACGCTTCAATTGCACTCGCCGAAGTTCCACAAGCCTTAGCCGCTACGGCCAAGGGCACTCCCCGATTTACAAGGTCACTAATATAACCGGGGCGGGATCGGCAACATGAGCGTCTCCGCTCAAGGTCCCATCACCCCGCGCTATGTCAAGCAGGAGCGCGGGGGGATCAGGCCCAACCCCAGGCTCGGCTGTCGACATTGCGCTCATCCCGAGGGCCCCGGCGAAAACGTGCGCCCCGCGGCCCGGGTCGATCTCGGTGTTGGAACGGGTTGGGCGCGCTTAGACTATCACGCGCTCGGGCGCGGCCACCTCTTTGAGGAACGCGGCGCCGTGACCGACGAAAGTCTCGAAGTGATGCTTAAATGCTGGGAGGGCGGCGAGTTCGGCTGGGAGGGGAAGTTCTTTCAATTCCGCACATTCAGCTCGAGCCCATCCCGGTGGGTAGAGAACATTCAAGCTGCATTCTTGCACAACGTCCGGGTATGGTCGTCATGTTAAATGCCTAGGGGAGCCCTCATGGCGGGCGGGGCTTACCAAGTGCGCTGTTCTGGACACGAGGCAGTTGAAGACTCCCAGTATTAGAATGCCGGAGATGAAGCCTGCATGAAGGGTTCTACGTGGGGGCCCACCCGGGTGCGCAACGCGTAGATGGAAGTGCTGGCCGCCACGTAGAGCGTGTGCCAGTCCGGCCCACCCCAATGCAAATTGCCCACGTGTTCGGGAATCTCCACGACACCCAGGTGTTCGCCATCGGGTTTGAAGATCCAGAGTCCCTTCGGGCCCGTGACCCAGATGTTGCCCTGCTCGTCGCATTTCATGCCATCGGGGATACCGCTCTCAAGCTCGCCGATGCCGATATTGTTTGCAAAGCGCCGACCTCCGGACAGACTGCCATCTCTTGCAACGCTGTAGACATCAATTAGGGCCCCGGGCGAATCGTTGATGTAGAGCAGGGATTCATCGGGCGAGAAGCACAAACCATTGGGCTGTTGATAGCGCTCACGCTCGACGATGAGCTCAAGTTTTCGGTCCGGACCCACACGGAATACACCCTGGAAGTCTAGCTCCTGTTCTCGCTTCTCGCCGAATCCGGGCATGCGGCCGTACTCGGGGTCAGAAAAATAGATTGATCCATCCGACCGTACGCAGACATCGTTCGGGCTGTTCAATTCCTTGCCCTCAAAGTGCGAGGCCAGCACCTCGCGTCTACCGTCTGCTTGCTCAAGAACGAGCGACGAGGTTAGGTGTTCGCAGACAACGAGATTTAAATGACCGTCATAGGTCATCCCGTTGCATTTTTCGGACGGGTTGCGTACTTCGACGACCTGCCCATCTGGCGTATACCTGCGGCGGACGTTTCCCGGCACATCCGAGAAAAGAAGATGCTGGTCGCGGGGATGCCAGACCGGCCCCTCAGTGAATACGAAGCCCGTCGCGGCGCGCTGGATCTCCACGTCCTGATCGATGAGTTTCCAGATTTCTTCAGAGTGGGCCTTGATCACGATGGCTCATCCTTCTCTTTGCGAGGGCGAGTACATAAAGAGCGAACACGCGATCTCGAAACCCGACCAGATCGCGTCTCGTGGCCTCATTACAAGACCGACGAGACCGGGGGAGAGCGCCCAAGAGTATCTCTTCTCCAAGTCTTACGAGAGGTGAAAATCCCCAGCATCGGGGGCAGGGGAGTCGCCAGCCGGGAAAGTGATCAGTCGAAGTTTAAGCCCTTTTGTTTGACGATGTCGCTGCTCTCCCGCTCCGTCACAGGTCCCATCTCTCCGCACCAGCGATCAGTCGGGTTATTCACGAGCATTCCCTCTGGTGAAACCCCGAATCGTTCACGGATCTCGTCCAGGGGCTGCTCCATGAGAGGGTCCATGTCGTATCCGGGCGTGAGATAATCGACCTTGGCATCGCTGCCTCGCTCGATGGCTCGAAAGAAAAGGTCCGGATTAAACTGGCCTTTCCAGGCACGAACCGACGGATCGAAAACGAGACCGATTTGCATTTGAGCGACGACTCCAACAATGGCACCGGATGCATCGCCCTGCGAAATCGCATGATCAAAGGCCTGCACGAGAATTTCTCCGAGTGGAGTCGTGTCATATCCCGCCATGACGTGATGAAAATCGTGCTGGGTTAATGCATTCGAAAAGGTCGCACCAGGCGTCCCGGGGAGAGGGAACTCGTTGTCCTGGTAATACTGCACCATCGTTCGACCCAGCGTATGGTCTGGCAACTCCGCATACCCGTGGTACTGCTCAAGGATCTTTTTGCTGCCGTCGAGATGGAGGGGGCCCAGCAGAAACTTGAGGGTGGTTCTCGCTGTACTGCCGAACTCATACTTGTTCATACGGAGAGTGTCCATATAGAGAAGACGCTTGTGCCCTTTGCAAAGGGCAAGAGCTCCCTTCACAACTTTATCGTGAACGCCCCAAAGATCACCGAGTCGAATGAGAGCCGACGCTTTTTGTTCCACGGTCTCTTCTTCGAGAAACGGGAAGATGCCGCCCATGTGAAGAACTTCTTTTTGAAGTTCCAAGTCCTCGATTTGTTCATAGGCCGAAAAATCGGTTTCAAGTTTCGAAGGATCAACTTCCTGATGAAACAAGTGGTTCGCCAAGGCGTGCAAGGTCGAGTTGTGAATTTCATGCATCGGCAGCTTGCCTTCGTCTGTCGTAACGGCCTTCATCAAGCCCAGAATCGTGTGCCCGAGATCACCTCTTACCTGCGCAATTTTCTTCATGAGTTTCCCCGTTTGCATGATTGGCTCCTGAAACCATAAAACAACAAGAAGATTTATGAACCTTTAATCCAAAATTGATCAGTCATAGAACCGCTTACCCCCCCCCTAAAAGATCAACTTTTGACGTCAATGCTTACGTGCGAGTCGGCTTCATCTAGGGTCGGAGTTTCTGGGAGAACGGGGGCGTCCAAGGCCTCGGGCACGCTGAAAGCAGCATAAGCAAGATCGCCGGCTCAGAAGCCTTTGCAGCGGGCTTGGAGCCCGATCCAGCCTGTAAGGCCTACCCGAGACGCTGCATCGCAGAAAGTCCCAAAGGCCCGAAGCCGAGATGGTGTGTTGTTGTCGGCTCGGGAAAAGCCACCATGCCCAATTCCTTACGCCATGCTTGGTCCGTATATTTCGGGAAGATCGTATCGGTCCACCATGGAGCCTGACAGGTGGGGCGATCAGGCGCTTTACGCGATGCCATGCTGATCGAAGGGTACGCGTTGCAACGAGCTACGCCGGACTCTACGATTCCCCGATGCAAGCGAAGCTCAGCACGAGGATCCTTTTCCTCACCTTGATGGCTGTGGTCTATGTGGTGACCGCATGGTTCTTCGACTGGCTTGGGTTCGCTCCCGCCAAGGACGAAATCCATTACTGGCCAACGACGCTGCGCTTTGCGGCTGAACCGTTGCCCTCGGTCGAGCTGCTTCGATCTTACGACGAGTACAGCACACCTCTTCCCTTCATGATCTTTGGCTGGCTCGAATCGGCCTTTGGGGCTGGCCTCTTCGCCGGTCGCCTCTTTAACGCGCTGCTCTCTTTCGGAATCGCTTGCGTTTTTGTCCTGACCGCGAGAGCAGAAACCTCTCGCGTACTCCTATCTGTTGTGGGGGCATGGAGCTTTCCCTACCTCATCGGCACGAGCGTCTATCTCTACACCGATGTCCTTGCGGTGGCGGGCGCCTTCGTGGGCCTAGTTTCCATCCGGCGTCAGCACTGGATTCTGTCGGCGGCTGCCTTCGTAGTGGCGGTGTCCAGTCGTCAATATATGGTGGCAGTCCCGATCGCGATCGCGGTGTACCGAATCACTCAGCTCCTTTCGGGCACGGAATCCTTTCGACGACGCCTCCAATCAGCCCTCATCGATCCGACTCTCCTCGCCTGTGCAGCTGGCTTCTTGGCACTCCTGGGTTGGATTGTTTTTTTCTGGGGCTTGACGCCTCCGTATTCGTCAAGCGCTTCCGAGGCGTTCGCCACGCCCGAACTGAATCCGCAGCACGGCCTGTATTTCCTGGCGGTAATCGGGGCCTACTACGTGCCCCTCGCTTGGCTCTTGTTGGACAGGGGCGCAAGCAAAGAGCCTTTTGGGATGAAGCGCGCTTTGCTCGCGAGCGTGCTCTTGCTTGCGGTGGCTTTCTTTATTTTTCCGCCACTGGGAAATCCTGACGATTATGGGATCGAGACGATGGGTTTCTTGGATAAATTCCTTCGCTGGGTGCTAGGTGAGCATGAAGCGTTGCGTCTCGTGGTGCTCTGGGGCGCCGCCTCTCTTTGCTTCTGGCGCTTCC
This sequence comes from bacterium TMED88, assembly GCA_002171515.1. Lineage (GTDB taxonomy): Bacteria > Myxococcota_A > UBA9160 > UBA9160 > UBA4427 > TMED88. The sequence goes on along the minus strand of NHEP01000078.1, from coordinate 34,059 downwards.
GCCGATGGTCACTGGCCTCGGCCCTGGTTTGGACCCACGCGCTTCTTCTGATGAAAGCCCACATCGCGTGGGATAAGTATGCGATGATTTGTCTTCTCTGCCTTTGGTATCTGCAAGCTGATGCTCCTGCGACCCCTTCCGAGAATACCGATTCGAAAAAGCAATCTGATCGAGACAGTCGATCGCGGGGTAGGCAAACCATGGGATCAGGTGTCCGGCCGCATCGGTCGAAGCCTGTTTTCGTATCGACCTGAACGGATCAAACTCCCGACTCAAAGTTGAGGAATTCAACCAGCTTCTGGTCACAACATCGGAGCGGATTTTTCGGAGGATCAATCGGATCATGATATTGAGGAGCTTCTATTGCGAACTCCAGTAGACCGCCTGCCGTGCGGATGCTTGCAGGGCCTCAGGGATGAAAGGCCAGCCGTACTGGCCCATAACCCCCGCCCCTCAGGGCTGAAGAACGTAACAATGGAAGAAGTAACAACTACGGACGGTCAGCGTTCTGCGACTGGCTGTACACCCCTGCGTACAGCGGCGTCGGGTCTGACTCCCGGCGCCACGCGACTCCGGGAAAAGGGGAGGGTGGAGTCCTCGATTCCAGAGTCGCCCGATCCCCGCCCCCCTTTCACCACCCCACCAGCTCCGGCTCCAGCACATCCGCGATCACCTCGTTTCCGTCTCCGGTCGGGTGACAGAAGTCCATGAACAGTTCCGCACCGCCCCGTTCTGCCAGCGCCGCCGTCATCGACACGTATGGAATCTCTAGTTCCTCCGCGCGTCTCTCCGCACGCGCGACGATCGCGGTGGATGTCTCGGTGTATTGCTCTCGTGTGAAGACATGGCGCGACGGGATGATGACGAGCAAGAATCGTATCCCCTGCCTTTGGAGGTAGCGCTGGATCCCCGAAACCGTGCGGAAGATTCGTTCGAAGCCATCGTCGAGGGCGGGCTGGGTCAGTAGGAAACGGTCTGGGTATAGGTGGTAGAAAGTCTTGTTCGAGTCGGGCTCGAAGATTGGATTGGGATTCATCTTGTATCGCAACCGCCCGTACCATCGCGATAGCTTCGCGTAGAGCTTCGTGCGTTCGATCGATGAACCGAAAACGCTGAGGGGTGAGAGGATGTGGCCGTCCCAGCCGAGTAGGTAGCGATGACGATGGATCTGGAGGGGCAGGCCATCCTCGTCCTGGCCCGAGGTATGGACCCGCGCTTCATCCGACACATCGTTTATCAACTCGATCTCGAGCACGACTCCGTCGGGTTTGAATCGGGGTACGTCTGAACGCAGGTGAAAGCTGTGAATCGTCGGTGAATGTCCGCGCGACATATTCAATACTTCGACGATTCCATCGTTCGACTCGCTCAGTCGCTTTTCGAGCATGTATGCGTAGGTCTCGGGCTCGCTCAGTTTGTGACCGGCGGAAATCGAGTCTCCGTAGGAGAGAATTCTCGTCGTGCCGGGGGGCGTGGCCAGCTCGATCGGAAGGCTGCGCCTCACACCATATGTCTTCGATTCTGGGTGCGAGCGAGCCTTGAATATGAAGGGAGACCCCCATTCCTCGACAAGCTCCAATGGGCCGGTTTCGCGGAGATCGGCATACCAGAACGTCAGCCCAAGCTCCAGCGCAGCGACAGAGAGAAGGGTCGAGGCCAGAAGGAGCCCGATCTTCGCGACGATGATGGCAAGCCGAGTTGACATTGATCAGGTCGTGCCCGTCATGAATGCGTTCCCATCGGTGAGGAGTGGCCTCCCGGTCTGCCAAAACGGTGCTGGCGGTAGGGCGCCACCCGTCCTCCTGGAAACTAATCTCTGACGGGGATAGTGCGCAAGGAGCCCTGCCGAGATCACGAACTCTCTGGCCAGATCCAGGCTGTACTTTGATTCTGCCGGCTTGTAGCATGCCCGCATATACGGAGGGGTCTTGGATGCTCGTGGGGGAGCGAATATGGCTTTCGCAATCAATTGGCCTAGCGTGATGGCGCGTCCAAGCCGATGCGCAGTACTCGAATCTCTTCAGGAACGTGTAACGTTTTCTCCTCGGCAAGACCTTGTAGAGCGCATTAATTCGGCAGGAGACACAGCAGTTGCCTCTAGAGACCCGAATCAAAGGGCGATTCAATTGGATAACCCCCGCATGCCTCGGCGGCCTGGTCTTGTGACCGGGGCTTGCTTCCATGCTGGCGGGTGGCGACACCCGGATCGTAGCCTTTATTCCTAACGATGCCTTGTACTATCTCCAGACCGCTCACCACTTTGCACGAGATTCTTTGATCTCTTTTGATGAAAGTCATCAATCTCGACGGCCTTGCGAATAGCTTCGAATATTTTTCCGATTGTCTGAAGCCCAACCGATTCCTTGAGTACTTTCAACAACAAGGCATTACCCATCTCATTTTACGCAAGACCATGCTGGCCGAGATGGAGGATGAAAGCGGGGGGGTCATTTTTCGCCTCGACCCCCGCGTTAAAATGGATCGTACCAGTCGGCTCTTCGACTATCGGATCGGCTCTGGATTCGAAGTCGAGGTCGTCAAATTCTAAGCCAGCGAGCCTCCGGATCAGGCAACCGAACCCAGGGAATCAGGCAAACCGTGATCATCCTCATCGCGAGACAATCGATCAAAGACCGAGTGCGCTCTCAGTACTGAGTCAAGGAGAGGGGATAGGACATTCAAGCTGGGTTCTGGCACAACGTCCGAGTATGGGCGTTATGTTGAATCCCTAGCGGTGCCGCCGTGGCGGGCAGCGCGCCGGGCTCGGTTTCGGCTGCGCGATGCGCTTCGCGGCTCGAGCGGAGGGGGTCGATGGAGCCGACGAGCGGACTCGAACCGCTGACCTGCTCATTACGAGTGAGCTGCTCTACCAGCTGAGCTACGTCGGCTTGACGGGGCCAATCTTTCTTCGGCCCATTCGGGCGCGAAACTTAGCCCCGGGCTCCCGCTGTTGCCATTAGGACCGACCGAGCGGCGATGTGAGCAATGGGCCTTTTCTGAAGAAGTTCTTATCCGGCCACGAGGCAGCCGGGGGGGCTCTGGATCCACTCAGCGCTTCCGGGGGCGCGGGGGCAGTCCCGCATTGACCGAACCCTATCGAGAGTCGTAGCATGCACTGATCCGGGCCTCTGGCGCATGGGCCGAACTGGAAAGTCGTGTGGAGAAAATCATGCCGGTGCTACCCCTCATCGACCTACTGATCTGGCTGGGCTGGACCTCACTCTTCGGCGCGTTTGCCCTGAAGGCGATTGCGATCACCACGTCCTACCAGCCGCAGCTGTTTGGGCTGGGGCCGATGGATCTGACGATTCTGGCTGCGGTGTTTTTGCTCTTTTCGCTCGCCTTGGCGGCGCGGAGCTGGGTGAAGAGCCTCGAGACGCCGGCGTCCTCGGTCGCTCGCGATCGAGCGGCGGCCACCCTTGATGCCTACAGCGCCGTTCAGGCCGAGGCGCGCCGGGCGGAGGATCACCCGAAAGGTGATCCATCCGAGCCCTCGAACTCGGCGCCGGCCTCGACGAGAGCGCAGCGCGCCTAAATCAACGCACTGGGGCCAATCAGGCTTCCTCTCGCCGTCCGGGAATCAGCGTCAGGGCCGAAAGGGCCAGTTCTCGGTAAAGCCGGGCCCCCATCATGAGGACTCCGGTGGCTTTCTTGATCGTTTTGGACATGGTTCTCTCCCACCCGGCAGGCAGTCGCCGAGGTCGTGAAATAGGGAGTGGCCGTCAGGGGGCACGAGGTGTCAGGGAATTCCAGCGGGTTCCTCCTTCTTCCACCTCCAGCGCATGATATGTTCCCGCCCGTGAAAGAGAATTCCCCGATCGATCGTCTGATTTGGCTCAACGGATCCCTCGCGCCCTGGGAATCCGTCACCGTGCACGTCCTCTCCCATAGCCTGCAGCGGGGATCGCTCGTTTTTGACTATATGAGCGTTCACGAGACCCCACGGGGGCCCGCGATTTTTCGTCTCGATGTTCACATCGAGCGAATGCTGCAGTCCTGCGCCCTGATGGGGCTTCCGATTGAATTCAGCGCGTCGGAGATTCGTAAGGGTGTGCTTTCGGCGGTTCGGGCCAATCCCGGGGCCAAAGCGGTCAAGGCCAGTGCTTATTTCGCCTCGGTCGAAGTGGATGTGGTGCCCATTGACCAAAGGGTCTCATTGGCGATTGCGGCCTACGATCCGCAGCGAGACGTTGTCGAACGCTTGCCCGGCCAAAGAACCGCCCGGCGTTCGCCGATTCGGCTGTGGCTTGAGAAGAAGGCCCATCAGCGCCGGGAAGACATCATTTCTCCCCATGCCAAAGTCTCCGCCAACTACGCTTCCAGCATGACGGCCAAGCGTCGGGCCCAGGAGGAGGGCTTCGACGAAATTCTACTTGTCGATGAAGAGGGCTGGGTCGCGGAGGGGCCGACCACCAATGTCTTCGTCGTCGACGCCGAGGGCGTGCTGCTCACCCCCCCTGAAGAAAGCGTCCTGCAAGGAGTCACTCGACTCAGCCTGATCGAACTGGCCCAGGCGGACGGCTATACGGTCCGCGAAGAGCGGATTCGTCCGGAACCGCTCTTTGAAGCGCGCGAAGTCTTCTTGACGGGAACGACCGCGGGCGTCGCGCCGGTGGAGTCCATCGACGGTCATTCCATCGGATCGGTTTGCCCAGGGCCTGTCGCGAAAGCTCTGTACAAACACTTTCAGCAGGTCGTTTCCGGAGAAGATCCGGACTACCTCCACTGGCTGACTTTTGCGAACTCTCAAAATACTGCGCCAGGGGAGGGCGCCTGAATGACCCGCGTGCTCTCGGGAACCAAGCCGACTGGAGAAATGCTCCACCTGGGCAACTACTTTGGGGCTTTGCGTCAGTTTGTTGCATTGCAGGCGCAGTACGACGATGCGCTCTACTTCATCGCTGATTATCACTCGATGACCTCGGTTCGCGACGGTGCTCTACGCCGGCGCTACACCGAGGCGGTCGCACTCGACTATCTGGGGGCCGGCCTCGATCCCGAAAAAGCGATCCTGTTTCGACAGAGCGATATCCCCGAAGTCACTGAGCTGACCTGGATCCTGACTTCCGTGACCCCAATGGGGATGCTCGAGCGGGCCCATGCCTACAAGGCGGCCATGGATCGGGGTGACGCGGTTGACCACGGGTTGTTTACGTACCCCGTCCTGATGGCGGCCGACATCTTGCTCTACCACGCCGATGTCGTGCCCGTGGGTCAGGATCAGAAGCAGCACATCGAAATGACCCGCGATATGGCTCAGCGTTTCAATCACGCCTACGACTGCGAAGCGCTGGTTTTGCCCGAGCCGTACACCCTCGATGATACCGCCGTAGTTCCGGGAACAGACGGACGCAAGATGAGCAAGTCCTACGACAATACGATTCAGATGTTTGCTGCGAAAAAGCCCTTGAAGAAGTCCGTGATGGGCATCGTGACAGACTCCACGCCGGTCGATGAGCCCAAGGAGCCGACGGGCGCGCTTTTCGAGCTTTGGCGGTTGTTCGCCGATCAAGCGGAAAGTGAAGCGCTCGCGGGTCGGGCTCGGGCCGGTGGACTGGGCTACGGCGACGTGAAGAAAGAGCTTCTGGGAAAAATTCTAGATTACTTTGGTCCGATGCGAGAGCGCCGCGACCACTACGCGGCGCGTCCCGACGAGGTCGAAGACATCCTCCGGCAGGGAGCCGTCCGTGCTCGAGCCATTGCGATGCCGGTTCTTGAACGGTGCCGGGAAGCCGCCGGTCTGGGCGAACCGCGCTAGGGACAAATCTTCGGAATTTTAATCCGCCAAGTAATACTCGATGGTGGAGACGACCCGCACCCGTTTGAGGTGCGGATTGTTCTTGTCGCGATCCCGGATCGAAAATTGTCCTTGTTGAGCTCGCTTGATGCGGCCGAGTTGACTCTGGGAATCCGCGGCAAATTTCTCGGCCACTTCGCGGGCCTGTCGTGTGGCTTCTTCAACCATCTGGGGCTTGACGGCATTGAGCCCGGTAAACAAGTACTCGATTCCGCCGCCATACCCAGCGCTGGAGAGCGCGATGCCGCTTTGGCCGAGTTCCGAAAGGCGCTGGATGGCCGCTCGAACTCGGGGCACGTCGGTTGAGTACACGGTGACGGATTGATTGGCCACGTAGCGGAAGGCCATCTGGGTCGTGTTGCCGTATTGCTGAGCCAGCTTGTCGGTGACCGCGGGGGGCGATGTTGTGATCTCCGAGGCATTGATTTGGTGGTCGCCGAGGAATTCGCGGATCGCTGAGGTTTGCCGTTCGAGTTCCTCGTAGAGCGCAGGAAGCTCATTGGCCGCGGTCGTGAAGCCGATCGGCCAGAGGACGACGTCAGCCGGGACTTCTCGTTCGGCGAGGCCCTTCACGGTGACGGTCCTTTCATATTCCCGGAGTTCGACCACAGCGTCGCCGGCGAGATAACCAAACAGACCCGCTGCAAGGAAAATCCAAAATCCCAAAATGGCGGCGGATCGCTTCAAGGGTTCTGCTTCCGATGTTTTTGATCCATTCTCCGAAGAGACGTCCCGCAGCCGGTGCGAGTTCCCACCCGGGCCGGACTCGATGCAATGAGTCGGCCGCCGTGTTCGCTTAGCCGAGAATGACGGCGAGTTGACGGGACTGAGCCAAAAGCTGTCCGTCGGCACTCCAGATTTCTCCATCTTCCTCGATGTAGCCCCCGTGCGCCAGGCGGGAGCGAAAGATGGCCAGGCAGTGTTCGTCGTCGCGCACCCCCGTCTCGGCGGGATCCATCCGGTAGTGGATGGTGAGATCGACGGTGGGCAGGGCGCCCAGGGCTTGGTCTCGATGGGCGCGGGCAAAAACCGCTGGGGGCAAAGCATCCGAGTAGGCGGCCAGCAGCGGGTGATCGAGCGGCCGGGGTGTCTCGGGTCGGATCCATGCGGCCATCACAGCGGTTTCGTTTGCGGCATTGGGCTGCATGGAGGGAATGAATCGATAGTCGTACCGCTCGTGCAGAGGGATTGCGGCTTCGCCCCGGGCCAGGGAGTCCGCCGGCGGCACATCCGGCATCTCCGCGTGGTAAAAGGCGTGACTCTCACGGGGGGTCGAGCAGGCGGCGAGGGCCAGCGCTCGGAGCTTGCCCGCTTGGGTCACGCGGGCCGTGACGGTGCTGAGTGAGCCGCCTCGGCGCTCGACCCGAGTTTCGATCAGGGCTTCGCCTTCGGTCGGTGGGGAGGTGTAGTGGACCGTCAAGGACCGAGGGAGGCGGGCGACGTCATCGACGGCCGCGGTGATCGCTCGTTGCAGAATCGCCGCGAGGTAGCCTCCATTGGGCCCTCGGATGATCCACCATCCTGGATCGAATCGAGTGGAGTAGGTGCCCTCCTCAACGAGGGTCACCGCCGTGTCCCGGTCAAATCGATTGCTGTGATGGGTTTCCAAAAAGTGCTCCTGTTTTCGATGTCGGCCCACCGTATCAGGCTCGGCGTCAGTCGTCAGGCCGAAGGAGATTTTTCCGAAGCGTGTTCGGTGAGATTCGGTCGTTTCAGAACCAAGTATCGATTGAGGTTTTGGCTCCGTCCGTCCGCCGAAAAACGGGCGATCTCCTCAAGCTCGGAACTCTGCGACAATGCATTCAACTCGTCCTCGTCGCAGTGGTGACAATATCGGAGGGCCTGGTTCGGAGAGCCGAAACCGAGCAGGTAGTCCCCTGGATCGACCTGGCTTGGCTCCACGGCGGGGTGGCCCGCATCGTGGAGGCTCGACCATTCGAGTGTGCGCCCTTCGAAGCGCTCTTGGTCGGCGAATTGCCACGCGGCGATGACCAGCTGTCCGCCGGGTGCGACCCGCTCCGCAAGCTGCTTCACGAACTGCTCGCGCTGGGCGAGTCCGGGGACGTGGTGAATCAGGCCGAATGCGACGACCCAATCGAAGGATGTGTTGGGCCAATCGTCGCCTGGCGTCTCCGCCAGGGCGTCCGCCTGAATCCATTGAGCCTCGACGTCTTTGAGATGGGCGAGGGCGGGCTGGGCCAGGGAGATCATCAGGGGGCTGTCATCGAGGCCGAAATACTGGAATGGGCCCGCCAAGCGGCCATGAAGGGCGACGGCAAATCGCCCGTTTCCACAGCCGACGTCGAGGATTCGGAAACGCCGTCCTTGGGGCAGATTCGGCAGGGGGATCCGATCCCAACCGGGCCAAGGGTGGTTTCGGGTTTCCGCAAACGTATCGGCGGTCTGGCGATAAAATAAGCGATTTAGATCGCGAAGCTGTTGTCGGGTTTGAGCGTTCATGAATCTCGGGCCGCTGTTTTTCGGCTAGGTCGCCGAGGATGGTACTCTACGCGGTCATCATGGCCTCTCGAAACCCACCCGCGCTCCGCCCGCCCCACGTCGCCGACTTTGATCCGGTCCGGCATCGCGAGTCCTTGGTGGCCATCGTTCGGGCCGTCGAGTCTCTTCCCGACGATGGGGGCGTCGTCCCCCCCGCGGATTTTGATCGAATTCTGCGGGCACACCCCCGAGATGGTCAGGGTTTTTTTTCCCGGAGTCAGATCATCGCGGGGTTCCGAGCCCTGGGTCCAGAGGTTGGTTTTCGACTTGACGAAGAAACCTTCGTTCGGCGCGTGCAATTGCGCCCGGTCCGCACTCAAAGCGGCGTTACCCCGCTCACCGTCCTGACCAAGCCTTTTCCCTGTCCGGGGCGTTGCGTTTTTTGTCCCAATGACGTGCGGATGCCAAAGAGTTATCTCGCTGATGAACCCGGAGCACAACGTGCCGCTCATAGTCACTTCGACCCGTACGATCAGACCTGGAATCGTCTAGCCACCTATCGGGCGATCGGGCATCCGATTGACAAGATTGAGCTGATCATTCTGGGAGGCACTTGGTCCGCTTACCCCGAGGCGTACCAGATTTGGTTTGTGAAGCGTTGTTTTGATGCGCTGTCGGATTTTGGCGATGGAATCGACGGTCGTCGCGATGTCGATTTTGAGATTCGAGATTTTGCAGACTTGACCGACTCCGCTGGCCGGGGCTATGACGATACCGTCTCGACTCACCTTAGAAAAAGACTCGATGGGCGTCTGTTGGCCCGCTCAGAATCGGCGACTTGGTTAGAACTTGAGGCGGCCCATCTTCGCAACGAAAAAAAGATGTGCCGAAACGTGGGATTAGTGATTGAAACCCGGCCGGATCGCGTGAATGCAGCAGAGGTTCTCAGAATTCGTCGTCTGGGCTGCACCAAGGTCCAGATCGGCATTCAATCGCTTTCCGATGAAATTCTTGAGAAAAACGGCCGCGGCCATGATGTGGCCTCGACGCGACAGGCCCTTCGGTTGTTGCGGGCGGCGGGGTTTAAAATACATGCCCATTGGATGCCCAATTTGTTGGGGTCAACGCCTTCCATGGAACAGGAAGATTTCAGTCGACTCTTTGATGACGAGGGTATACGCCCGGATGAATTGAAAATTTACCCCTGCAGCTTGATCGAGACTGCGGAGCTCATGGATCACTATCGCCGTGGAGAATGGCGGCCCTATACCCACGAGGAGCTTCTTGAGGTGATTGTCGGGGCTTTGGCAAAGGTGCCCCGCTATTGCCGCGTGACGCGAGTGATCCGAGATATTTCCTCCGACGATATCGTGGTCGGCAATAAACTGACCAATTTTCGGCAAATCGCAGAGCAAGAGTTAGCGCGCCGTGGAGGACATTGCGTCGATATTCGGTCGCGTGAAATCAAGCGAGAGCGCTTCGATCTCGACCGGCTCGTCCTGCGCGAAACGGCCTACTCGAGTGCGGTGGGCGAGGAACGTTTCCTTGAAATGGTGACCGAGGACGATCGTTTGGCGGGCTTTCTTCGGCTTTCGTTGCCGATTTCAGCGGTGGCCTCTGAAACCCCGGAGGCGCTCCGGGGCTGCGCAGTCATTCGAGAGGTGCACGTGTATGGGGCGTCGCTGGGCTTGGGGCTGCGCGACGGCGATCGCGCCCAGCATAGAGGTCTGGGCAGTCAACTCGTCGAGGCCGCCGCCCAGAGGGCCCGTGCCGCAAGCTTTGACCAACTCGCTGTGATCTCAGCGGTGGGCACCCGGGACTGGTACCGCCGGCTTGGGTTTGAAGATGGCCCCCTCTACCAGCGCCGCACGCTCGATGGAGATCGGTGACCGAACGCGGGACCGGGCTGCGGTCCCGCGTTCGGGTTCACTCAATGGATTCGAAAATCCAGTCCGTCTCCGGATGGGTTGGCCTCGGCCTGGATCTTCGATCCTTCTGGGAACTCGCCTTCCAGAATTCGGATGGCCAGCGGGTCTTGCACCAAGCGCTGAATGACCCGCTTAAGAGGTCGTGCGCCGTACTGCGGGTCATAGCCACGATCCGCGAGGAGCGTCATCGCCGCGGGGCTGACCTCCAGGCTGAGTCTTCGGTCCGCGAGGAGTGAACGGACGCGTTCGAGTTGAATCTCGGCAATGTTTCCGATCTGGTCCCGGCCGAGTTGATGGAAAATCATGACATCGTCGACCCGGTTCAGGAATTCGGGTTTGAAATGCCCCTTGAGCGCATCCATCACCCTGTCTTCCATCTCGCTCTGCTGGCTCGCCTCCGAGAGGTCGACGATGTAGGAACTTCCAATATTGGACGTCATGATCAGAACTGTGTTGCGGAAGTCCACCGTTCGGCCTTGGCCATCGGTGAGTCGGCCGTCGTCGAGAATTTGAAGAAAGATGTTGAACACATCGGAGTGCGCCTTTTCGATTTCGTCGAAGAGCACAACGCTATACGGTCGCCGCCGAATGGCTTCGGTCAGCTGGCCCCCCTCGTCGTAGCCCACATAGCCTGGCGGCGCGCCGATGAGTCGGGATACGGAGTGTTTCTCCATGTACTCACCCATATCGATGCGAACCATTGCGTGTTCGTCGTCGAAAAGGAAATCCGCCAGGGCGCGGGCGGTCTCGGTTTTGCCGACGCCAGTAGGCCCCAGGAAAATGAACGACCCGATGGGTCTCTCCGGATCTTGGAGTCCCGCCCGGGCTCGACGCACTGCATTGGAGACGGCGACAAGGGCCTCATCCTGACCGATGACGCGTTGATGCAAGGCTTCTTCCATGTGGATGAGCTTTTGCTGCTCGCTTTCGAGCATCTTTGAAACGGGCACACCTGTCCATTTGGAGACAATTTCGGCAATCTCTTCCGAGGTGACTTCTTCCGAGAGCAAGGACCCCTCGCTCTGGAGAGCGTCCAACTTGACCTGCTCTTCATCGATTTCCTTCTCAAGCTGCACGAGCTCGCCGTAGCGAATCTCAGCGGCGCGCTCGAGATTTCCGGTGCGGGTCACTCTTTCCAGCTCCAGCTCGAGCTCTTCCTTCCGCTCCTTGGCGGTGCGCACGTCGGCGATCACCGCTTTCTCGTTTTCCCAGCGCGCCTTCATGGCATCGCCCTTCGATCGCAACTCGGCGATCTCAAGCTCCACCGCTTCGCTACGAGCGAGACTGGCTTCATCCTGCTCTTTCTTGAGTGCTTCGCGTTCGATCTCCAGCTGCATGCGCTTTCGTTCAAGCTGGTCCAGCTCCTCCGGCATCGAGTCGATCTGAACGCGAACGCGGCTGGCGGCTTCATCGACCAGATCGATGGCCTTGTCGGGCAGAAAGCGATCCGTGATGTAGCGGTTGCTGAGGGTCGCGGCGGCCACAATGGCGTTGTCACTGATCCGCACGCCGTGGTGGACCTCGTAGCGCTCTTTCAAGCCGCGAAGGATCGAGATGGTGTCCTCGACGCTCGGTTCGCCGACCACGACGGGTTGGAAGCGCCGCTCGAGGGCCGAGTCCTTTTCGATGTGCTTTCGATATTCGTCAAGCGTGGTTGCGCCCACGCAATGAAGTTCGCCACGGGCCAACGCGGGCTTGAGCATATTCGCGGCGTCCGCCGCTCCTTCTGCGGCTCCGGCGCCCACGATGGTGTGCAGCTCGTCGATGAAGAGAATGATCTTCCCTTCGGCCTCCGAGACTTCGCGCAGAACAGCCTTGAGGCGATCTTCGAATTCGCCGCGGTACTTGGCGCCGGCAATGAGGGCGCCGATATCCAAAGCAATGAGCTGCCGATCCTTCAAGGTATCCGGCACATCTCCGGCGACGATGCGTTGGGCCAAGCCCTCAGCGATGGCCGTCTTGCCAACGCCCGGTTCTCCAATCAGAACAGGATTGTTCTTGCTGCGCCGCGAAAGCACCTGCACCACACGACGAATCTCTTCGTCGCGCCCGATGACCGGGTCGAGCTTTCCGCTCCGGGCGACGTTGGTCAGGTCACGTCCGTATTTTTCGAGGGCTTGGTACTTGGACTCGGGATCTGCGTCGGTCACGCGAGCGCCGCCGCGAACCGAAGCCAACGCTTGGAGAATGGCTTCGTGGTTCGCGCCTTCTGCTCGAAGGATTTGTCCGGCAGGGTCCCGCTCGCTGGCGACCATTGCGAGCAGCACGTGCTCAGTCGAGATGTACTCGTCCTTAAGCTGGTCCGCCTCGGCGAAAGCAGATTCGAGTACTTGAGCGGCGCTCTGTCCGAGTTGAACAGGACTCCCGCCACTGACCTTGGGCAGCGTGTCGAGGGCCTGGCCGACAGCCTCGCGGAGGCGCGGCACCGACAGTCCGAGCTTCTGAAGGACCGGGACGGTACTGCCCTCTTCCTGCTCAAGCAGCGCATCGAGCAAGTGGGTCGATTCGATAAAATTGTGGCCACGCTCCCGAGCGATGGCTTGCCCGCGGTTGATGGCTTCTTGGGTTTTGATCGTAAGTTTGTCTGACTGCATGCTGAGAGGGTTGGCACGCGTCCGACCGATGCAAGCGTCCCGAGGGTGCACCCCATGAAAATTTTCAAGAAGGCGCCCCGGAGGGCTCTCGGGGCCGTTTCAGCCCCTGGATACAGCCTCCGGACGTGCGGGGCGTCAGACCGCTTGCGATTTCCGGGCGCTACCCCTCGAGGCCGGCCCGCAAGCGTTCAAAAAGGGTCTCGAGATCGCTCGGCGTAAAGGTGAAAGCGGGGGCGATCAGCAGGCTGTCGCCGGTGGCTTTGAGGTGTAGGCCGAGGTCGAAAAGTTTTTTCTGGGTCTCGTAGCCGGCACGGCCGGGCTGACCGTCCACCGGTTCCACGTCGACGGCGCCAAACAGGCCGCAGGATCGGGCGCCCGTCACCCCTTGAATATTCGACATGGCGCTAATCCCTTCGCCGAAGGTCTTGGAGAGCTTGGCCGCCAGCTCGAAACTCTTCTCCTCTTGATAAATGTCGAGGGTGGCCACTGCGGCTGCACACGCAGCCGGGTGACCGCTGTAGGTGTAGCCGTGGAAGAACTCAACCAGAGGGCTCTCGGATTCTTCAACAAGGGTTTGGTAGATCTCCGATTGAACGGCGACGGCGCTCATCGGCTGCATGCCATTGGTCAAGGCCTTGGCCATGGTGATGACGTCGGGGGTCACACCAAAGGCCTGGGCCGCGAAGGGGTGGCCCAAGCGTCCGAGCCCGGTGATGACCTCGTCGAAGACCAAGAGGATGCCGTGGGCCGTGCAGATTTCCCGGATTCGCTCGAGATAACCGACAGGCGGAGCGAGGCATCCGATCGACCCGGCCACCGGTTCCACGAAGACTGCCGCAATGTTCTCGCCCCCGTAGGTCCCGCAGAGGCGTTCGAGGTCTTCGGCCAAGTCACTTCCAGCCTCGGGCTGCCCGGTGGCGAATCGATTGGTCGGAATGCCCGTATGACGCATATGGTGGACGACGGCCCCCGGTGTTGCGCCAAAGTGGGTTCGGTTGGCTCGAATGCCAGAGAGGCCCACGCCGCCGAGGTTGACGCCGTGATAAGCCAATTCCCGTGAAACCAGGAGTGTACGTTGTCCTTCTCCTCGGGCTCGGTGATAGGCGAAGGCCATCTTGATGGCGGTTTCAACCGCCTCGGATCCGGAGTTCCCGAAGAAGATGTGGTCGAGTCCAGCCGGCGTCAGTCGAGCGATGCGTTCGGCCGCTTCGAAAGCTCGGTCGTGCCCCCGGATAAAGGCTCCTGCGAAGTCGAGTTGGAGCAATTGTGCATGGACGGCGTCTGCGATCTCTCGCCGGCCGTGACCCAGAGGCGTGCAAAAAAGTCCCGAGCTGGCGTCGAGGATTTCATGCCCCGCCTCGCTCCAGTAGTGGATGCCCTCGGCCCGGGAAAAATTTTGCGGGTGGGCTCGGAATTCACGGTTTGGAGTGAAGGGCAGCCAGTAGTGACGCTTGGGATCGGCGGTTGTCATCGTGATTTCTCCGAGAGGCGGGCTACTCGGTCGAGTAGTCTTTGTATTTCGACAGCAGACGTTTCGGGAGCTTGAGCGCGTCTCGCCGGAAGGGGTCGCCGAGTTCTCGGGTCACCATGACTTCGAGGACGGTGGTCTTTCCGTCTTGCTGCGCTCGGCAGGCGTCTGCCAGGGCCGGGCCCACCTCGGAGGTCTTCTGAATCGTCCGGCCCTCGGCGCCCAATGAGCGCGCCACCTCCGCCCAGCTCGGATTCTCAAGGTTGACGCCCAGGAATCGATTGGAATAGAAGTCGACTTGGTTCTTCTTCTCGGCGCCCCATTGTTGGTTGTTGAAAACGACCGCGGTGACGGGGATCTGTTCTCGAACGCAGGTGAGGATTTCTCCGAAGCTCATCCCCCATGCGCCGTCGCCCACGTAGGCCACGGCTGGGCGATCCGGTTCCGCGACTTTGCAGCCAATCATGGCCGGGAGCGCGTAGCCGCAATTCCCGAACATCATGGCGCCAAACATGCTTCGGGGCCGCTCAAATGAGAGGTAGCTGTTGGCGATTTGGCAGATGTTGCCGATGTCTGTCGAAACCATGGCGTCGGCCGGGAGCGCTTTCTGTAACTCGCGGAGAACCGGGCGCGGATGCATGTAATTTGAGTCCTCAGCAACCTCGATGCTCCAATCATCTTTTTCGTGGTTCCAATCATTCAGCTCGTCGCGCCAAGCCTGTCTTTCCTCTTGGATCGTGGCGGCGCGGCTTTCGCGGTTGGCAGATCCGGCCAGCGTTTTTTCGGCCAGGCGAAGAGCGAGGGCTTCAGCGGCTTCTCGCGCGTCGGCACAGACCGTGACGTCGGCGCGTTTCACGAGGCCCAGCACGTTGGTATCTGCATCGATTTGAACGAGCTTGGCATTTTTGGGCCAATAATCGAAACCGTATTGGGGAAGCGTGCCGAAGGGGCCGAGCCGAGAGCCCAGGGCCAAGACGACGTCGGCTTTTGAGATGAGCGACATGGCCGCCTTACTGCCGTGGTAGCCGAGGGGACCGCAGGAAAGTTCGTGACTTGCGGGAAAGGAGTCGTTGTGGAGGTAGCTGTTGGCCACCGGCGCGCCGAGGATCTCCGCCAGTCGTACACAGGCGTCGACTCCGTCTGCGGCGACGACGCCGCCTCCAGCCAGAATGACAGGAAACTCTGCAGCGGCGAGGGCCTCGGCGGCGGCGTCGAGATCAGTCAGGCTGCCTGCGCCCCGGCGAATGGTGAGAGGGTCGTGAATCGCACACTCGATTTCCCCGTAGAAGTAGTCCCGGGGAATGTTGAGTTGGGTGGGTCCCATATCGACCTTGGCGCGGTCGAAGGCTCGTGCAGTGAGCTCTGCCATTCTGGCCGGGTTGTTGACGTGGGCCTGATATTTGGTGATGGGGGAGAAGATCGGAAGCTGATTGGTCTCTTGAAAGCCGCCCAGTCCAACAGCGAGGGTTCCCGTTTCGGGAGTGACCGCCACCACTGGACTGTGGGCCCAATAGGCCGCGGCGATGGCCGTCACAAAATTTGTGATGCCCGGACCATTCTGGCCAATACACACACCATGTCGGCCCGAGGCTCGCGAGTAGCCGTCGGCCATGTGGGCGGCCCCTTGCTCATGCACTGTTGGGATGAATCGAATCCCCGCCGCGGGAAAGAGGTCGAAAGCATCCATATAAGCCGAACCCACGATTCCAAACACCTCGGTGACCCCCTGGGCGACGAGAGTCTCGACAAAGGCTTCTGAGGGCGTCATCACGGTGGGACCATTGGTGACGGGTCGACCGTCCGCGGTGAGTCGGGTGGCTTCGGGCATTCGACGGTTCCTTTTGGTTTGGGCAGACTAGGAGACATACGATTCTCCCATAGGCGTCGTCGAGCGTAAAGCCGACGACGGCAAGAGGCTCGACCGAAGGGCTGTTCCTGTGACTTCAGCGAGGTAATTGCAGTGAGACAGAGCCAGTCGACATGACACGCGACGCCATTCTCGTACTGAACGCGGGTTCGTCGAGCCTCAAGTTCTCTGTGTATGACGCGGCCCATTGGATTCCTGAGTCCGATGCGCAGCGCCCTCAAGGTCCCTTTTTGCGGGGGCGGGTTGACGGGATGCCGGCGAACCCCCGTTGGATCTGCCTGCGCGGCGACAAGGTTCTCGAGGAAGAGTTGCTGGGGGGCGGTCAGGACTCGGATTGGGACCACGCAAGATCCCTCAAGCTCATTCTTGAACGCGTCACTCGACACTGCCCCGGGGCAGGGATTCGGGCTGTGGGGCATCGCATTGTACACGGAGGCACTCGCTTTGTTGAGCCGGTGGTGATCGATCAGGCGGTTTTCGCGGCCCTTCGCGAACTCGTGCCCTTGGCGCCCCGGCATCAGCCGCAGGGGTTAGCGGCCATTGAGTCGATGAGCCAGGCACACCCGGGTGTGCTGCAGGTTGCTTGCTTCGATACCGCGTTTCATCGAACGCAAGCTGATTGGGCTGAGCGCTTCCCTTTGCCTCGTCATTTTCAACACGATCATGGTCTTCGGCGATATGGCTTCCACGGCCTTTCCTATGAGGGTGTTGTCCAGCGCTTACCCGATCAAATGGGTTCGACGGCCAATGGACGGTTGATCATCGGGCATCTCGGGAGTGGGGCGAGCGTGGCCGCCGTTGCCCAGCGTCGATGTGTCGCGACTTCTATGGGGTTGACTCCTCTCGATGGACTCATGATGGGAAGCCGTCCCGGAGCGTTGGACCCCGGCGTGCTCCTGTATCTGATGCGAGAGCACGACTACGACGAGCCAAAGTTGTCTCGCTTGCTTCACGATGAAAGCGGATTGCTGGGCGTTTCGGGCTTGTCCTCAGATATGAAGACACTTCTCCAGAGCTCTTCTCCGGAAGCCCGGCAAGCTGTTGATTTATTTGTCTACCGCGCTGCCCAAGAGTTTGCGGCCATGATCGTGGCCCTCGGTGGATTGGATGCCTTGGTGTTTACCGGGGGGATTGGCGAAAATTCAGCCGAGGTGCGAGCGGCGATCTGCCATCGGCTGAGCTGGTTAGGGATCGAATTGGCTGAGGAAGGGAACCGTCGGAACGCGCCGCGCATCAGTTCAGGAGCCAGTTCGATTTCGGTTTGGGTGATGCCGACCGAGGAGGAGGCCGTGATGGCGGCCCATACAGGGAAACGGCTCCTAGACTCCCTTGATTCGCTTGCCCCCCACGATGAACCTTTGCGAGAATCTTGAATCGACGATCCGTCAAGGAAAGGAACGGTGTGCAAGAGGCTAGCCAGGCTTTCATTCATCTCGACCGCCTGACGCGGAACCTCCGTTTGCTTCAGGACTTGGCGGGTCCGCGGCCCCTTTGGCCCTGCGTGAAAGCGAACGCGTATGGGCATGGCCTTGAAATCATCGTGCGGCATCTTGAGTCTTTGGGGATCGATACGGTTTGTGTCGCCCACGTGAGCGAGGCGGTGTCGCTTCGGGAGGCCGGCGCTGAGGCGGCCATTGTGGTGCTGTCGGCTCCCCCGCCCGAGGCTTGTGGGGCGATCGTCGAGCACAGACTTGAGCCCGTCGTGGGCTCTCGGGAGGTGCTTGAGGCCCTTTCTCGGGCGAGAGTGGACGGCAGTAGCCCGGTTTCCGTTCATCTTAAAGTGGATACGGGGATGGGCAGGATCGGTGTGTCTCCCGAGCAGATGCCTGAGCTGGTTGCGCGGGCCACGGCGCTTGAAGGGATCCGTGTTCGAGGATTGATGAGCCACTTTTCCCTCGCGGATGAACCCGAGAGCACCTTCTCGCAAACACAGATTGAGGCTTTCGAACGCGCCTGCGCGGAGACGGCTGCGGCGGCTATCCCCTTTCGACATATGGCCAACAGTGCGGCGATTTTCGATTGGCCAGAGAGTCGCTTTGATGCAGTGCGCCCGGGAATCGCGATGTACGGATTGCGGCCTTCAATAGGGGTGGCTCATCCGCGGGCCGCCGAACTTGAACCGGTTCTTGATTGGGTGACCCGCCTGACTTTTCTGAAGGAGGTGCCCGCCGGAGTTGGGTTGTCCTATGGCCATACCTTTCGTACGGAACGGCCATCCTTGATCGGAACCTTCCCGGTTGGGTACGGAGATGGCCTGCCGCGGTCGCTCTCGAACCAAATGCAGGTCCTCGTCGGTGGGCAGAGGTGTCCCCAGGTGGGGACCATCACGATGGACCAAACCCTTGTGGACGTGACGGCTCTCCGAGGTCGTGTGGAGGTTGGAGACCCTGTTGTCCTGATCGGTCAACAGGGCGCCGAACGGGCTCATGTCGATGAATGGGCCGAAACTCTTGCCACGATCAATTATGAGATCGTGACGGGCATTTCAGCGCGGGTTCCTCGGGTCCTCGGCTAGCCGGTTCGCTTCAGGGGCACGTAGAGGGTTGAGTCTTCTCGTCGAATGAGAAGGAGGACGGTCTTGTCTCCGTCGGCAAGTTCCTCCCGCAGCTGCTTCAGATCTTTGATTTCTTGTCGATTGACCTCAACGATGACGTCACCGCGCCGGAGCCCGGCCTCTTCGCCGGGGCTGCCGGGCTGAACTTCGCTGATCAGAACGCCGGAGTCATCCGGAAGGCCGAGCTGGTCAGCAATCTCCGGGGTGAGATCTTGGGCGCGGAGCCCAAAGACCGCGGGGTTGCTCGCTTCGTTCGTGTCCCCGGCCAGCTTCGGCTCATCCAAGGCGCCGATTTCGACGGCGAGGGTTTTGGTGTCACCGTCCCGAATCACAACCACGTCGACGGATTTGTCGACTGGGGTTTCGGCGACGACCCGCGGCAAATCGCGCCATTCTGCGATTTTTTTGCCGTCGAAGCTCATGATGACGTCACCCCGTTCGATTCCAGCCGCCGCGGCGGGTCCATCGGGCAAAACTTTCGAAACAAGCGCCCCCTCTTCACTCTTTAGGTCGAAGGATTCGGCAAGTTCGGGTGTGATGCCTTGGATCACGACGCCCAACCACCCACGGGTGACGTGGCCTTTGCTGCGGAGCTGGGGCAGGATGTTTTTGGCCATATTGATCGGCACGGTAAAGCCAATCGTATTGGCCCGCGGATTGATCGCGGTGTTGATTCCGATCACTTCGCCAGCCAGGTTGATCAGTGGCCCGCCCGAGTTACCCGGATTAATCGCGGCGTCAGTTTGGATAAAGTCATCGTAGCTGCCGCCAATGACATCGCGTCTGTGCTTTGCGCTGATAATCCCTGCGGTGACCGTATGCTCGAGCCCGAACGGGTTTCCAATCGCTACGACCCAATCCCCCGGGCGAATCGCATCTGAGTCGCCGAGCGCAATCGCGGGAAGGGGTGTGGGTGATTCGACTTTGATCAGGGCGATATCGGTCTTGGGGTCGCGTCCAACGACGGTGGCGGCGAGGTCCTGTCCATCTTTGAAGACGGCAAAAATCTCGTCCATTCCATCGATCACATGGTTGTTGGTGACGATATACCCATCGGTTGAAATCACGAATCCGCTTCCGGCGCCTTCGCGCTTGTGCTCCTGTCCGCCGCGGCCACCAAAGGGCATTCCAAAAAACTCTTCAAGCTGGGGCGGCATGCCGGGCATCCCGGTGACCGTTTGAGAGGTCCGGATGTTGACCACGGCGGGAGAAACTTCCTCGGCCAAATCGGCAAAAGAGGTCGGGACCCCGATCGGCTGGATGGGGGTCGGGTCACGATCGGTCTCCCAAAACTCCCCTGAACCGTCCGGTTGGCCTTCCGTCTGGTTCTGGTCGGCTTCTCGTCCCAGCAGGCGGTCGAACAGACCCTGGGATTCCGCCTGTGCAGGGGCGGCGAAGAGGGCGGCGAGGAGCAAGAGGATTGGGCCACAGCTCCGAAGAGCCATTTGGGTTCGATTCATTTCTTTTGTGATCCTCGTTGGGCGACTGGGTCAGTGGTTTTTCGGGGTCGATGATGACGCACGGGACGAGATCAGACGTCTCTGACGTTGCCAGTCAATTTATAGTTCCCGGGTGAGCCCGAAGTCAGTGGGCTGAGCCGAATCGAGAAGAGAGTCAGCGCATGGGAACGGTTAGATGGTAACGACCCGCTCCGCGCTGGACCACGAGGAGGGCCCGTTCTCGTCCTCGGAGGTCGAGCATGGCTCGGACGAGCGCCGGATCTCCGTCGAGGCGGAGTCCGTTGACTGCAAGGACGTAGTCACCCATTTGGAGCCCGATTCGCTCTCCGGGCGACCCCGAACGCACGTAGCTGACCGCGTAGGCCCCGGGCGCTCTCCAGGCCAGGTCGAGCCCTAAAAGGCGTCGGGCTAGTTTGTGCTGAACGTCGTCGGGAATCTTTTCTGCGACGACGTAGAGGTTTTGTGCCTGACCTTCTCGCCACACTTCAAGTTCTAGACTCTGCTCGGGCGTAACAGTCTCCAGAATTTCAAAGAGTTGTCGGGCGGATTCCAGCCGATGGTCGTCGATCCGCGCAATGATGTCGCCCCGTTGCAGGCCCCCTCGTTCGGCGGGCCCCTCGACTTGAACACTGTTGATCAGGGCCCCTCGCACTTCCCTGGGGAGCGCCATCACCTCGCGCAGCGCGGGGTCGAGATCTTGGAATTCGATCCCGAGTGTCACCGGCAGGACCTCGCCGTGCTCGATCAACTCGGCCACGACTCGGGTCGCTACATCGATTGGAATGGCGAAGCCAATTCCTTCCCCCCCATCGTAGATGGCTGTGTTGACGCCAATGAGGGTCCCCTCTGCGTTCAGCAGCGGACCACCTGAGTTGCCCGGGTTGATCGAGGCATCGGTCTGAAGGAAGCCATGAAACGTGTGGCCATGGGCTTTGACCGAACGGTTTGTGGCCGAGAGAACCCCCGTCGTAACCGTATTCGACAGGCCAAATGGGTTCCCGATGGCGATCACGGGTTCGCCCACCATCACGTCTCGCGACGAACCGGGGCTGAGCCAAGGCAGAGGGGATTCCGTTTCGATCTGAAGAACGGCCAGGTCATTGGTGGGGTCGGCACCGACCACTCGGGCATCAAAAGCGCGACCGTCCGCCAGAGTCACCGAGATTCGCGTGGCGCGCGCCACGACGTGCTCGTTGGTGAGAACATGTCCCTGCGAGCTGATGATGACCCCCGATCCGAGATTCTCGAGCGTTCGAGATGTTCGCGGGACAAAGAGTTCATTGAAGTAGCGATCGGAAGGCGAGTTGGGGGCGGACTTTCTAAAAGGGCTTTGCTCTGGGGCAATCTGCTCCGTGGTGATGTTCACGACTGCGGGGCCAGCAGACTCAACCACGTGAACCGTGGCCGTTCGGCGGAGGAAGGGATCCCCCGCGTGCGCGGAATCGGGTGGTCCCATGGTTGCGGCCAGCAGGAGAAGGCCAACCGCGACCTGACCGATGAGAATCTTGTGCGCCCGAATTTTGCTCTGCTGCTTCACATTGCCTCCGGGCCAGCGTTGCCGCCTCGCCGCGACTCCGCTTGAGAAAGGTACCCTCCTGCGGACCCATTTCCCCCAGCGGATTTTCTGCTTGATTGGATGACGTTCGGTCCTGTCTTAAGGCACCTTCCGTGGAGAGAAGGTTCAGCGGCGTCGATCGAGTGGGGAGGGAGCCGAGTGAGTCCAGCGAGAGAGGTCGAGCAGGCCGGGCTGAGATCGAGCCGAGGCGTTGAAATCGCCGCGGCGGCGGCCGAATTTCGGCACAGGACCGGTCTGTCCCCGGAGGTGGCCGCGTGTGCGCCGGGCCGAGTCAACCTGATCGGCGAGCACACGGATTATACCGAGGGGCTGGTCTTGCCCTGCGCGATTGATCACAAAACCATCGTGGTGGCGCGAAAGCGCTCGGATCGACGCGTGATCGCCCATGCCTTGGATCTCAATGAGCGGGCCGAGTTTGTGCTGGATGACCTGCGACCGCAGGCGAGTTGGATCGACTATCTCCAGGGAGTGGGTTTTGCGCTGGGCGAACAGGGAGTCGATCTGCCCGGGATTGAGCTGACCGTCTCCAGCGAGGTTCCACAGGGGGCAGGCCTGTCGAGTTCGGCAGCGCTGGGTGTTGCGGTCTGCGCGGCTTGGCTGGCTTGTTGGGGAGAAGGCAGGGGAACCCCGAGGCGCTGGGCAGAAATCGCTCATCGGGGCGAAAGTCATTTCGTCGGCGTTGGCTGCGGGATCTTGGACCAGTTTGCCAGTGCGCTGAGCGAGCCTGGGCACGCACTCCGCATCGATTGTCGAAGTCGGGAAGTTCAGCCTGTGGCTTTCGCCGGGGAGACACCGGCTTTGCTGATCGCTCATTCTGGAGTGACCCGAGCTCTGGCCGCCGACGGGGCCTACCATGAGAGAGTCCAGGAGTGCACAGAGGCCTGGGCAGCGATCCAGCGGGCGAATGTTTTCGGTTCTGGGGTCAGGGGCCTTCGGGACCTCGTCGTCGATGATTTGCCTGCGCTCGAGGGCCTCCTCGCGCCTGCGTTGAATCGCCGAGTCCGCCACATCGTGACCGAAAATCACCGGGTCGTTCAATTTTGCGAGGCCATGCGGGCGCAGGATTGGGCTTCTCTCGGAAGTGTGATGGCGCAGGGCCAAGTCAGCCTTCGCGATGATTACGAGGTTTCAGTGCCGGAACTCGACGCCCTCTGCGAGATCGCGGACGGGTTGCCGGGGGTGATTGGCTCGCGATTGACCGGTGCGGGCTTCGGGGGCTGCACGGTTCATTTGGTGGAGCCCGGGAATCGGGAAACCGTCGCGCCGGCGTTGCAAGCGGCTTTTCAGAGGCGCTTCGAACACCCCCTGCGCTTGATCTGGACCGGGATTGGGGGCGGTGCCGTGTGTGAGACCCTGTAAGGGCTCAGAGCTTCTCGGGGTCGGTCTGCAAAGCCCTGCGCAGGGCGAGGGCCTGTGCGTAAGGGTCGCCACTCTGAAGGAGAGATCCGGTCACGGCCACGCCTGCCACCCCGGCGGCGACCAATGCCGGGACTTGTCCAGGCCCGATCCCACCTTGAGCAAAGACCGCGAGGCCAGCGGACGCGGCGGCCAAGACCGGGGCGATCCCAAGCGGGGGCCGGGTCGAGGGCTTTGAGAGGGGAGGGTGGATCGGGGCGAGGTGGATGTAGTCGGCGCCGGCGCGATGGGCCGCGATCGCTTCGTCGACGGAATGGGTCGAGACACCGATCAGCGCTCTCTCTCCAAGCAGAGCGCGGGTTTCTTCAAGGGGCAACGCATCGAAGCCGAGATGAACGCCCGTGGCACCTATTGCGAGCGCGACGTCGACCCGCCGGTTGACGATGATTTCAATTTCGGGGCGGACCCGTTGCGTGGTCTGTTGCACCTCCTCGGCAAAGGCGAGCCAAGCTTGGCCGTCCAGGTTGCGATCGCGGAGCTGGATTCGGTCGACCCCTCCTTCGACGCAAGCCAGCAGAAGCTGCTCTGGGCGGCGGCCAAGGCTGGCTCGATCGGTCACGAGGCAGAGTTGAGGGCGGCGAGAGACGGTCAGAGCCGTGCGATCCCATCCAGGGGGCTGGAGGCCGACGCGTAGAGCCGCATCGGCATGCGGCCGGAGGTGTACGCCAGCCGACCGGCCTCTACGGCCATCCGCATGGCGTGGGCCATCGGTTCGGGTTGTTTGGCTTGGGCGATCGCGGTGTTCATAAGAACCGCGGTGGCCCCGAGTTCCATGGCGACTGCGGCATCGCTGGCCGTCCCCACGCCGGCGTCGACGATGACCGGCACTTCCACCGTTTCAAGAATGATTCGAAGCGAGGCCGGGTTCCGAATCCCCATGCCACTTCCAATCGGGGCCGCCAGGGGCATGACGGCGGGGCACCCCATCGCGGCCAGTCGCTGACAGGCAACGGGGTCGTCGGTGATATACGGCAAGACAGTGAAACCCTCGGCGAGAAGCGTCTCGGCGGCCTCAAGGGTCGCCGCCACGTCGGGATAGAGCGTCCGCTCGTCGCCGATGACCTCGAGCTTGACCAAATCTGTGTCGAGGAGCTCTCGGCCCAGCCGAGCGGTCGTGACGGCCTCTTCAGCGGTATAGCAGCCGGCGGTGTTGGGCAGAATGGTGAAGCGTTCAGGGGAAAGGACATCCAGCAGGCTCGGCCCTTTGGCGGGGTCGAGATTGACCCGGCGCAGGGCGACGGTCACGACCTCGGCGCCGGACGCTTCTGCGCAGGCCAGATTTTCCTCAAAGGACGCGTACTTGCCGCTGCCGATGATCAGGCGGGAGTGAAATGTCCGATTGCCGATTTGGAAGGGATCTTTGGTAGTTATTGCGGCCATTTTTGACATTCCTTATTCATCTTTAGGTCATCCGCCGCCAACGGCTTCAAGGATTTCGATCCGATCGCCCGCGTCGATTCCCGCTTTGTCGAAGCTGGATTTGGGGACGACTTCGCCGTTTCGAGCGACTGCGATGCGGCGTTCCGCCATGCCCAGCTCCGAGAGGAGTCCGGCGACGGTCATTCCACCGGGCACTGAGTGCGGATCGCCGTTGATGCTAATTCGGAGCGCTGGGCTCGCGGTTTCGCTGGACACCGCCAATCGACCTCATGGGTTGCGAGAAGCTCACTTTGCTGGATGGAGCGTACCCGAGCCCTGGCCCGGTTGCCGCCAAAACGGCTTGTTTCGACCGTCACGGTGAAATGGAGGGCCCGGGCGGATTCGGGTCCCCGTCGATTGACTTCGGAGGGCTCTCTCGTTAAAACCCCTGCGAACCCCCCGTCCTCAAATTCTTTCGTCATCGTAGAGGAATTCATGCCCCCCACTGAAACGACGCGCCCGGTCGGACGCGCTCTGCTGTCGGTTTCTGATAAAACAGGATTAGTCGAACTCGGACGAGGCCTCACCGAACTTCAGGTCGAGTTGGTGGCCTCCGGGGGCACCGCCGCGGCGCTGCGCGACGCGGGCCTCGACGTGCTCGACGTGGCCGAATTGACCAGTAGCCCGGAGATGTTGGGCGGACGCGTTAAGACCCTGCACCCCAAAATCCACGGGGGCATCCTGGCGCGCCGAGACCTCGATTCGGATCGCCGAGACCTCGAAGCTCAAGGGATTGCCCCGATCGACCTTGTCGTGGTGAACCTTTACCCCTTTGCGCAGACGGTGGCCCAGGCTGGCGTCAGCTACGCCGAGGCGATCGAGAAAATCGACATCGGCGGCCCGTCGATGTTGCGTTCGGCTGCGAAGAACCACGCGGATGTGGGCGTGCTCTGCGACCCCGGTGATTACGAGTCGATTCTCGAAGAGTTGAAGCGAGACTCGGGTTTGAGCCAGCCCACCCGTCAGCGACTGGCCCTCAAGGCTTTTCGCCACACCGCCCGATACGATGCGGCAATTCAGGGCTGGCTGGCGGCTCAGGTCGAATCAGAGGAGCAAGGGCCGTTCCCGGACGATTTTATCGAAGGCCTGCCGAAGGCGGGCTCGCTTCGCTACGGCGAAAATCCCCATCAAGCGGCAGCGGTCTACGGCGGATTTCTCGATGCGGTGGAGCCCCTTCACGGCAAGGCACTGTCGTACAACAATCTCGTCGATGTTCAGGCTGCCCTGGGCTTGATCCTGGACTTCCCGCCCGAGGATCGAGCGACAGTGGGCATTTTGAAGCACAACACGCCCTGCGGAGTCGGGGCGGGCGAAAGCCCGGCGGAGGCCTATCGAAACGCCTTTGAAACGGATCCCGATTCACCTTTTGGGGGAATCGTCGTTTGCAATCGGCCCTTCGACCGAGCCCTGGCCGAAGCGGTCGACGAGATTTTCACCGAAGTGCTGGTGGCGCCCGGCTTTGACGACGGGGCGCTTGAAGTGTTGCAGGCAAAAAAGAATCGCCGCCTGTTGGCCTATGACGCATCTCGACTCGATGTGGCCCAGCTTGAGTGGCGTCGGGTTTTCGGTGGGGTTCTTCTGCAGGAGCCCGACGCCGCGGTCAACGAGTGTCAGAGTGCGAAGTTGGTGACCCGCGCGGAGCCCACCGAGGCGCAGCGGGTCGCCCTCGAGTTCGCTTGGCGAGTTGTGAAGCACGTGAAGAGTAACGCGATCGTATTTGCCGATGACCGAAAAACCCTCGGCGTCGGGGGCGGTGCGACCTCCCGAGTGGATGCGGTCCACAATGCGGTCGCGAAGGCGGGCCGCGTAGGGCTTTCGCTCTCGGGCTCTATTTTGGCCAGTGATGCCTTCTTCCCCTTTCCCGATGGGCTGGAGGCGGCAGTCCAGGCGGGCGCAACGGCGGTGATTCAGCCCGGCGGTTCGAATCGCGATGAGCTCGTCATTGAAGCCGCTGATCGGCTCGGCATTCCCATGCTGTTTACCGGCGTGCGTCACTTTCGGCACTAGGCTTGGGCCAGGAGACCGATCGATAATGGGTTTTCTCGACGCAAGCTCGACCGGACGCGCGACATGAAGAAAGTGAGGGCATGAAGGTACTGGTCGTCGGAGGCGGGGGGCGCGAGCATGCGCTGGCTTGGAAGATTGCTCAGAGCCCCCAGGTCGATCGGGTCCTCGCGGCACCGGGCAGTGATGCCATGGCGGGACTCGCCGAATGTTTTCCTGCGATTGCCTCGGGAGATCTAGAGGGTCTCGTTGAACTTGCCCGAGAGCAATCCGTCGATCTCGTTGTTGTGGGCCCTGAGGATCCGCTGGTGGCTGGTTTAGCGGACCGTCTGCGAGACGCCGGTGTGGCCACCTTCGGGCCCTCGGCGGGTGCATCTCAACTTGAGGGCAGTAAGGCCTTTGCGAAGGCCTTTATGGACCGACATGGCATTCCCACCGCGGAGCACCGAGTTTTTGACCGACTCGAAGAAGCCCGGGCCTATGTGCAGGCTCAAGCCTGTCCCTGTGTCGTAAAGGCCGATGGCTTGGCGGCGGGTAAGGGCGTCGCGATGTGCGAAACAGCCGAAGATGCGGAGCAGGCTCTGCAAGAGATGATGGCCGATCGACGTTTTGGGGATGCTGGGGCGTCCGTGGTCGTCGAAGAGTGGCTACAAGGAGAAGAAGCATCCTATTACGCCCTGAGTGATGGCGAACGGATCGTGACCTTGGCCGCCGCGCAAGATCATAAACGAGCTCTGGATGGTGATCGGGGCGAAAACACGGGAGGGATGGGGGCCTACTCCCCGGCCCCGGTGGTCACAGAAGAAGTGGAGCGTCGGATTCGAGAACGCATCGTCGATCCAGCGATTCGCGGAATGGCCAGCGAAGGTCATCCTTACGTGGGCGTTCTCTTTGTCGGTCTGATGATTGATCCCTCGGGCGACCCGTACGTGATCGAGTTCAACGTTCGCTTTGGCGATCCGGAGACCCAGCCCTTGATGATGCGCATGGAGGGGGATCTGGTGCCTCTGCTCGTGGGCGCCGCCCGAGGCCAACTCCCGGTGGAATCTCACTTGAATTGGGGCGAGACCGCCGTCTGTGTGGTCCTGGCCTCGGCGGGCTATCCAAGAAGTTCAGAGAAGGGTCGATGCATATCGGGTCTTGAAGTGGGCTCCGAAGAGGGCGGGGTGGTGGTTTTTCACGCGGGGACCCGGATGTCGGAGCAAGGCGATTTTGAAACCAACGGGGGCCGAGTTCTGGGTGTGACGGCCCGGGGGCGCGATATCACAGAGGCTCGAGAGCGCGCCTATGCCGTGGTCGAGCAGATTCAGTTCGAGGGCGCGCAGTGGCGACAGGATATCGGCGCGCGGGCTCTGGACCGGTTGACCGATTCGTGAGTGCAAGCGTCGCCGGTCGGGTGGGCTGGGCGACCCAAGGCGATCTTGGAGCACGATGGCCTGGAGCGAAAGACCGAATGAGCCTCACGGCGGTGGTGGAGAGGAAAGTCGATTCGATGGAAGTGATTCGCGAGGCCCGACTCAGCGAAGCCCTGTCGGCCTTGCGGTCGGACCGGCTCGTTGCCTTTCCAACCGAGACGGTCTGGGGATTGGCAGCCTGCGCCCGGTCTTCGGCGGCCCTGGAGCGGCTTCGGCTATGGAAGGGACGCGGAGCCGACCACCCGATTTCCGTCTTGATCTCCGGGGCCAGCGCCCTTGAGTCGCTGGGGGTCGAGGTCAGCCCGGTCGCGTCGCGCTTGGCCGAGCGGTTTTGGCCCGGACCCCTGACTTTGGTTTTGGGAAGTCGCGGCCCATTCGCACCGGGTGTGGCTCGCTCAGATGGGGCGATCGGCGTGCGCTGTAGCCCCCATCCGCTGGCTGCGGCGCTTGCGCAAAGAGCAGAAGCGGAGGGGCTGGGCCCCTTGACGGCCACGAGTCTCAATCGAACTGGCGAGGCTCCGGCGCACAATGGCGAGACGGCTCGGCGCCTCTGCGACGCCCCGGACAGCCCTTTCCTTCTTGAGGTGGCCGGGGAGGATGCCTCGGCGGGACCGCCCAGTACGGTGTTGGACTTGACGTGTCGTCCAGCGCGCTTGCTTCGCGTGGGTCGCATCGGTTTGGCTGATTTGGCCCCACTGGAAATTGAGATTGATCCCCCATCCGCGCCCTCAAGATGAAGGCGTCAACCTTGTTGACCTATTTCGGAGATCGAAGTTCATGACGGTTGTTCGACCCTTTCGTGCAGTGCATTACGCCCCCGACCGCGTCGACCTTTCAAAGGTTATGGTCCCCCCGTATGACGTCGTTGCGGCGGACGAGCGCGGCTCGTTTTTCGATCGCGACCCCCACAATGCGATTCGCTTCGAGTTGACCCGGGACGTGAAGGATGAGGCGGAGGCGGATTACTCCGAGATTGCCGAGACCCTGGAGGCTTGGCTTAAGGACGGGGTTCTCGTTCAAGATGAGGCGCCCGCCTACTATGTGATGAAGCAGCGCTTTACCGCCCCGGAGGGCGCCACCCTCGAGCGAATCGGCTTCTTTGGGGCGTTGGAGCTGGCCGAATACGATGAACGGGTGGTTCTCCCTCATGAACGGACGTTGGCGGGGCCGAAAGCTGATCGTTTGCGTTTGCTGCGTGCGGCCGAGGCCAATCTTTCGAGCGTCTTTATGTTGTACGAGGATCGCGAAAACGAGTTGGCCGCGATTCTGGCCTCAGCTTTTGGCGCGAGGGGCGAGATTTTGGGGACCGCGCGAGATGGCGCCGGTGTTGAGTACGAGTTGGCTCGTTTGACTGATCCTCAGGGTATTTCGACCCTGAAGGATTTTATGAGCACCCGTTCATGTGTCATCGCGGACGGCCACCACCGCTACGAAACGGCCCTCGAGTATCGACGCGAGCAGCGCGAGGTCGCCGGCGGAGTCGAGGGGCAAGCTCCGTTCGAATCGACGCTCGCTTTTTTTGCCAACGCCTACGCGCCGGGAAGCCTACTGCTGCCCATTCATCGGGTGGTCTTGCGCGGAGAAGTCCCGAGTGAGACGGCCTGGCGAGAAAAACTCCCGGGGTGGTCCTGTCGGACCGTCGCCCTTTCAGGCGCCGAGGACGCCGCCACTCGGGCGACCGAAGCGCTTGCCGATCAAGAGGGCCATCCTGCCTTTGTCGCCGACGCCGGCGACCAGTCCCTTCTGCTTTTCTGGCGAGAAGAGCCGCTGGGCGACGAATTGATGGTTCGCATCCTCGAACGAGACGTGATGGGCGGGGTGTTCGGCCTGTCGGTGGACGACATTCGGGGTGGGGCGGTCAGCTTTCCCAAGAGTGCAGCCCGGGCCTCTCAGGAAGTCCGCGAGGGTGACGGGCAGGTCGCGCTTTACCTGAACCCACTTTCGCCGGATGATGTGTTTCGCGTGACGGGTCAGGGAGAAGTAATGCCTCAGAAATCGACCTTCTTCTATCCGAAGATTCCGACCGGGATGGTTTTTCGGGTTCATCGGGACACGGCTTGACCCCCGCCCGAGGCCGCAAAAGACAGGGGCAGCCCAAAGTTCTAGGCACAGTGGTTGGCCAAGTGCTCGATGAATTGGGCCTCGATGTCGCGGCCGCGGCCTGGAAAATTGGAGAGCATTGGGAGTCGGCGGTGGGTCCCGAGGTAGCGCGCCACAGCCGGCCGCTCGGGCTGCGTGGAAAGGTTCTTGAGGTTGCCGTCGAAACGAGCGTTTGGTCGCATCATCTACAGCTTCAGCGGCATCAGATTTTGGAAGCGCTCCGCGACCGATTGGGCGAGGAGGCCCCCCGCGACCTTCGCTTTCGAGTTGGATATACTCCCGAGTCATGAGTGAATCGGGCCGGAATCAGGGTGAGGAAATGGAGCGGTCGGAGACCAGCGAGATGCCGATCGAGTGCGATTTTTGCCACCAAGCGGCGCCTCGGGTCCAACGGGTCGCCCTGGATGGTGAGTACGAACGTTTGCAGACGCCGCATGCGGTTCAGTACGCCTGCCTCGACTGTTTCGAGAAGAAAAATCGCCAGAGAATGGGCGTCTAGGCGCCTTCTGGCGGCCCCGAATGGCTTCGGTTGACCCCAAGGGTCCGATTTCCTAGGTTCTGCCCCCCCTTCACCGACGGGGTTCGTCGGTTTTTCTGATTAAGTGAGGATTCTCCGCCCATGGTGAAGATTCGCCTGACACGCGGCGGCTCGAAGAAGCGACCCTTCTATCGCGTCACCGCGATTGATTCGCGCAAGCAGCGCGAGGGACGCCCCCTGCAGTTTCTTGGTTTCTATGACCCCAGGCCGGGTGAAGAAGTGATTGAACTGGACATGGAGGGCATCGAAAGCTGGCTCGGGAAGGGCGCACAGCTCACCGATACGGTCCGCACCCTCATGAAGCGCGCCCGCCGACGGGCTGTGGCTGCCTCCGGGACCTCTGCCTGATGGCGGACGCAGCCGAACAGGGTGCAGAGCTGGTGGAGTTCATCGCCAAGGCTCTCGTTGAGGAAGAGGGTGCCGTGGCCGTGAGTGTGTCCGACGATGGTCGAACGCTTGAGCTCGAAACGGCGGCCGACGATCGAGGTCGCGTGATTGGACGCCAGGGCCGAGTGGCGAAAGCCATGCGGGCCTTGTTGTCTCGCTCGGCTGGCGGAAGCCGTCTGCGTCTCGACATCGTCGACTGAGAATCTCAGGCTGCGACGACCGGCGATGGGCCGCTGATCGAGCGGAATCACCGTCGGGATTCGAGCACAGTCGGCCCTCGGACATCATTTCAGCGAGTGGTCGGGGTTCCAGCGAGACATGAAGACCCAGGGCTCGGTTGTTGAGATCGGACGCGTCACCGGTGCCCACGGCTTGCGTGGCGAGGTACGGGTGCGCTGGTTCGGCGACGGCCCGGAGACGCTGCTTTCTCTGAGTGAAGTGCGGCTCGGGTCCAGCATTGAAGATCCGAAGCCGACGCGATACCCCGTTCATCGCGTCGGGACCGGCCGGGCGGGTGAAGTTCGTCTTGCGCTGGAGGGCGTGAGTGATCGTGATGCCGCCGTGGCCTTACGTGGCCTCCTTGTGCTGATGGATGCCGAGGATCTTGAGCCGCTCGGCGCAGATGACTTTTATTGGCACGAGTTGATCGGCTGTCGGGTCGAAACGACGAGTGGGGAAGCGATCGGCACCGTCCGCGAACTCTGGGACAGTGGACGACATGATGTTCTTGTCGTGGAGCGGGTCGGGAAGGGACAAGTCTTGATTCCCACAGCGCGTGAAATCATGGTCCAAGTCGATC
Organism: bacterium TMED88; assembly: GCA_002171515.1. GTDB lineage: Bacteria > Myxococcota_A > UBA9160 > UBA9160 > UBA4427 > TMED88. Next base: position 2,298 of record NHEP01000078.1, on the reverse strand, counting down.
GGGAGAGTCGACGCATCGTCGTTCAAGACATTCCTGGGCTCATCGATGGGGAGGGGGCATGATGAGGGTCGACGTCCTCACCATTTTCCCCGAGCTTTTTGGGCCATTCCTCGAAGCCTCTTTCGTGGGGCAATCCCGGGCCTCGGGCCGTGCGGAAATTTTCGTGCACGATCTGCGCGACTGGACCGAGGACCGGCATCGAACCGTGGATGACAGCCCGTATGGCGGCGGGCCGGGTATGGTGATGCGACCCCTCCCCTTGATTCCTGCCATCGAAGACCTTGCGGGCCCGCTGGGTCCAGCGCGCCGGGGGCGTGTTCTGGCAATGTCCCCACAGGGCAAAAGGCTCGACCAGCGAAGGCTAGAGGCCCTCAGTGCCGAGGCGCACCTAGTTCTGGTCTGCGGGCGCTACGAGGGGATCGACCAACGGGTGCTCGACCTGGCGGTCGATGAGGAAGTCTCGTTAGGCGATTACGTCCTGTCTGGGGGCGAGATTCCCGCGATGGCATTGGTCGAGGGGTTGGTGCGCCTGTTACCCGGCGTTTTGGGAAATCCAGCTTCTTCAATCCTGGACTCTTTTGGGGAGGATCTTCTGGAGGGGCCGCACTATACTCGTCCCCCCGAATTCCGCGGCCACGCGGTACCCGAGGTGCTTCGGTCCGGAGACCATGCGGCGATCGCCCGATGGCGACGTGAGCAGGCCCTCGAACGAACCCGTCTGAGACGACCGGATTTGCTTTCCCGGAGCCGGGCGGTTGGGGACAGTGGTCGAGAACGAAAAGACTAAGCATGGGATGTGCGGTGAAGAGCCGCGACCCAACAGGGAGCCTTCGCATCATGAAAACGCTGGACTTCGTTGAGCAAGAGACAATGAGAGGTGATCTGCCGCCGTTTCGGGTGGGGGACGCGGTGCGCGTTCACGTTCGCGTGCGCGAAGGCGAAAAAGAGCGAATCCAGATCTTTGAAGGTCTTGTGATTCGTCGCCGTGGAAGTGGTGCGGGGGAAACCTTTACTGTTCGAAAAATTTCGAGTGGCGTTGGCGTCGAGCGAATTTTTCCGGTGCAGTCACCGCTCGTGACCAAGGTGGATATCAAGAGTCGTGGGTACGTTCGCCGATCGAGGCTGTACTACTTGCGCAACCTGACCGGCAAGAAGGCTCGATTGCACAGCAAGGTTCGTGATCTCTCCGAGCTGGTTTCGGCCGAAGAGATGGCTGCTCGAGATGAGGAGCCCGAAGTTGCCGAGGTCGTTGAGGAAGCGGCGGTGGTGGAGGCCCAAGAAAAGACGAAGGGCCTGAAGGGCAAGGCTCGTAAAAAGGCGAAGGCCGCGGAAAAAGCGGTGCGCCAGAAGCAGCATTCGGAAGAAGAGGCTCGCCGCAAAGCCGCCGAGCCCGCCGCGGACGAATCGACGGACGCGGGCGACGCTGAACCGGTGGAAGAGAACAGCGAGAGCTGACAAGCCGGCGCTTTGCGCGCTTAGTTTTTTTGCTCCGCGCGTGGGCTTGGCGGGCTACGGCTCGCTCGTGCCTTCTCGGTTGAAGTCGTCTTCGAGGCGAACCACGTCGTCCAGTTCGGGAGTCGAGACCTCTACGACCTCGACGCGTTCTTCGAGGGCTTCGAAGCGGTGAATTCGGCCCACCGGAACTCGGCGATGATCTCCCGGCGGAAGGTCAAGGGTTTCAACGACGCCTTGGTCATTCTCAAGATGAAGCCGTAGAGTGCCTTGAATGACCAGGATGCTCTCATCTTTTTTGAGGTGTTTCTGGAGCGAAAGTCGTTTGCCGGGATCGATGGAGATGACTTTGCCCACGTAGCGGTCTGTCTGTGCCCAGATGATCTCGTGGCCCCAAGGCTTTGTAACGCGTCGAGCGGAATCTGCGGCCATGTTGGCTCCTTGTCAGGGGGTGCGGCCGGCTAGCGTAGCGATTGGTCGATCTTCTTCAAAGAAGCGGGCTCGGCCTAGAAGCTTGGTCCGGTTTCGCAGGCCTCGAATGCATTCTTGAAGTGTCGAAGAGACCACTGTTCTTGGCTGGTTTTGAATCCGCTGACTTCACAAGCGATGACGTCGAACCGCGGGCGCAAGCCGATGTGCCGATGGGCTCGAAGCCACGCCTCGGCACCTTGAGTCAATCGGCGCTGCTTTTTGAAGTCCACCGCCAGCTCGGGAAGTCCTGTGCGTTGAGAGCTGCGGGTTTTGACCTCGACGAAGGCAAGATCCCGGCCACGGCGGACGATCAGGTCCAACTCGACGCCTCCCGCCCGGACGTTTCGAGCGAGGATGCGATATCCTCGGCGTCTC
>NHEP01000077.1 GCA_002171515.1 bacterium TMED88 | reverse complement strand
GGGGAAACCCTCTATGACGATGCCCTCCGGCTCGGCGAGGAGCTCAATCGTCGGCCGCTTCTCGGCGGCGGAGTGGATCGGGTCCGAACCCAACACGCCAAGGGACGGATGACCGTCTGGGAACGAATTAAAGTTCTGACTCAGGAAGAACCCAACATCCTCTTTCGCAACTGGGGCCCAGCCCTCGATGGGGCCTCGATCGTTACGGGCATCCTCAATATCGACGGACGCGACGTCGCAGTGTACGGCCACGACTTCACTGTCCGGGCCGGCTCCATGGATGCGACAAACGGTGCCAAGATTGCGCGCCTTCTTTACATGGCGGGCGAGAACGGCATTCCGCTCATCGGCATGAATGATTCTGCGGGCGCCTTCGTGCCGGCAGGAGTCGGCGGGTTGGACGGCTACAGCGAAGCCTTTACCGCCCTCAGAAAGATCAGCGGCCTCGTGCCAAGCATCAGCCTGATGTTTGGTTACAACGCCGGCGGCGGGGCATACCTTCCGCGTCAGGGTTCTTTCATGGTCCAATGTGAGGACACGTTCATCGGCTTGACCGGACCGGGCGTGGTCAAGTCGGTGCTTGGAGAAACCGTCAGCGCCGACGATTTAGGGGGGCCCGGCGTTCACGGCCTCAGTGGCGTCTGCGACCTCACGACCAACGACGAGCTTGGCTCGCTGCGAACGGCGCTTCGACTCCTTCAGTACCTCCCTGACAATAACCACTCACTGGCTCCCTTCGCGCCCACCTCCGACCCCGTCGACTGCCACAACTCAGAGGAAGACTTGCTCTTCCGGCGTACGTTCGCGTCGCCCGCCGGGATGAACGCCCCCATGGACATCACGCTCTACCTCCAGCAGATCGCGGACTATGGGGAATTCTTTGAGCTCCAACCGCAAAGGGCGCGCAACCTCGTGACCGCCTTCGGCCGCCTCGGCGGCCACGTTGTCGGATTCGTCGCGAACAACTCAGCGGTGGCCTCTGGCCAGATTGACGTCGACGCCGCATTAAAGGGCACACGCTTTATCCGTTTCTGCAACGTCTACAACATTCCCCTGATCTTCATCGAGGACGTATCCGGCTTCATGCCCGGCACCGAGCAGGAGCATCGCGGCATCATCTTGGCTGGCCGCAAGCTCCTCGATTCAATTATTGATGTCCGAACGCCTCGAATGACCATGATCATTCGTAACGCCATCGGCGGGGCCTACGCCTGTTGGAACTCTTATTTTACTGGGGCCGACCGGGTCTTTGCGATGCCGATGGCTCGGATTGCAGTGATGGGACCCGCCGGAACCGAATTCGTCTACAAGGATCAAATTCGCGAAATCAGCCGCAACTATGATGCAGCCATCGAACGGGGCGACTCCGAAAAAGAGGCTGCCGCAACCCGAGACGCCGCTTTGGCCGGCCTTTCCGACCAATATGAGCGCGAGTTGATGAACCCGAAAGAAGCGCTGTCGCTCGGATCTGTATCAAGCCTTGTGATGCCCGGGGAGAGCCGACGCGTGCTTGCTCAAAACCTTGACTATTTAATGCGACATTACACCGCCGAGCCCATGAGCGGTGTACAGCGGGAGCACGAGTGATGTTGGGTGCTGACCTTTCTCCGCAAGCGATCCACGAAGCAGAATCAGAGTGGAAGCGATCCTTTTCACTGCAAGGCGTAAAGTGCCTGGTGGTGTGCCGGGGCCCCGTTCGCCTTGAGGCGTTTGAGGTCTTCGATGCGATTGGCGTCTCGGAATACGGAATGCTCCTCTCGGAGAAAGACTCCATCGTCTACCCGAGGTGCCTCGCACCCGAGATCCGAACCATGCCTTGGCCCAATAACATCCATCGAGTCGCAGACTACATGGGAGCCGGCCAGGAAGAAAAACTGGCCCGCATCGCCGAGATCGTGGAAATCGCCAAAGCCCACGAATACACCCATGTCTTTGCTGGCTATGGGTTCATGGCCGAGGATGCGGAGTTCATTCAAGCGCTTGAGGATGCAGAGATCGGCTTCATGGGGCCCTCCTCCGAGGTCATTCGAAAGGCCGGGGCGAAAGACGAGGCCAAAAAACTGGCCCGAGGCCTCGGCAACGCGGTGGTCCCCGGCGTCGATGACATTTCGTCTCGCGCCCTGCTCCGGCGAGTCGGTGACCCAAAAGGCCTCGAGGCCCTTGCCCAGGAGCACAGCCTCAGCTGGGCTTGGAACGAAAGCAGCGACCTCTCCGTCAACGCCGAGGCGCTCTTGCAGGCAGGCTACGCCGCCACCACTGAACTGGTCACCATTGAAGAACTCCAAAAGGCTGCGGAAATCGAAATCGATGCGATCTGGGCCGAATATCCCGGCAAACGCATTCGCTTCAAGTGCATCGGCGGCGGCGGCGGCAAGGGGCAGCGGGTCATTTCAAAGAAGGAACAGGCCCCAGAAGCCGTCATGGAAATCCTGGCCGAACAAAAAGTCGTCGACCCCGGATCCAACCGAAACTTCCTGATCGAGTTGAACCTTGAAACCACCCGACACAACGAAATCCAAGTCGTTGGAAATGGCGATTGGTCCATCGCACTCGGAGGGAGAGACTGCTCGATCCAAATGCGCGAGCAGAAACAGCTCGAATTTTCTTTAACAAGCGAACTCCTCGACGAGGCGATCCCGTGCTACGAGGGAACCCAGCGGGAAACCCTTGAGCGAGACAAAGAGACGCTCGCGGCCATGGAGCGCGACGCGGAAGCCTTTGCTGGAGGTGTCGGGCTGGACAGCGTCTCGACCTTCGAGTGCATTGTCGAAGGGTTCGACCACTTCTTCATGGAAATGAATACCCGAATTCAAGTCGAGCACGGCGTGACCGAGTTGGCTTACCGGCTCAAGTTCACCAACCCCGAAGATCAGAGCGACGTCTTCTATGTGGAGCGGCTGATCGAGGTCATGGCTCTGATCGCACTTCATGGCGAAAGACTGCCTCGACCAGAAAGAACACCCCGTCACGTTTCCGGCGCCGAAATTCGAGTGAATGCAACGAACGCCGCACTCCAGCCCCATGCCGGTGGACTCATTCGATCGTGGTCTCCTCCCCTGCCCTTCGAGATTCGAGATGATCAAGGCATTGGAAATCGGAATCCGGACACCGGATCATTCATGTACTACAACCTCGCAGGCGCATATGATTCGAACATCGCACTTGTCCTGAGTCACGGAGACAACCGCGCTCACAACCTCGAACGCCTATCCGAAATCATGCGCTGCACTGAGATTCGGGGAGATGACGTCGAAACCAGCGTTCCCGTCCAATACGGATTGATCAACTGGACCCTCGGCCTTGAGCCGATGATGAAGCCCAACACTCGCTTTCTCAGCCCCTATTTCGCGGCGGTCGGCTCCCTGGCTCAACTGACCCGTGACGTCGATCTAAACCTTGCGGTCAAAGAACTCATGAAGGCCATGCCTTCGCCCGAAGCCCGTAAGACCCTGGCCGCAAAGGAAACCTTGCTGATCCGTCCACTCCGAGCACTGCTCGAAGACCCGCACGCCTTGGCCGGTTTCATCGGCCGACATCAGGGGCGTCTCTGGGAGATGAAGGGCGACACCGCTCTGTTCTCGGTCAACCCAGTTCAAATTCTCTCCGAGCTCTACCGCTATCTCCACATGGACTATGACTCTGCGAAGCCTGCATCCGAGATGATCTGGGAAAGTGATGATCAGCTCCTTCAGGAAGGGTTGTCCTTTTACAGGGAAATTGAGGAAAGGGCTGGCTTCGACACTTGGGAGAAAGTCGGGCCGCTCCTTGAACCCTCAAACAGCAAGCCCATCGGATCCCTCGACCCAGAGACCTGGGCAGACTGCCAAGCCGCACATGCAGGACACCAACTCGGACTTGACCTCCTCCTGATCATCCCGCGGATTGCGTACCAGGCCGGCTTTGATCAGATCAAAGTCGATGAACGACTTGAGCCAGTGTTTCCAGAGCAGTTTATGAACGAAGAGATCGCTACGGGGCTGATTCGACAGCTCGCGCCGCCGCCGGTCCAAAGCAGCAACGAAATCGTGACGCCGAGCGGTGGGACATTCTATGCCCGGGAAGCCCCGCACATGCCCCTCTTGGTCGAGGAAGGGATGCACTTCGAACAAGGGCAGCCGCTCTTCATCATCGAAGTCATGAAGATGTTCAACAAAGTTCTGGCTCCCTTCTCGGGAACAATCACTCGGAACCTGATGGTCGACTCCGATGGGGCCGTCGTCGCCAAAGGACAGGCCATCTTTGAAATCGAGCCTGACGAAGTTGTGGTCGTCGAATCTGAGGAAGAAATCGCCGTGCGACGTCGCGCTGTCACGCTCGGCCTTCTGTAGTTTTTAGATCAAGAGGAGTCCGAAAGCCTGATGCTGCACCTTCGCGGCGCTCCCGCACTCTCGGGCTCGAGATCCTCGGAGCTTCTCCGAAAGATTCGAGCGATCACCCCTGCGGTCACAGGCTTGAGTGCCCATTTCGAGCACTTCATCCAACTTCGAGAAGCCACCGACCGCCTCAAGGGCCCGGGCTTCGATGTTCTGCGGCAATTATTGACCTACGGCCCCCGCGCAACGGGCACTGAGGAGCCCAAGGGGCGACTGCTTCTCGTTGTTCCGAGGCCTGGAACCATTTCACCTTGGTCCTCGAAAGCGACCGACATCGCTCGGATCTGCGGCCTAGCCTCGGTGGACCGGATTGAAAGGGGAATCGGCTACAGGGTAGAGCACAACGAACCGGTTGATCTCACCCCGGTACTCCACCTGTTGCACGACCGCATGACCCAAACCGTCTTCCGCGAATTAGAAGAGGCCGCAGGCCTCTTCGTTCGATCCCAACCTCAACCGCTCACGACCATTGAGGTGCTCAAGCGAGGGCACTCAGCGCTTCGCGAAGCCGACCGGCTCCTTGGACTCGCTCTCTCGCCAGAAGAGATCGACTACTTGGTCGAAAATTTCACAAAGATCGGCCGAGACCCTGCTGACATCGAGCTCATGATGTTCGCCCAGGCCAACTCAGAACACTGCCGCCACAAAATTTTCAATGCGGACTGGGTCATCGACGGGGCTGCGCAAGACCAATCTCTTTTTCAGATGATCCGGAACACGACCCGTCAGGCCCCCGATGGTGTTCTATCGGCCTACTCTGACAATTCGGCCGTGATGGCCGGAAGTCATGCCACGCGTTTTCACGCCGACCCCAAGACCCGGATCTACGGAAGCCACCCCGAAGTCATTCACATCTTGATGAAAGTCGAGACCCACAATCATCCGACCGCTATCTCGCCGGCACCCGGTGCAGCCACAGGGAACGGCGGCGAAATCCGCGACGAGGGTGCGACGGGACAGGGCGGACGACCCAAGGCCGGGCTCAACGGGTTCTCCGTGTCCAACCTCCGTATTCCTGGGGCCATTCGGCCCTGGGAGAAGAATTTTGGGAAACCGGAACGCATCGCCTCTGCCCTCGACATTATGCTGGAAGGCCCCATTGGTGGAGCCGCCTACAACAACGAGTTTGGCCGACCGAATATTGCGGGCTACTTCCGAACCTTTGAAGAGCGAGTTCCCGGTCCGGCAGGAGACGAGGTCCGCGGCTACCACAAGCCCATCATGCTGGCCGGTGGGCTGGGCAATATTCGACCGGAGCATGTTGAAAAAGGCACGCTTGCACCCGGAGCCCCAGTCGTCGTGCTCGGTGGACCGGCGATGCTCATCGGCTTGGGCGGGGGCGCGGCATCCTCGATGACGTCGGGGAGCAGTGCAGCCGATTTGGACTTCGCCTCGGTCCAACGAGATAACCCCGAACTTGAGCGACGCTGTCAGGAAGTCATCGACCGCTGCTGCGCGCTCGGCGACAAAAGCCCGATCGTTTCGATCCACGACGTCGGTGCCGGCGGGCTCTCAAATGCTCTGCCCGAGCTGGTTCACGACAGCCAGCGAGGCGCTCGGTTCGAGCTGAGGCGTATTCCGAATGACGAGCCGGGGATGAACCCGCTTGAGGTTTGGTGCAACGAGAGTCAAGAGCGCTACGTGCTTGGCTTGGACCCCAGTCAAATCGATCTCTTCGAGGAAATTTGTCGACGCGAGCGCTGCCCCTTTGCGATTCTTGGTCAGACGACCGAAGAGGAACAGCTGGTCGTCACCGACGAGTACTTCGCCGATACGCCGATCGACATGCCTCTTTCAGTGCTTTTGGGCAAGCCCCCCCGCATGACTCGGGAGAGCCAACGCATTCCCTGCCCGTCTCGTCAATTCGACCCAGGGTCCGTAGATATTCAAGAGGCCGTCGACCGAGTCCTCACCCTCCCGACTGTGGGAGACAAGAGTTTCTTGGTCACGATTGGGGATCGCACCGTCGGCGGCTTGATTGCCCGCGACCAGATGGTGGGACCCCACCAAGTTCCGGTCGCGGATGCGGGGGTGACGCTGTCCGGCTTCGAGGGATATACGGGCGAAGCCCTTGCCGTCGGCGAACGAACCCCAGTCGCCCTGCTCGACCCCGCGGCGGCGGCCCGGCTAGCTGTCGGCGAAGCCATCACCAACATCGCCTCGGCGAGAATTGCCTCGCTTTCGCAGATCAAGCTCTCAGCCAACTGGATGGCCCCAGCTGGGCATCCCGGCGAAGATGCTGGACTCTATGACGCGGTGCAGGCAGTCGGCCTTGAACTGTGCCCTGCTCTGGGGATCGCGATCCCGGTCGGAAAAGACAGCATGTCCATGCGAACCGTTTGGAGCGATCAAGAGGGCGACCACAGCGTCACCGCACCGATTTCACTCATCGTATCGGCCTTTGCTCCAGTGCTCGACGCTCGAGCCAGCCTCACCCCTGCCCTTCGCGGCGACTTCGAAGAGACAGACCTTTGGCTGATCGACCTCGGTGGGCGCCGCAACCGCCTAGGCGCCAGCGCGTTGGCCCAAGTATTCGAGACCGTCGGAGAAAATCCACCGGACGTCAACGACCCCGCCCAGCTCTCGGGGTTTTTTGAAGCCATTCAGCGACTGAACGACGAGGGGCGGATTCTCGCCTATCACGACCGCTCCGACGGCGGCCTCCTTGCCTGTGCTTGTGAAATGGCTTTCGCGGGGGGCTGCGGGCTGGACCTCGACCTGACCCCCATCGGCGACGAACCCATCGGTGCGCTCTTCAGCGAGGAACTCGGAGCACTCGTCCAAATCAGACGAGAGGATGCCGACCACTTCGTCGAAGTCCTTCACTCCGTCGGGCTCCAAGAGACCTGCTATCGGCTCGGAAAACCTCGGGCCGGGGATCAAATCCTTCTCCGTTACGGCTCCGAGACTCTGGTGGATCGCTCACGAGGCGAGCTGAGGAGTCAATGGTCCGAAACAACTCACCGAATGCAGGCCCTTCGGGACGAGACGCAGTGCGCAGAGCAGGAACACGCGCTCCGATGCAATCTCACCGACCCAGGGCTGACGGTCCACATCCCCTTTGAGCGGCCCGCCGGCCTCGGTCCGAAGCTACACAAAACGCGACCCCGGCTCGCAATCCTTCGGGAACAAGGCGTCAACGGTCATATTGAAATGGCCGCCGCCTTCGATCGAGCCGGCTTCGAATGCGTTGACGTCCACATGAGCGACATCCTCCAAGGAAGAAGCGACCTGTGCGACATGAAGGGGCTCGTGGCCTGCGGAGGCTTCTCCTACGGTGACGTCTTAGGGGCCGGCGAAGGTTGGGCCAAATCAATTCTTTTCTCAACCAGGGGACGAGACCTCTTTGCCGATTTCTTTCATCGACCCGATACGTTCGCCCTTGGAATTTGCAACGGCTGTCAGATGCTTTCCAATCTCCACGAACTGATCCCCGGCGCGGAAGCGTGGCCGAGATTCGTCCGCAACCGCTCAGAGCAATTCGAGGCCAGACTCTCTTTGGTTCAAATCGAGAAAAGCCCTTCCGTTCTCCTTCGAGGGATGGACGGAGCGCGAATCCCCATCGCGGTGGCCCACGGTGAGGGGCGCGCCGAGTTCTCCGACGGTACGCGACCGGAGCAAGCACGCGGTGTTGCTCTGCGATACCTCGATCACCAAGGCGAGGTCACCCAGCATTACCCTGAAAATCCGAACGGATCCCCGGCCGGAATCGCTGGGATGACCTCCCAAGACGGTCGAGTCACCATTGCGATGCCCCACCCCGAACGTGTCTTCCGGAGCGTCCAGTTTTCTTGGTGTCCACCGGACTGGGGCGAGGAATCCCCCTGGATGCACCTCTTTCTAAATGCGCGACAATTCGTCGACTGAGGTCACCGAACGCTGATCGTATCGCCTCGATCGAGAATCGAGGCCCGCCCAAAAAGGGAAATTCACCATGGCGCTCTCATCGCTCACCGCCCTCTCGCCGATCGACGGCCGATATGCAGGCAAAACTGAAGCTCTGCGACCGCTTCTCTCTGAGTTCGGCCTCATTCATCATCGAGTGAGAGTCGAGGTCCGCTGGCTTGAAACCCTGGCAGGCCACCCCGATCTCTCTGAAGTTTCTCCTCTTAGCCCCGCTGCTCGCGCTCGCTTGACACAGCTGGCGAAAAACTTCGATCTCGGCGATGCGGAACGGGTAAGAGAAATCGAAAAAACAACGAACCACGATGTCAAGGCAGTCGAGTATTTCATCAAAGAGCAAATCGCAAACGACCCGGAGCTCGCGCCCATCTCGGAATTCATTCACTTCGCGTGCACGTCCGAGGACATCAACAATCTCGCCTACGCCCTCATGCTGAAGAGCACACGCGATGACTGTCTCCTGCCGATGGCCGACGAAGTCCTCCACGCATTGGAAGCCCTCGCCCACTCCCAAGCCGAGACAGCCATGTTGTCGCGCACTCATGGACAAGCGGCTTCGCCGACGACTCTGGGCAAAGAAATCGCAAATGTCGCCGCGCGTCTCAAGCGCCAAAGAGACCAAATTGCCGAAATCGAGGTCCTCGGAAAAATGAATGGCGCCGTGGGCAACTACAATGCCCACATCGCTGCCTACCCTGAAGTCGACTGGCCCGCGCTCAGCCACGACTTTGTGGGAAGCCTCGGATTGGTCCAGAATCCATTCACGACCCAGATTGAGCCACACGACTGGATCGCAGAGCTCTTTGATGCTCTAGCGCGCTTCAATACGATCCTGCTCGACTTTGATCGCGATATTTGGAGCTATATCTCGATCGGATATTTCCGTCAACGGACCGTCCCCGGAGAAGTCGGGTCGTCCACCATGCCGCATAAGGTCAACCCAATTGACTTCGAGAACAGCGAGGGAAACCTCGGAATGGCCAATGCGATCCTTGGGCATTTGGCCGCCAAGTTGCCCGTCTCACGCTGGCAGCGTGACCTCACGGACTCAACTGTCCTCCGGAACATTGGTGTCGGCGTCGGACATTCGATGATTGCCTGGCAGGCGACGCTGAAAGGTCTCAAAAAACTCGAAGTCGCGGCGGAAAAACTCAATGACGATCTCGAAGCAAACCATGCCGTGTTGGCTGAAGCAATCCAGACGGTGATGCGGCGATACGGAGTTCCCGAGCCTTACGAAAAGCTTAAAGCCCTCACACGGGGACGGGCAATCGACGCCCCAGCCCTGAAGGCCTTTATCGAGAAGCTGGACATTCCCCAAGAGGCCCGGACGCGGCTCCTCGCCATGAGCCCAAGGCTGTACTTAGGCAACGCGTCCGAACAGACACGGCAGCTCCGCTAAAGGCATCACCAAACATTTACAGCCAAGCTGAAGATGAGCTGAAAATCATCTTTCTTTGGGGTCACCCCCGCCGCATTCGGGACCGGCTGCCAGACTCGGTCGTGGACAAAAGTTGTCTCGATGTCGATCAAGTCGGTGACTTTATAGCTCAGAACAGACCGCGTGTTTCCGGAAGTTCGGCCGATATCGGTAGCCACGATGAGGCTATTGTGATTCACCGTCAACTTTAAATCATTCACGATCGTCCACTTAAAGTAGGTAGATAACCGGCCAATAAAATCGTTTCGAGAGAGCTGTTGTCCAGCGACCACCGAGATATTCTGAAGGTACTGATACCCCATGGCGGCTTCGAAGTCCCACTCAAGCCAAGACTTCTCGACGACCCGGTAACCAAAGCCGGCCGTCGGGGAAACGCGCGCTTCAATATTCTGAAACTCGTCATATTGGAGCGCAGCGTCAAATGGCTGTGCGTAAAATCTTCGGGTGAGAAAATAATCTACACCCGCTTCGACGCGATACCGGTTTACATTCACCACGCCGTCCGCTGCACCATAGGATCCGTAGTAAGCCAGCTTAGAACGGGTCAAACTATCTTCGCGATTGATCACAACCGATGCGTTGAGGGACGACTGGGTTGTATTTCCCGTATTAAAATCTCCGCCGAGGGAAAGTTTAAAACTCCAGCGGTCGAGTTCACTCGCACGCCCTGGCAAAATCGCAACTAAGTCCGAACGGGGAAACTCTACCTCTCCTGTCGCCGACAGAATCGAAACCGTCTCCTGGTTGACGTGGCCGATCCCCTGAATCATCTCGTGATCGGCGCGAACAAATCGGGCAATCCCGGCCATACACAGGGTGGCGACGTCATCTTCCCAATCGAAGGTTTGGCTATTCAAATCTTCGCTATTGAACTCGACCGTCCGGTTCCGCATTCGCCGCAAATTCCCTCTGAGCCACTCAGCGGAATCGAGCTGCAGCCAATCGTCGCTACCGGTACACGGAGCGGGCAGCTCTTTCACCTTGGCGAAGCTCGAAGGCGCAGACAGAGTCACGCTCACCAGAAGAAGAGCGGCTGCAATGAAATTTTGGGGCTTCATAAGCTCCATCGCGAATACGCAGGGCTGCGCAAAGACGGCCTCAAAAAAGTGAACTCCCGGGCCCACAATAGCCTCTGATCCCCTTCCGGGGTGCTTGAATCCTCACGCCGCTTTGCGCCATGCTATGCATCTCGGCTCAAAGGGGACCGGCTGGCGATAACCCGGTCCGGCCAGGAGGATGAGGAATGCGATTCACCCGAGCGGGACTTGGACTCTGGCTCGCTTTGGGCGCGGTCGGCGCTTCGATTTCCTGCGCGCATGTTCACCTTGAGAGCCAAGGCGTGGCGGTGCATCGCCTGGGTGCTCAGGAACTCCCTGAATGCAGCCGTGTCGGCACAGCTCGGGTGCAGGTTCTGGCCAAGGTCCTGTTCGTCCCCAGAAGCGGCAGGCGAGTCGATGACGAACTCACGACCCTGGCACGCAACGCAGCGGGCAATATGGGTGGAGACACCATCGTCGCGGAAGGTCCCGTGCACAAAGGCAAACAGACTTTCGGTGTTTTCCAGTGTCCCGATCGCTGATCTCGAAAAGTGGCGCCCGCCTGAATTTTCCTCGGAACCGGATCGTCGGCCTCTGCGCCCAAAGCTTTTGCTGGCTGAGCCTCATGATCAGCCCCACCGCGTCCCTCGGGAACTCAATCGAAACCCAGTCGCCCACCGTTTTAGAAGGGGGCACTCCCAGGACACCCTGTCGGGACTCAGATCCTCTCAGACAGCCCTTCTTCGGTGACCTGCACGTCCATACTGCTTTTTCGCTGGACGCCTCGACGATGGACACCCGAAACCGACCGGCCGATGCCTATCGTTTCGCAAAAGGTGAAGCCCTGGGCCTGCAACCGTATGCGGAAGATGGAAGACCGATGCGGAGTGCCCAACTGGGACGCCCCCTGGATTTTGCGGCAGTGACCGATCATGCGGAGCTCTTGGGCGAAACCTACATCTGCCAAGCACCTGACCTCCAAGGGTACGATTCCTGGGTTTGTCAGGTCTATCGCCGCTGGCCCCGGGCTGCCTTTTTTTGGATGAACTTTCAGGCCAGCCGGGCGACGCGTCACAATTTTTGCGGAGAGAACGGGCGCCGCTGCCTCGAAGCGGCTCGACCTCCTTGGCGAGAGATCATCGAAGCCGCCGAGGCTGCCTACGATCGAAGCGAGGACTGTGCCTTCACTACCTTCATCGGCTACGAGTGGACCGGGGCCGCGGGGCCGGGCAATAATTTTCACCGCAACGTGATTTTCGAAAACGATCTCGTCCCCGACTTGCCCTTGAGCTTCATCGACCAGCCCGATCTAGAAAGCTTCTGGAAGCAGCTTGGGGCAGAATGTGAAGATGCAGGCGAAGCATGCGACGTCGTGGTCATCCCCCACAACTCGAACCTGTCTGCGGGCAAGATGTTTCGGACACAGCAGGAAGACGGAAAACCGATCTCTCGCGACGAGGCCGAAGCGCGAAAACGCTATGAAGTCTTAGTCGAAATGATTCAGCATAAGGGTGAGTCCGAATGTTTCCCCGGTTTAGGCAACTCCGATGAGCTCTGTGCTTTTGAGAAGCTCTCGACGAACAGTTTTACCGGGCGCTACTTCTGGGCCTCAGACACCCAACCCAAAGGCCGGCAATTCGTACGCAATCTGCTGCGAGAAGGGATGGCGCAAGAAAAGCAGATCGGGGTCAACCCCTTCCAATTTGGTTTCATCGGCAGCACGGATACCCACCTCGGGACGCCTGGCTTGGTCGCCGAAACCGCGGATTTCCCCGGCCACGGGGGCGCCGGAAAGCCCGCCGGCGATGCCCTCCCTACCGGTCTTCCGGATTTTGTGGAGTTCAACCCCGGCGGCCTCGCGGTCCTGTGGGCCGAAGAAAATTCACGTCGGGCCCTTTTTGCTGCAATGAAGCGACGCGAGGCCTACGCGACCAGCGGCCCCCGAATGGTCGTCCGCTTTTTTGGAGGCGAAGGGTTGCCGCTGGATTATTGCAATCGGCCGGATGCCGTGGCGACCGGATATGCAGAAGGGGTTCCGATGGGAGGCACACTCCCGGCCAGCGGCCCCGACTCCACCCCGCCCCGCTTTGCGATATCGGTGCTGGCCGATCCCGGAACGGCGGGCCAGTCGGGAAACACCCTCGATCGAGTCCAGATCATCAAGGGTTGGACTACCCAGGATTCAACACAGGAAAAAGTCTACGATGTCGCGACAGGAACGCCTCTTCCAGCCTCCGTGGACCCGATCACCTGCGAGACGGTCGCGGGAGGCACGCAAAGTCTTTGCGCGGTTTGGGAGGATCCAGACTGGGAACCCACACAGTCAGCTTTTTACTATGCCCGCGCACTCGAGAACCCGAGCTGTCGCTGGAGCCAACGACTGTGCGTTCAAGCCCGGGTGCAATGCGAAAACCCGGAAACAATTTCTGAAGGTTTTGAGCCCTGCTGCAGCGAGAGCCATCGTCCGCTCATTCAGGAAAGAGCTTGGACCTCACCTATTTGGTACCAACCGGATTCACTATGACCGAAGCGCCCCGCCCCATCCAAAGAAGCAGACTCCAACGCATTCTTCGTGCACCGCTGTTTCACTTCATCTTCATCGGAACGTGCGCCTACCTGCTATGGCCTGTATGGAACGTCGATGAAGACCGCCTTTCGATCCGAGTCACTGCGGAAGATGTCCACCAGCTGGAACTTGGCTGGACGCAGCAGATGGGGCGTAAGCCAACAGCACGTGACCGAGCCGCCTTGATCGAAAATGAAATCGACGAGCGCCTGTTACTCGAGGAGGCCTTCAGTCGAGGCTGGCACCGCAGCGATGGAATCGCCCAGCGACGACTTATTCAGAATCAAAGATTCCTGGATCCGGAAGACCAGGCCACCGACGAAGAGATGCTCGAACGCGCGTACCAGCAGGGAATGGATCAAAGCGATGTCGTCGTCCGCAGACGACTTCTCGAACTCATGCGCCTCACTCTCGCCGCGGAGGCGCGGAGAACACCTCCGGACCGGGAGGCGCTCAACGCCTATCTCCATGACCACGCCGATCAGTTCAGAGAACCTGAACGAGTTCAGCTGAGCCACGTTTTCCTCTCTCGCGATCGCCGAGGTTTAAATTTAGACACCGACGCAGAGGCACTCGGCCAGCGCCTTCGGCAAACTTCACCCCCGGTCAAGGCCGCTGTCGAATGGGGCGATCCACTCTTGGTCCGCTCTCGCCTACCCCTCTGGTCGGAGGACAGACTGGCCCGAGAGCTCGGGACCTCCTTTGCGCGTTCCGCCATGGAGGCCCCCGGGCAACAATGGTTCGGCCCTGTCGATTCAGCCTATGGCAAGCATTGGATCTTTGTCGAATCTCGCAGCGAGGCAGCCGACCCCGAACTCAACGATGTCCTGCCTCGAGTGGAAGCCGAGTTCTTACGGGAACGCGAGAAAGAAGCATTACGGAACCACGTGAAGGAGCTCCGAGAACAGTCTGAAATTTACGTGGAGACGGGCCTCGATGCTCCGGCGTCTTAAGCCGGTCAGCAATCCGCTAGTCTTCTCGCAGCGCTTCAACGGGGTCGAGGCGTGCGCCATGCCGACTGGGAAGCAACGTGGCTCCAAGCGCAAGCACAAGGGCTACAGAAACGACTCCGGCCACTTCCACCGGATCGACTTGGGAGGGCAGCGTCGAAATCTGATAGACGCTGCTTGGCAACGTATCGACCCCGGTGAAAGCCTCGATTTGGGACTGAACCCAGGGAAGCTGGGTCGAAACCGCCATTCCCGCTAAAACGCCGAGAGCGACCCCGAGGAGGCCGATAATCGCCCCCTCGATGGCAAAAACCAACTCGATCGTCTCATCGCGAGCCCCCATCGTTTTAAGAATCGCCACATCTGATGATTTCGCCATGATCATCATCATCAAGGTCACAACAATCACGAAGGCCGAAACCACCATGATCATCACGAGCAGGAGAAACATCAAAGATCGATTGTCGTTCAAAGCGCGGAAAAACTGCGGAAAGAGTTCTTTCCAGTCCCGTGCAAAAAACGGATGCTCCAACTCGATCTCGACTGCATCCGCCACACTCCGAGATCGAAAAAAATCTGTCGTCCGCACCTCAAAGCCTTCGACTCCCTCGTTTACACCGATGAATTTTTGTGCTGCAGCCAAGCTCGTAAAGGCATAGACCTCGTCAAACTGCAGGAAGCTGGACTCGAATAAGCCAACAACTTGGAAGCGCATCAGTTTCGGCGCTGCGCCGAGCGAATTGGATGCCCCGCCTTCCGGAGAGATCAAAACGACCGGTTGCCCGACGCTCACACCTAGGGTCGTCGCGAGGGCTTGCCCCATCACCAAGCCGGGCGGCGCCGAATTCGGAGGGTCTGCAGGGTCAAGGCCCATCAAATCGCCTTCGATTAATTGATCGGCCAAACGCGTGACCTCGACCGCCGTCACCCGCTCAATCCCTCTCAGCCGAATGGGCGCAATTCGGCCCCGACCATTTCGGACCATTCCATCTACGTCTAGGTACGGACTGGCCGCAACGACCCCGGGCACCTGAGCGATCTCTTCGAGCAAAGGCTCATGGTCAACAATCGGTCCGTAGTAGCTCTGAACCACAAAGTGGGCATAGTTTCCGACGATTTCTTCACGCCACGTCCGCTCGAATCCATTCATGACGGACAGAACCGTGACGATCAGCCAGACCCCCGCCGCCACAGCACCCACGCAAAT
>NHEP01000076.1 GCA_002171515.1 bacterium TMED88 | reverse complement strand
TCGTTCCCGCGGCCCCAGGCACCCTCGAATCCTTCGCCGTCGGCACCCAAGTTAACCATCCCCGGCATGATGCTCCGGATTGCATACAGCCTGCGGCTTGATCGGATATCGATTCGGCCCCGCAGTCCGATTGCGGGTGCTACATCTAAGGTGTGAGTCGCATGCCCGAAGAAAACGTGGATCAAGATCGCCAGGCTACCCGTAGACGGAGGCGGCGACTGCTTCTGGTTGCAATCGGTTTTCTCTATTTGTTGTCGGTTCCCTGGTACCGGAGCCCGTCAGACGCCTTGAATATTCTCTGGGGGCTCCCCGATTGGGTCACGGTGGCTGTGGTTTGCTACGCGCTGGTCGCCGTGTTCAATTCACTGGCGTGGCGGCTGACTGATATCGACGATGGGGACGCACTCCCCTTGACGTTATCCGATCCCGCGGACGGCCCTCCGGATGAGGAGTCTTTGTGAGCTTCTCCGAAATGGGCGTGGTTGCACTCGTTGTGTATTTGGCCTTGCTTCTCGGCGTCAGCGAGGTAGCAAGCCGGATGCGACGCGACGGCTCTCCGAGTGATCATTTTCTCGGTGGGCGGGAACTCGGTGTCTTCGTGCTCTTCTTGACCCTATACGCCACCGCCTATTCGGGCAATTCACTGCTGGGGTATCCGGGCAAAGCCTACCGCAGCGGTTTTCATTTCATCATGTCAACTGGCTTCATGATGGCGATCGTAGTGGTGTTCCATATTCTGGTTCCGAAGCTGAGGCCGGCCGCTGTGCAGAGAGGCTACGTCACTCCGGGAGACTGGGTGCGGGACCGATTTCGCCACGATCGAATGGGAGGCGGGCTCACGCGCATGGTCTCGGTTCTGATGATCGTGGCCTTGGCGAATTTCTTGTTGGCCCAATTAAAAGCGATGGGGGAGGTAGCCAGCCTCGTGACGGGCGACATGATTCCCTACAGCTGGGGCGTAATCGGGCTGGCCGGGATGATCTTGTTCTATGAGACGCGTGGAGGAATGCGTGCCGTAGCCTGGACCGATGCCGCTCAAGGTATTCTCATGCTGGTAGGGCTGATGACGCTGCTGGCTTGGCTGATGAGTAGCGCGGGTGGTTTGACGGCGGTGACCGAGTCGGTCGCAGCGACTCGACCCGCAGCGGTTGCGCTGCCGGACGCTGAGGGTGTTGCGAACTGGTTCAGTACCATCGCCTTGTTGGGCTTGGCCAGTGTGATTTATCCGCAAGCCATTCAGCGTGTGTACGCGGCTCAGAGTGGCCGTGTTCTGACTCGCTCGATGGCGTGGATGACCTTCATGCCTCTGGCCACGACATTAGTCGTCACCTTGATCGGCGTGGCGGCGATCCCGCGCTTAGAACTTGCAAGCGGCGTGGCTTCTGATGGTGTGATGCCGGCTCTGCTGATCGAATGGTCGGAGGAGGGTGCGGGGAGTCGACTCGCGGCCGTACTGGTCTTTATTGGCGCTCTCTCGGCCATTATGTCCACTGCGGATTCCTGCCTGTTGTCCTTGGGGTCGGTCCTGGCGCGTGATTTCCTGGGAAAGACGGGCACTGATGCACGCGATACCCGATTGGGGAAAATGCTCGCCGCTTTGGTCTTGGTCTTCATTATTCCGATCGCTCTTCAGCGAGACATCACGCTGTGGCGATTGATTGAGCTCAAAATGGAGATCCTGATCCAGTGTGTGCCTGCCTTTCTGTTGGCGCTTCATTGGCGGCGCCAGTCTGCCGGGGCGACGCTTGTGGGTCTCTTGGTTGGAACAGGCTTCGCCATGACGGCCACGCTGGCTGGGACGAGCCAATGGGGTGGGGTTCACGTGGGCGTGATTGGTTTGTTCCTGAACGGATGTGTCGTCGTTTTGCTCTCGCTGTTCAGCGGAAAAGCAGACCGGGTGGCGACGAAGCGCGTGGTTGTTCCAGCGGATTGAACTGTGAGGAGAGGAGGCGAACTTGGAGAGCCAGACGTTGAGTGCCGAGGAGTATCCGCTTTTGGACCAGTCCGGTCTGCCGAGATTTGGCGAGATTGGCCCTGAGGACGTTGAACCGGCCGTCCGGCAGCTCCTGGAGGAGTTAGGGACTGAGCTTGAAGCCTTAGAGGCCTCAGTGCCTCGAGGATACGAGCCAATCATCGGTCCCCTTGAAGCGATTCACGACCGGCTGGCTTTGAGTTGGGGCATCGTCGGGCACCTGATGGGCGTCCAAAACAGCGATGCACTCCGCGAAGCTCACGATGCCGTGCAGTCGGAAGTGGTCGCTTTTGGATTGCGGCTGGGTCAGAGCCAGGAGCTCTATCGAGGTCTGGTCGCTTTGCGCGAAGGGCCGGACTTTGAAGCACTGACCCCAGTGGAGAAGCGCGTTGTGGAGGGCCTGATCCGTGAAGCGACCCACGCAGGGGTTGCTCTGGAGGGTGCAGAGCAGGCGCGATTTCAGACGCTTGCTCAAGAACTGGCACAGCTAGCGACTCAATTCAGTCAAAATGTGCTCGAGGCGACCCGCACATTCGCACGGGTTGTGAGCGACCCTGCGCAAATGGAGGGAACGCCCGAGACTCTGCGCGAAATCACAGCCCAATCGGCGCGATCCTCAGGTGAGCCTGACGCATCTTCGGCCCATGGCCCGTGGCGTCTCACTTTGGATGCCCCCTCTTTGGTTCCATACCTCGAGCATGGGCCCGATCGATCGGTGCGCGAAGAGCTCTACCGCGCCCACGTTTCCAAAGCGAGTGCGGGCGCAATCGATAACGCACCCCTTATTGATCGGATTCTGATTCTGCGTCGTGAGATGGCGGAACTTTTGGGTTACGCGAACTACGCCGAGCTGAGTCTCGCGAGTAAAATGGCGCCGGACAGCGATGCGGTCAAAGCATTGTTGGAAAAATTGCGCTTGGCCTCCTTTTCGGCGGCCCAGGATGATCTGGAGGAAATCCAACGCTTTGCTCATGCGCGCGACCAACTTCAACCCGAGACGTTCCGGCCGTGGGATGTGGCCTACTACGCCGAGCGGGTTCGTGAGGCACGATTTGACTACAGCGAGGAGGATCTCAGGCCCTACTTCCCATTTGATCGCGTATTGGAAGGCTTGTTTGGCCTCGCGAAGCGACTATTTGACGTCGAGATCGAGCCCGCTGACGGCGAGGCGGCGGTTTGGCATCCGGATGTCCGCTTCTTCCGAGTGCGTGACCACATCGGCCGCGCCATTGCTTTCTTTTACTTGGATGCGTATTCCCGTCCGGGTGAGAAGCGGGGCGGTGCGTGGATGGATGAATGCGTTGGGCGCAGTCGTCGGCTGTCGCCGGTGGGGGAAGAGGCTCGACGCCCTGTCGCATATCTAGTTTGCAATCAAACGCCGCCCGTCCAAGGGCAGCCTGCCCTGATGAGCTTTTCCGAAATCGAAACGTTGTTTCACGAGTTTGGTCACGGCTTGCAGCATATGCTGACCCGGGTCGATGAAGGGCTGGCCTCCGGGATTCGCAATATCGAATGGGACGCCGTCGAGTTACCCAGTCAGTTTATGGAAAACTGGTGCATTGATCGCCGCACATTGAGTGAAATCTCGGGCCACGTCGTCACCGGCGAGCAATTTCCTGATGACCTGTTTGAGAAAATCCGCCGAGCGCAGACCTTCCGGTCCGCGAGCGCGATGTTGAGGCAGTTGGAGTTCGCGTTGACCGACTTATTTCTCCACGGTGAGTATTTACCGGGGAAGGGGCGAACGCCTTTTGATGTTCGGTCCGAAATTGCTGAAAGAACTTCCGTCTTGGCACCACTTCCGGAAGATCGTTTTCTCTGCGGGTTTGGTCATATTTTCGCTGGTGGGTATGCGGCGGGCTACTACAGCTATAAGTGGGCTGAGGTTCTGTCCGCGGATGCATTTGGCGCCTTCGAGGAAGCAGGGCTCGAAAATGAGAAAGAAGTCAAGGCGCTCGGTCTTCGTTTTCGAGAGTCGGTTCTGGCTCAAGGGGGTTCGCGAGCTCCGATGGATGTCTTTGTCGACTTTAGGGGGCGCTCGCCTCAACCCGAGGCTCTGCTGCGACACAGTGGTCTTCTGGACGAGTTGCCCGGAGGACCGATCGCTTCATGAAGGCGTCGCGCGGAGGCGAGGCGTATGCGCGAATCTATTCCGTTGTGCGCCGCGTGCCACGAGGTCGAGTCGTCACCTACGGAGCGGTGGCTCGGCTGGCGGGAGTACCTCGCGGCGCGCGCCAGGTCGGTTACGCGCTTCATGCACTTGCTGAGGCCGATCGCGACGTTCCTTGGCAACGGGTCATCAATGCAAAGGGGGAGGTCAGTCCTCGGGGCGAGGCGGACTGGGCATCCTTGCAGCGCTCCATGCTGATTGCAGAGGGTGTGGTGTTTGATCAAAAAGGCCGCGTCGATTTGACGATTTACGGTTGGTCGGACGCTCTTGTGAACGAGGTATGAGTCGCACTCGGCGCTTAACCGGCTAGGCTTCTCCGTCGGAGGATGAGTCGTGAATGAAGGGATGATTCGGCTGGCTGTGGATTTTGAGAATCCGAGCCCCGAGTGGTGGGCCTCGGGAGGCCAAGACTTATGGGATGCCTTGGTCGAGGCCTTCGATGGAAATCACGTGGTTGTCGAGCAATCGCTGGCCGACTCTTGGCTGCGTGAGGCGGCTAAATTGCCAGGCTGGGAAGGTGGTCCGGAGTGGGCGCCCCATCCAATCTGTTTGAAGGCCATCAACGAGGACGAGGAGGTCTGAATCGATCCGGCGGAATTGGCAGGGTACAGATTCAACACCCCGAGTCGGTTTTAGGATTTCTCTGGATGCGGAGCGTGGGCTGGTCGTCTGGTGCGGTGCTACCGTCTAGGGCTTGAATCGCTTTACAGCGTGATCAGCTTTTGAGTGGGTCCAATTAAGGAGGCGTTTTCCGGTGAGCAACGGCAGTGCGATTGTTCTCGCAGCGGCAATTCTCGGTCTCAGTGTGCTGGGTGGCTCTTATTTAATGGTGCAGTCGCTGGACGCAGCCAGTGTTCAGCTCGCCCAGCTCGGGAAAGCGGTTGCCGGTTTGGAAGTGGCGGCTGCGCCGGCCAAGCGGGAGGCGCCGCGTCGGAGAGGCATTGATCCGAACAAAGTCCACAAAGTGAATACCGCGGGCTCACCTTCGATTGGGCCCGAGGATGCAGCCGTGACGTTGATCGAATTCTCGGATTTTCAATGTCCCTTTTGCGCGCGAGTCACGCCGACACTGGAGCAGGTCCAGGAGACTTATGGGGATGATGTGCGCATCGTCTTTAAGCATTTGCCCCTGCGTATTCACCCCCAGGCCCCGCTCGCGCACGCGGCATCCGAGGCGGCAAAAGAGCAAGGCAAGTTTTGGGAGATGCATGACCTCATTTTCGCAAACCCTCGGCAGTTGACCGAGGAGAAGTTCGTCGAGTATGCCGGGCAGATCGACTTGGACGTCGAACAATTTAAGGTCGACATGGTTTCCCCGGACATCAAAAAACGAGTTGATGCCGACATGGCGGAGGCGTCGCAGCTCGGCGTGACCGGAACACCCGGGTTCTTCATCAATGGGAAATTTGTCTCGGGTGCGAAGCCGTTTGCCGATTTTAAGCAACGCATCGATGCGGAGCTGGACGCGCAAGGTTAGGGTCGCGCATCGCCCCTGCGCCCGTCCGGGGCCCTCTATTTCTCTTGGTCCTTTAGCCGAGGGGGGGCTTGAAACGTGTCGGGCCCTATACTGCCCTGATGCCTCGATCCGCATGGATCGCTCTTGCTCTCGCGATTTGTCTCGGCTCCGGGTTGGCGGTTGGCCGCCTGCTCGGGTTTGGGGGCGGTCGCATTTTGATTTCCGATGCCGCGGCGCCTTGGGTGATGGCGGAGAGGCCCTTCTCGGCCATGAATCGGCAGTGGGGGTCTGAACGAGCGCGAAGGATTCGCTTCAAAACCGCTTGGGTGATGGAAGAGGGGCTCCCGGATGAGTGGCCCCTGCGGCTGCGCGTGTTTGGTCGATTTCAAGTTCGGCTGAATGGGGTGCCGGTGATCTTCGACACCGACCCGGACCGGAGATGGTCTGTCTTCCAGAAGCGCGATTTGGCCTCGGCTCTCAAACCCGGCCGGAATCAACTGGTGATTGAAGTGAGAAATCGCCAAGGGCCTGCTCTGATTTCGATGGACTTGGGCGGAGAGGCGCAATCTGTAGGCAGCCGCCCGGAGGATTTTCAAGCCCAAGTCGGCGCGGGGCCTTGGGCACCCGCTGTTCTGGCTCAGGATATGCGTCGACACCCTGCGAATGACTGGCTTCCCTCTCCGCTGGATGGGGTTAAAAGGTATGCCTGGCCGCTCGTCGGAGTGGCCGCTCTGGGAGCTTTTCTTGGTTTATGGAGCGCTGCGCTTGGATTGAGTTTCGGGTCTGGGGCGCTCGCGGCCCTTTGGTGTTCGGTCATCTTTTTCTGGGGGCTATTTTGGGCCCGCAGCATCGAAATTCCCCTGCTCGCGGGTTTCGATGCTCGAGGTCACTTAGAGGTTGTGGGTTGGCTGGCTTCGGGTCGGCTTCCGATCGCGACCGACGGTTGGTCGGCCTATCACCCGCCTCTGTATCATTCGGCGGTCGCTGCTTTGCGGTCGATATGGGTGTCCCTGGATACAGGCGGCGTCCTCTGGGCGATTCGTTTTCCTGCTGTGATGGCAGGGTTAGGCCTCGTGTTTTGGTCGGGGCGTCTCGCGGGCTGGATGTATCCCCAGCGGCCTGTCCTGAAAGGGCTCGCCATTGTGTTCGCCGCACTTCTTCCTGTGAACCTCGTTCTGGCGGCCACCGTTTCCAATGAGGGATGGTTGGCTTTCTGGGTGGCGGGGGCCGTTATTCAGGCTGCTCGGGTGCTCGGTGAAAAAAGACTCGACCCGCGTGGCTTGGCTTGGACTTCGGTCTGGCTCGGCCTGGCGCTCTTGACGAAGTACACAGCATGGGTGGCCTTCGTTGTCATTTTGGGGTGTGTGGCGCTCCGAGTGTTCGGCGGAGGTCGGCGGAGGCCTCGAGACCGTGCGCGTGAGCTTGTTGGCTTTCTCAGTCCCGCGCTGTTGATCGCCGGGTGGTACTACATTCGGAATTGGATGATCTTTGGCCGCTTTCTCGTTCCGAATTGGGACTTGCCGGGTCCAAAGCGGACTTGGTGGTCGCCCCCCGGATTCCATAGCCTCGATTACTACCTCTCGTTCGGTGAATCGCTTTCGGAGCCGTTCTATTCCAGCTTCTCCTCTTTTTGGGACGGTCTCTACTCGACGCTCTGGGGGGATGGCCTGCTTTCGGGCGCGCCGGGGATTCCGGACATACTCGTTCCGTGGGACCTGGAATGGATGGCGGTCGGTTATTGGGCGGCCTTGCCTATTCTGGCGCTGATTCTGCTGGGTGCAGCGATTTGGGCCCGTGATGTCTTTGTGAAGCGGTCTGACCCGAGGGCCATGGGGTGGGCTTTGCCGTTGGTGTATGCCGCCGCGATGCTCTTCGCGATTTTCTTCGCCACGCTGGCGCTGCCTTTCTTTGGCCAGTCGAGGGCAGCATACGGTTTGTCGGTTACGCCCGTGCTGGCTGTGGCCTTCGCGCGTGGCTGGGCGGCCGCTGAAGAGTGGGCCGAGTCGAAGCGTGTCCGGGCTGTGCTTCGCGGCGGCCTGGGCGCGTGCTTCGCGGTCTGGGTTTCGGCGTCCGCGAGTTCGTTCTTAGGCTGAGCTGCTCGAGGGCAGGGCGAGCTAAGAGGTTTGAGTCTGAAGGGGAAGTCCGGCGGCTTCCCGTTCGCTGGCTTCCTCGGCGACGCGCAAGTCCTCTTTGACCGTTTGGGAAGCCCGCCAGAATTGGTAGCCCGCTGCGACGAGAACGAGTGACGTCAACAACATGGCGTAACGAAGGGCGTCGTCCCCATAGGCGGGTGTGAGCAGGTCACTGAGAAAGCCCGTGGCCGGTGGGCCAATGGCGAGGCCCACAATGTTGATGATGAACAAGAGGATCGCGGAGGCCGTGGCCCTCATCTTTGGGGTAGCGAGAGACTGCACCAGAGCAATCGAAGGCGCCTGATACATTAGGCCGAGAAACGTCGGGATGACGAAGAACGCAAGGGCGAGAGCTGTTTGATCCGTCGTGTAGATCACAAAGCCAAAGGGAACTGAAAGCCACATGGCGTAAGCGGGAACCCGCATCCGAAGTCGCGGGTCCCGAAGCCCGAGGCGGTCCGTGACGGCGCCTCCAAGGTAGATTCCAAGGCCGCCTCCGATGCCGATGAGGAGGGCGAGGGCCGTTCCCACTTGGCTGGTCGTCATGTGGTGGGAGCGTTCGAGAAAAGGAGGGGCCCAGGTTGTTGTCGAATATCCGACGAAAGCATAGAGCGCTGAACCCCAGGCATTGTGGCGGAACGAGGGGCTGCTCCAGAGAAAACGAAGCACCTCTTGGGCTGTGGGCGGTGGAGTTGATTCGACGGTGGGCGCGTGAGCCTCGTTGAGGCCCCGCGGTGGTTCGCGAAGTGTCAGCCCCACGATGCCTGCCAAGAGGATGCCCGGGGCGCCGACCAGCAAGAAAGCGGTTCGCCATCCGAGGATCTCATTCATGAATCCACCGGCGAGGAATCCGACCATAATGCCGACGGGGACACCGAGTGAAAAAATTCCCATGGCGGTGCCGCGCTGGGAGGCAGGGAAGAGGTCTGAAATCATGGAATGGGCAGGCGGGCTGCCGCCTGCTTCACCTACACCGACGCCGATTCGGTAAAAGAGCAGAGAAAGGAAGCTCGAAGCCGAACCGCAGAGTGCCGTCATCGCACTCCAGATTGTTAGGCTCGTGGCCATCACGGCCTTTCGAGAAACACGGTCAGCGAGCCGCGCGATCGGTACGCCGAGGGTGGCGTAAAAGATGCCGAAAGCCGTACCAGACAACAGGCCGAGCTGAAGGTCTGACAGCCCCAGGTCTCGTTTGATGGATTGCATCAGGATCGATAAAACCTGACGATCAACAAAATTGACGACGTAGACCGTTGTGAGGAGGCCTAAGGCGTAGCGCAGATATACTCTGGAATAACCTGCGGCATTGGGAGTGACGGTTTTCGTGGGTCGCATCGGACTATTCTAAGACGTTTTGGCCAAAGAAGAGATCGAGGCTCCGGTGACCGCAAACAGGTCAACTTCGCTCTCCGCAGTCGAGGTCATTGACTCGTAGCGTCCCGTAATCGAGAGGCCGACCTGTACGAAGAGTTTTTCAAGCGCCTCGTCGGAATAGGCTTGGGTATCGAGCGTGTAAATCTGGGCTTCGCTTCGATCTGGGAGGACCCAGAATCGTTCGGTCGTGACTCGTTGTTCGGTGTGCCACTGGCTCTCGTGGAGCAGGAGGTAGGGACCTTCGGCAAACGGACCGTCGGATTCCACCGACCAATCTGGCGAACTTTCGCCGCAGGCACGGATATCTTCTGCGAATTGGAGCTCGACCAGAAGTTGGCCGGATGGGGCCAGGGCGCCTTGGATTCGCTTGAGCAGCTCGATGGCCTCGCCGGGTGCGAACGTATTGAATTCGCCAAAGAGCATCAGGATAAGGTCGAAACCAGATCCGAATTCGGCAGCCCGTACATCCACCTCTCGGTAGTGGCTCCTTCCACTCTCTTGGCTCGCCTGGTGTCGCGCATATTGAATGGCCGCGGGGGAAAAGTCGAGGCCAGTACATTGATGGCCTCTTTGGGCCAGACGCTGTGTGTAAAAACCTGGACCGCAAGCGAGATCGAGGACTTTGCCCGGTCTTCCGTCGAGCAGCGTCTCATGAAGCCAGGCCACCTGTCGATCAATGATGTCGGAACGACGGCTGGCACGATCATGATCCTGGGAAAGGTGGACATCGAGCACGCGGCGGCTGAATGCAGGGTCGTTCCAGGGGAGTCCTCTGCCCGGTGCGAATGGAATCATGGCTGGACGGTTGACGAGCGTCTGAATTTTCACGTCGCGACGCTACTTCTTTTTGCGCAGCGAGTCCGTTGAGTGGGCCAGCGGTATCCAGAATACCAGGTCCCCTGCGGGATCGGCCTCGGCCTTCCCAGCTTTTTTCTCAGGAGGAAAGGGATTGGCCGGGGGCGAGTGCGGTTCCGTTTTTTTGCTTGCAAAGGGCTCGGCTTCGGGGCACATTCGAACTGGACCTGCCGTTCGGTCCCAGCGCCTTCGTGACGAGCGCACTCGCGCAAGCACGCGGTGAGAAGACCCTCGTTCCCCCCAATGGAATAGGGACTGCATCCTCGCTGTCGAGCGCCACGTTGAGCGCCATGGCAGAAAGAACGGCTCAGCGCCCGGGCGGAGATCCCATCACTCCCCCGGGCGCTTTTTTTTCAATCAACGGGTGTTTTCTGCCCCTCTGCTCTGCTGCGAGCAGAAGAAATCAACCCAGGGTGCAATTAGCCGGTGCCAAAGCGCTCCTGGATCCACGGCACGAGGGCGTCCATGAGGGCCTCGACTGCTGGGGCGGTCTGGGATCCAAGGTCCGGTTCGAAGTAGTGGCGTGCGTTCTCGAAATCCAGAAATGTGCGGTCTGGAGCCGCAACGGCCTGGTAGAGCGGCTGGGCATCGGTTTCCGGGTAGATTTCCCGGTCCCGGCCTGCGTGCACGAGCAGGGTCGGTTCCATGATTTCAGGCAGGGTCTGGGTCATATCGGCTCGAGAGGTGAGTCCAGACCACGTGGAGAGCCACGCGCGGGGAGTACAGAGACGCGCGAAGCCCATCAAGGCCATGTTCATGAGGTCGGGGCGATCGCTGAGTAGCGAGCCATATTCCCGGGGCGACGGGTCAAGTCTGCGATCAACATAGTGGAGGTTCGCCATCGTTCGGTAGATGACCATCACGGGCTCAAATGCTTCTCGAAGAAGAATGGATCGCTGCTCACGGGCGCTTCTTTTTTCAAAGTCAGGGTCGGCGTGAAGATTTTCTGCCGAGACGGTCTGGCTCACGGCATCTCGGGCGAGGCAATCGAGTCTCTTCACTCGATCAATCTGCGCTGCCCTATAGCGCATGACAAACTCGGGTGAGTACTGAGACCATTCCGGTGCGGGACGAAAGCCGTTGGCTGGGTCGTACATGTCGAGAGAGGGCTCGCTGATCAGCGGATCCCGTTCATCGACGACAGCCGGGTCGATACATTCGTTCATCACGCGACCTTCACCCTTGTGGGCGGAGACGTAGATCATTCCGTCCGCCGGACTGAGCGAAGATTGTTCAAGTCGAGTGGCTGCGCCGGCGGGGGTTTGGCGGACTCTTTGGGTGGCTGGGCGCCGGGCTTGGGCCTGATAGAAGGCAAACAATGATCCCCCTCCGGAGTTTCCCAGCAAAACGACTTTCTGGACGCCGATTTCTCTGAGGCGATGGATGCAGGCCGCCACATCGAGCAGGATCGATTCATGGACCGTGTCCGTGTCGTTGTTCGGATTTCGAGTGTTCGCACCGAGACAGCCAATTCCCGCTTCCAGCAGCCGGGGAAAACTGTAGTGCCGGGAAAAATCAACTCGGGGGTGCATCGCGATGACGGCGATTCGCGGCGCCGGCTGCCCCTCAGGCGTCCACCAGAGCGCGGTGAACTCCCGGCGGTCCTGTGATCGGAGCAGAAGGGGCTCGACCCGAACATTTTCCGGAGGTCTCTTGAAGTTGAATGGCGCTCCGTCCCAATAGGTTTGGCTGACGAGAAGCATGGACGGTGCCTCCTTGGACTCGATGACCCGCGTGCATTCAAGGGCCGTGGCAAACGTGTGGGGTGGACCTTAGCGGGCTTGTGAGACCAGGTAATCGGCGGCCCCTCGGGTAAAAGGCGGTTCGATACTGGGTCCCCCGCTGGGTCGAGCCCAAATGTGGGGCCCCCGCGGAGGTATGTCACAATGGGGTCGGCGCTGCAGGGGAGGCAGTGGCTAAGGGGGGCGCCGTCCTTGCAGAAAGTGGTGCGCCGGACGTTTCTGGTGCTTCTTTTGGCTTCGCTTGTTCTCGCTCTGGCTTCGTTCGTCGTCGTCCGTTTGGTCGATTTTGACGGCGGTCGCGACGAATTGGAGCGA
The DNA here is from genome assembly GCA_002171515.1 of bacterium TMED88. GTDB lineage: Bacteria > Myxococcota_A > UBA9160 > UBA9160 > UBA4427 > TMED88. Next base: position 38,948 of record NHEP01000076.1, on the reverse strand, counting down.
GCCCTGGCGGGCGCTTTGGGGCTGGATGTTCGCATTGAGGCTCCTCTCCGTTTTGAGTGGGGATGGCGCCCGGAAGTCGTGGTGTCTCAAGTCACTATTTATCCGGCGGGTGAGACCACAACGCCTCTGGGTCGCCTCGATGCCGTGGCCTTCGAGGCGGATCTGCCGCGGTCGCTGAGCGAACGGCGCGTTGTCATCCGACAGGTGAGGGCTTCGGGCCTGCTTTTGGAATTGAGACGCGATCAGGAGGGCGTCGGGAATTGGCAGATCCGGCGGGAGCGCGCATCGCCCTCGGGCCCGGCAGGCTTGAATGCCGTGATTCTTGAAGACGTCCTCGTCGAGGATGCCCGGGTGACGTACGAGACGGCTATGTCCGATTGGTCATTTGAGATGGGCATTGAATGGTTGGATCTCGATGCTCGTCAAGGTGGCCAACGGCTCCTCCTGAGTGCGTATGGTCACATTCAGGATGACCCGTTCACATTCGAGGCGTCTGTCGTGACGGAGGACCTGAAACCGCGGGTCTTGCTCGGAGATTGGTCGCACATCGACCTGCAGGCGATGGCGACTTTGGGTCCACTTTCCTTGGTGGCCTCTGGCGGTGTAGACGATCCCCGCAGGCGTGCGCGCGTCGATCTTCAGCTTTCTGGCCACCTGGACGATTTTGGCCAACTCAGGGATCTGGTTTCAATGGATCCGAAGCTGAGGCTCAAGGGGATTGGCGCTTTTGACTTTACCGGCCGGCTCTTGGGGGGCGACGGGGCGGTTCGTTTCGAGGATGCCTTTGTCCGGATTGCCGGTCCGGGGACCGGGTCTTTGGAAGGCCGCGGTCGCATCGGCGATCTCGTGAAAGTCAAACAAATCGACCTCGCCCTGACAATGAAAACATCTGATCTCGCAGGTGTGACGGGTCGGTTGAGAATTCCTCACCCTCAGGCGGGCTCTGCATCGGGGACCGGTTGGCTGCGCGGCCAATGGCCGTCGATCGCCTTCGAGGGTGTGAGTGTCGAAGCGAAGCACATAGATGGATACGCGCTGAAGATCGACGGGGATGTCCGACGAGTCCGGAAAAAATGGGCGGGCGATCTTTGGCTAGAAGTGGATGCGCCCCGTGCGGGAGAGGTCGCTCAGGTGATCGAGGAGGTCGTGGCCTCGCTGCGACCGGGCGAACCCATCGTGCGCCTGGGGCGTCCTGACCTCCGGCTTCAGCAGCTCGTGATGGCGATTGGTCCCGCCGAGGTGAGGGGCCATCTGAAAGGGCGAGACAAGGATTGGACGCTTGATTCGGTCGAAGTGAAGGCAGGGCATGACGACGTCGACTGGTTCCGCGCCACCGGTGGGATTCGGTCTCTGGTGCCCGAGCCTCGTGGCATTGGATTCGAGGTCGAAGCAGGGAGTGATGACCTGGGCCCCCTGATGCAGAGAGCCAATGTTCCCTTGCTGGGGTTGGAACGCCTGAGGCTTACCGGGCAAATGGTTGGGGATGCGGACCAAATCGTTTTTCACAACATGCAAGCTGTTGCCGGAACACCGGGACGCCTCTCGTTGGGGCTGAGTGGCGATATGCCGATGCGGGATACAGTGGTGGGGGCTGAGCTTTTTGCGGCCGTGAGCGCGGAAAGCCTAGCGGTTGTGGGGGATATGCTTGGGCGATCGCTGCCCGCTGTGGGGCCCTTCGAGTTCAGTGCTGAGGTGCATGCGGATGGCGAAGCCCTCAATGGCCACGATCTTCGCCTCCTGTTGGGCGAAAGCCGCTTGGGCGGTGTTTTTCGCGTGGAGCCCCAGCAAGAGAGGTCCCACGTGACGGCCAACTTTCTGGGCGATCGGTTTCATCTGCGGGATCTCGGTCTCAGCCCAAATGACCCTGCGACTGAATCGACCGAGGGTTCAGGGTGGGTCGATCAGGTAATTCCGTTTGAGGACTTGCTCGAAGTCGATGGAGATCTGGTTCTCGAAATTGACGAATTGGTCGGCCGTGAGGGGCTTGAGGTGACTGATTTCAGACTTTGGGGTCGACTTCGGGAAGGTGTCCTGAATGTGCGTGATCTGGGTCTCACGTATGAAGGTGGGCTGTTGAATGCCAACCTTCGGGTCGACGCCCGAAATGTCCCGGCCGAGGTTGATCTTCATCTCAAGGCGGACGGAATCCGGATCGATCGTGTTTTGGCGCAGTTTGTCGAGAAACCCTTCGCAGATGGAACGGCTCAAGTCGTGGCCGATATCGCCTCGCGCGGCGTGACCGCCAGAGAATTGGGGGCGAATCTGGGTGGAGATCTTTTCTTCTACGGGCGCGCGGGAGGGCTCTCGCGTCGATACAGCCATGCGTTACAGCTGGATCTCGGGACGGAGACGGCTCGACGGGTCAAAGCAGGAGAATTCGAACCGGTTGAATGTTTGATTGTGGATGCCTCGGCGCGCAACGGCCTTGTGGCTCTGGAAACCGTGCTTTTCGACACAGAGGACAAGCAGGTGCTCGGGGCGGGGGACATCGATATGGCGAGAGAGGAGATACAGGTCATGTTGACGCCGGTGTTTAAGGACCCGATTCCCGGCAGCGTGGCCACTTCGGTCCGCGTTCAGGGCAGTCTGACCGACCCCAGCATCAACCCTGCGCCTCTGGTGACCGCCGCCGGAGCGGCTCAAGGGCTGGTCGATCGCGCGCTGATGCCCTTGAATCGAATTCTTCCAGGCTTGGGGAACGCGGTCGTCCAGGCACGACGGGCTGCGGATCGCGCGATGGAGACGGCCGGGATCGACTTGCCCGCCAGCGGATTATGGCGACCGGGTATCGACGTGACGTGCGAGCGCGTTCTTCAGACCGAACGAATCGAGACTCTCCGTTCTGTGGCCGCCGGAGCACCCGATTGATCCCAGCGCCCCTTGCGTCCTGATGAAGGGTTGAACCCCACCAGGGCTACCGAGGGTGCCTCTCGTTTAAGTGGCGATCTCGCCCATGAGGCCGAAGAGTTCCACGAGATTGGCTTGTGGGGTTTTGGGATCGAACTCTGAGTAGAGCGTTTGAACGTTGATGACGATTCGCTCGGAGTCGAGCCAAGATGAATAGCGCCCCAGGGCAATGTCTTGGGCTGCCTCGCTGGCGGACAGGCCAGCGTCGAATCGCTCGCGAGCCTCGTCGCGGATGAATCCTAGATAGTCGCGAACGCCCCGCACTCCATTCAGATCCGTCAGGGGGCCATGACCTGGGACAATGACTCTTGGCTTCATGGCGAGGATGCGATCGCAGGCGTCGATCCAATTAGAAATCGGCCCCTCCCAGAGGATGGGCGTTCCATCGATAAAGAGGATGTCTCCTGTAAAAACAACATCATCCTCAGGGACATGAACGAGAATGTCTCCGCGGGTGTGGGCGGGCCCGACCTCAATCAGTTCGACCGATTTGTCTCCTACTTTGACCCGGCATTGTCGCTCGAAGGTTTCGGTGGGCGGGGTGGGTGTGATGCCTTCGAATTCGAAGGCACCGAAGCTTTTTCGGAAGTATTGACCCGCCACGCCGAGTTCGTCGGCTCGGCGAATCATTTCGGCCATCATGGCAGGGGGTACGGCATCCATTTCCTCGGCGCTCGCTTGAGAAGCGATAATTCGAGCACCCTGGACGAGTTGGTTGCCGTAGCAGTGGTCGCCATTTGCATGAGTGTTGACCAATACGTCGATGTTCCGGGCTGCGGGTGTCGCGTCGGCCATGGCTGTGAGCATGGCTTGGGTCAGTGGGAGGTCGAAAAGGGTATCGACTAAGAGGGACTCGCCGGAATCGGTGATCAGGCCCGCGTTGCTGTAGCCCCAGGATCCGTCGGGCTGCAGATATGCCCAACTGCCGTGACCGAGATCGCTCAATCCTTTTTGAAACGGGGCGGCCGTCATGGTGGGATCCCCAGAAGCTCCCCTCCAGCTAGAGCTGAGCTCTTTCGCGCTCTGCCCGATCCACATGCTGGAGCCATTGGCGAGCACTGCGCTCGGTCTCTTCCTCCTGAAGAGCGGCTCGAAAGGCCGATCGTGCGGACTTCAAGCGTTTCTCGTTGAAGTTTGTAATGCCGAGAAGCAGGCTGGCATTCCCGGGCTGCTTGAGGTCTCCCTTCTCAATGGCTGCGGAAAGGGCCTTTCTTGCTTGGGGCCAGTTTTCGACCTGCAGGTGCACCTGACCCAGTCTCACAAACAGGTTGCCGTTTTCAGATAGCTCGGCTGCTCGGGTGAGGGGCGCTAAGGCAGCATCGTACTCGCGGGCACTCAGTAATGCATTCGCAAGAAGCTCGAGGTTGTCGGCGTTGGCTTCAACGATTTCTCGGTCTATGCCTCGTTGGAGCGCTTGGGCCGCTTGCCACGGGAGTTCGGCGTAGAGATACCGTTGCGTGAGCTGGATGATTTCGGTCTCTCGATCAAGCCAGCCTTCGAGGTCGGCGATCTCAAGGGTGGCCAAAGCGTTGTCTTCTTGCTCCAGGCCCGAGTAGGCGGCAGCCAGTTGAACCAAATACCGTTTCTTTGGGAAATGGGTGGCTAAAAGCTTGAGGGTATCCAGCGACTCAAGGAGATTTCCGTTTTGAAATTCCACAGCGAGCAAAAGCCCGAGCCGTTGCTCCACGGGTTTGGTGGACTTGCTTACGGCCTTTCGCGCATGGGGCAGGGCTTTGTCCCATGCGTCGGTTTGGGCGTACGCCGCCGAAAGAAGGAATTCGGATTGGGCGTTGGGGTCTTCTTCGTTGTCCATCCAAATGTTGAGCAACTCGATGGAGCGGGGAAAATTCTCGCTGGCCATATGGAGCTGCGCCAGGTTGTAACGGAGCGCCTGCATGGATGAGTCAGGGAGATAATCAACGGCAAGCGAGGTCTCGAGGGCTTCCGTTGCGGGTTTGTATTTCTCTTGAGCCGCGAGCATCAGGCCATAAGTCTGAAAAACAAGAGCCCGATCATACTTCTTAAGTCGTTTTTTTTGCGTCAAGGGTTCTAAGTACGATTCGGCTTCAGCGAACTGCTCTTCCTCGGCGAACTCGGAGACTCTTAGGAGTCGCTTCCCGACACTTTCGCTGGGAATAAAATTTTTCTTGCTGCTCTTTTTCTTTTCGGCAGCAAGGGCTCCAGCGCTCAGTAGTGAAGCGAGTGCCACGGCGAGAAGGAGCGAAGCGATTCGATTGAAACGCAAAGGTTGTCGCATCGGGGTCCTCCTTTCGGTCAAAGTGAGATTGATTGTCGATGAAATCAGCGGGATTACGTGCTTTGGTCCAGCTTGAAAGTCAGTTTATTTCGTTCGACACGCTCGATCGCTACGCCGTCCACAATCCGAGGGCGGTATTTCCACTTCTTGATGGCCCGCTTGGCAGCGCGATCGAAAATGCGAGGCGGATTTGCATCGAGCACAACAGGGTCGCGAACGGTTCCACTGGCCGTGATCGTGAACTCAAGCAGAACCCAGCCCTCGATGCCCCGTTCCGCGGCTCTCATCGGGTACTGAGGTGGAACACGGACAATCGGAACGCTGTCAGAATCACCGGACCCCGACCCGATGTTGAGCCCTCCTGTGAGGTCCGGGTTGACGTCAATCGCCGGGGCCGCGATGGCCAAAGTGTCCGCCGAGGGCGCGTCGCTTTGCGACATCTGTAAATCCGGGGGCGGAGGTGGCTCGGGCGGCTTTTCTTTTTTCGGCATTTCGCGCTTGCGGGTTTGAAGTTCAGAATCGCGCTTGAGGCGGACAAACTCGATGACTGGGCCCTTGCTGGACTCAGCCCCGCGTTCCTCACTCATGGAGATGAGGAATTGCATAAAGAAGAAAAGCCCGAAGGTAATTCCGATGGCGACAAGCGCCGCGACCCCGATCCGAACCCATTGCATGATGGCTTAGTCGGAAACCTCATTGGCCGCGATGGAAACATTAAAGACACCCGCTTGTCGTGCGGCATCCATGACTTGGACAAGCAATCCGTTCTTGGAGTTTTTGTCCGCCTGAATCACCACGGCCCCCTGCGGATTTTCAGCGTGCAGTCGCTCGATGTTGGCTCGAACCGAACGAATGTCAACTTGTCGCCGATCGATCCAGACCTGATTGCCCTCCGTGATGGCCACAAGGATATTGCCTCGCTCTTTGACGGTCGCGGTGGCTGCATCGGGTCGGTTGATGTCGATTCCGGACTCCTTCACGAAAGAGGCCGTGACGATGAAGAAGATGAGCATGATGAAGACCACGTCGAGCATGGGCGTCAGATTGACTTCCGCCTCATCTTCCTCTTTGTTGCGTTTCCTTCGCATGGCAGAGATGGCCTTCCTTGTTGGGAGACAGGGTCCCGCTTAGTCGTGGGTCATGCGGTCGCCGAGGCGCTCGCTTTCCGTCTTGGCGAAACGTTGAATCTGGACTGAGAAATACAGTCCCGAGATGGCGACCACCATTCCCGCCATGGTGGGGATGGTGGCTTTGGACACGCCGGTCGCCATAGCCCGGGCATTGCTGTTGCCCGCCGCAGCCATGACGTCGAAAACTTCGATCATTCCAGTGACTGTCCCCAATAAGCCCAGCAAAGGGCACAGGGCCACCAGAGTGTTGATCATCGAAATGGATCGATTCAAGTTAATCGAGGTTTCTGAAATCCATAGGTCCCGGATCTGGTGGGCTCGCCATGAAGTTTGGTCGTCGCGGGCATGCCACTTTTTGAGGACGGACGAGGCTTCTCGCGGAAACACGATTCGGAAATACCACTGACGCTCAATGATCAGTGTCCACATGGCCAGGGTGACAATGAATATGAGGAGGAGGACGTCTCCGCCTCGATTCATGAAGTCTCCGACCGCCTCGAACCAGAGGGTCATCCTCCGACTCCTCCTGTGATGGATAACTCTTGCCCGCTCATCAGGCTCGGTCCACTCCTGGGCGGCCCAGTCCCTCGGATTCAGACTGGACGGCAATCAGCCCGGTTGTCTGCTCTTCCAGAACGGACGTGACGCCGCGAGCCAAGTTAGCCAAGAGGCTATGTAAGAGCAGTAACGGAATGGCAGCCAGGAGGCCGAGCATCGTCGTGACGAGGGCTTCGGAGATACCACTGGCCATCATCTTCGGATCGCCGGTGCCGAACAGGGTGATGATTTGGAATGTGTTGATCATGCCCGTGACCGTACCCAGTAGGCCCATGAGCGGGGCGACCGCCGAGACAACCTTGATGAGCCACAAGAAGCTCTCGATCTTGGCTGTTTCTTTGAGGACTTGCTCCTCAAGCTTCAGCTCAAGGGTCTCCGTATCCATCTGTCGGTTATCGGCGTAGACCTGAAGCACTCGGCCAAGTGGATTGCCAGCGTTTGGCTCCGGGTTCTTTTTCTGGGCCGCGACTTTGCGGCTCACGACGCCCACGTAGATGAGGCGAAAGAGGCCGAAAATCAGCGTTGCCGAACCGAGCAGGATGATTGCGTAACCCACAGTCCCGCCATAGTCGATCCGCTCTCGGAGCGTGGGGGTTGAGACCAGCATTGAAAGGATCTGTCCCCGCGCCGGGTCCACCGCGAATTTGACCAAGCCGCCGCGGGCCTGCTCAAGGTCCGAGACAGTGTTGACGAACTTCGGTGCAGGTTGACGGCCAATTTCGCCGAGCTTCTGAACGTCCTCTTTCCAGCGGAGATATTCGCCGTCGGCGACGGCATTGAAGGCGCCGATCCGGACGACTTCTCGGGTACTTTCTTCGCCGCTGACCGCGTCCACTTGTGCATCAAATCGTGAGACCTTGCTCGACTCGACCATTTCCTGGAGAAGAGTGGCCCACAAGCCTTCGAGCTTTTCGACGGAGGGAAGGGCTTTGCTCTGTCCGAGTTCTTCGAGGAACGGGATGCGCCCGGGGAACTCCGCACTGATGACTGAATTCTCGACCTGACTGCGGGTGTCCCCCGCCACTTGGCGAACCACGCCGAAGAGTTCGCCGAGGGTTCCGAGGCGCTGAGCCAGCAGCTCTTCTCTCTCCGCTAAGGCCAGTTCGTTTTCTTCATAATTTTTCTCGAGCTGTTCGCTTCGAGCTTCTTCTGCGGCCAGAGTGTCTTGGGCGGCGCGCAGTGTTTCTTTCTGATCAGCTCGCGCCGCGCGGAAATCGGCTTCGCGTTTTTCATTATTGCGCCGTTCTTCGCGCCAACCGGTGCGCACGCGTTCGAGGAGTTGGTCGATCGTTGGGTTCTCCGCAGGAGCACTGTTTTGGGCCCGTGCGGGTGTCGTGTCCGCAAGCAGCGAGAGGGTCGCGATGAGAAAGAGGGCCGCGCTGAGTAGGCGTTTCATCAGTTCGACTCCTTCGGAGCGCTGACCGGCACTCGAATCATGTCGGGGGCAGCTTGCTTGCGGGCGATTCGAATTCCTTTACGAATTGAGTCGCGATAACCATCGGGAAGGGCGACCCACCGCCCTTGTTCTTGATCCCAGGTTCCGACCTCACTGCCATCGGGAGTTTGATACATCAGGGCGACTCGGCCGATGCGAAGGAAATCGAGGGTGCGTTCTTCTCCGTCCACGTCAATCGTGTCTTGGTAGACCTCGATGGTTCGGCCGTAGTCGTTCTCAATCTGATAGGCCTCCATGATGCGTCGGTACTTCTCGGAGTTTTCGACGTCCGCACGGACCAAGAGTTCACGAAGATCATTGACTCGTTTACGTCTCTCCTCAAGGAGCATGGGTACGTCGGCTTCGACGAATTGATCCAAGGTGTCGACCATCCGCATCATGAGCGGCATGACTTCTCGGCCGATTTCCGTGACGTTGCCGATTTGTTCTTCCAGCGAGGCGAGCTCTTCGAGTTGAGTTCCAACGACCTTCTCGAGCTGCGCGTTGTAGACCCGCAGAGATTGGATGTGATCAATCACGGCCCGATATTCCATGGCCATCGACTCGGTCTGGTCATCGATTCGGTTGATGCGCTTCTGAGATTGCACCGACTCTGAGTTGGCTTTCTCTTCAAGCGCCAACGCGGTCTCGATGTCAGCCGCCCACGCGAGGCCAGTCAATCCGACTGTGGCCCCGAGCAGGGGCAGGGTGGAGCGGAGGCGCCAAAGCCGCCCGCGGACCCGATTTCTGATTCGCACGTCACTCCCTTTCGGTCTGTGGAGCAAGAGGTCACAAGCAAAGATGGCGGAGGCCCGAGCCCGGCCGATTTGTGATCGCTGTCGATCAACGGCCGAAACCACCTCGCTCATCAGGACACGGCGAGGTGATTGGACGAAGGCTTTCCCCAGACCCTTTATTATCCGATTTCCGCTGAGAGTGCATCTTGTTTTGGCTGAACAGAACACTTTGGTTCCGAGGAAATCAGGGGTCAACTTCCGGCGAATTGCTGCCGAAAGATAGGGTGTTGCCCGGAGGTGATCACCGGGATGCGCCTGACCAAGGAGAAAGCGAATGCTGAGTTCAACCCAAGAGCAACCGATCGATTCTCCCGCGGGGGCAGAACGGTATTTGACCTCGGAACCTGTGCCGTCTCGTTTGGCGGAGGTTGCGCACCATCAAGCCGGCCACGCACTGGTCTGTTTTGTCCTCTATGGCGCCGAGGTGGTTCGCGAGGTTGCCTTGGGCGCTTCGCCGCAGGGGGCCCCGGCGATCGGGACTTATTCGCGACTTCCCATTCCCCTCAGCTGTCGGCCGGTCCCGGGGAAGCCCCGCCGTGGTCATGCCGCGCCCGTATCGAGTGAAGCGATTCTCGATGCTCACGGCGTGCTCTCCTATTCCGGGGCCGTTGCTGAGTGCTTGCTCGACGGACTGGATGGCTCGGCGATTGGGTCGTCTGATCTTTTAAACGGCGAACGTTTGAGTCGTTTTCACAAAGACCTTGAGAAACATCAGACTTTGGCGCGTATGTTGGGCATGCCGGATCTCTCGTCGCAAGCTGGACATGGTTTTGTTTCGGCTTACTGGGATGAAGCCGTGCGCCTCTTGTCGACCAGTTGGGCCGGTGTCGAATGGGTCGCCGGAGAGTTGCTTGAACGAGGCTCCCTCTCAGGGGCCCAATTGGATTCGATGCTCGTCGGCATGAATTGACCGCCTTGCCCGCCTTCGCCTCGGAATCCGGGCGCCGATGTTCCTTCTGTTTATGGGTCTCAGCCCCGCTATCTTGGGTGAATCGCTGAGCCCCAGGCGCAGCGGGTCTCCAGTCGGGGAATCCGTTTTGAGTTGGCTTCGGTGTGTCACGAGGCGCGACCCATGTCTTCCGATCCCTTTGAACTTGAGCGCAGTGAAGTCGGAACGGCTGAGACGAATTGGGCTCACGCCGAGGATGAGGCCGGAGCGGTCTTCGACCAGACGCCGGGTATTCTGGGGTTGGCGTGGCCTGCCGTACTGGGCAATCTCGGCTTTTCACTGGTCGGATTTGTCGATATCAAGATCGTCGGGTCAATGGGCCCATCCGCCGTCGCAGCGGTGACCACGGGCAATCGGCTTTTCTGGATCGTTCAGGCCGTTCTGATCGCGGTCACAGCCGGCACTACGGCGCGGGTTGCACGAGCTTGGGGCGCAGGCGACCGGCTTGAGGCCGATCGTGTGACCCAGGCCTCCATCGTGATCTGCGTCTTGCTGGCGATGTTCGTGACGCTCCCCACTTTTATTTTTGCGCCGGCCCTCGCTGGGGTTTTTGACTTGGATGTCGAGGCGACGACGGGGGCGGTGCAATTTATTCGGGTCCTCAGCCTCTTCAATGTGGCGGTTGCCTTCAACATGGCGGTCGGCGCCGGCATTCGAGCTGCGGGCGACACGATGACACCATTGTGGATTGGCTTATTGATGAACATCCTTAATATTTTTTTGGTCTACGCGCTCGTGTATGGCCGTTTTGGATTTCCCGAAATGGGTATCGTGGGGGCCGCGCTGGCCAACGGTCTTGCTTTTTTAGCGGGCGGGCTCGTGGTGGCCGGCCTTTGGCTCTCTGGCAGGCTTCGCGTTCGGTACCGGCGCGGTGCCGGAAGCCTGCGATGGCACCGAGTGCGTTCGATTCTGAAAATTGGATACCCGGCGGGCCTCGAGCAGGGGGCGATGCAGCTGGGCTTCATCATCTTCTTGTGGCTGGTCGCGATGTACGGCACAGCACCCTATGCCGCCTATGGAATCGGAGTTCAAATTCTCTCATTTTCTTTCGTGGTGGGTTCCGGATTCACGATTGCTGCCTCCACTCATGTGGGCCAATCCTTGGGAGCGGGTAGGCCCGATTGGGCGAAGGCCAGCGGGTGGCGCGCGGTCGCATGGGCCTCGGCCTCGATGATGCTGCTGGGTGGGGTCATTGTTTTCTTTGCCCGGCCGATTGCCTCTTTCATGATTGAGGATCCCGAGGTGATTCAGTTAACGGTGCTGTTTATTTATATCTTGGGCGCTGTTCAGCCCCTCATGGCCATTGAATTCACCCTGGGCGGGGCGCTTCGAGGAGCCGGGGATACCCACTTCCCCTTTATCACCACTTTGATCGGCCTGGTCGGCGTTCGGGGAACCGTTGCGGCCTGCGCTGTATGGTGGGGGCTTGATGTGGGCTGGGTGTTTGGGGCGCTGATTTTGGACTACGCGGTGAAGGCCGCGATGCTGACTCTACGTTTTCGTTCGGGGCGCTGGATCCGCTCAGTGGCTTAGGGCGCGATTTACTTTCTCGCGCGCAGGCCGCAACCTTTCATTCGGTCATAGGCGTATGAGCGAACGGTGGGGGCGATCCCAAGGGTGTTGGCTGGCGCGTCCGAACCGTCGAACCCGTACAGATGGGTCATTTCGACAGCGAGGCCTCCGGTTTCATATGACTTTTCGATCTCGACCCATTTCGCGCAAGGGATAGCCTGTACTTCCTGAGTGGTGTCGAGCGTCCCCGATCCATTTTGGTCGTACTGCCCGACGAGGTCTTCAACGATTGCGTCGTGCCAAGACTTCGAGCCTCCCTTTCCTGTTCGAAGGGGCGCCGGTGTGCTGGGCCGGGGTGCGTTGAGTCGTCCCGCTGCGCGAGGTGCGGTGCCCCCCGCCGGCTGATTTTTCGCTGTGGGGGGCGGCGCCGAGGCCGCCTTGGCGGATTGGGTTGGAGAATGCGGAGGGGAGGGGGCAGGCGCTTTGGCAAGTTCTGCAAAGAGTTCGATTTGCTGGTCGGGTTTGAGCACGACATCCCCCTCCCAGGCGACGTGTCCCAACTTCTCTACCCGGACATGATGCGCACCGGTCCGGAGCGTATGGAGGGTCTCTCCCGTTAGGCCGAGGTCTCGACCGTCTACGATCAGGCGGTCCTGCTTGACATTGGAGCGGACCTGAATCCGGCCCTCGCCTTGACAGATCCTGGGTGCATAGCGGCGCGTCTCGCCGACTTCGAGCCGAATGTCTTCCGACCAGCTGTCGGGACAATCTGGGTGAATCACTTCAACTGAGTAGCCGCCCGCGGGCAGGCTTTGGGGCGTTCCATCGGCGGGCCCGGTTAGAATCACGCGCTCATCCTTGCTGGTGCGCACCCAGAGCTCGGCTTGGACCGGATCAGCCTGGAGGGTGAGTTGAGCCAAAGCGCCCGGGCTGGCCGGGAGTGGGTCGCGGTCCTCGCTCAATCCGATCCAAACGAGCGCGATCAGAAGGGACCCGAGGACTGTCGCCACGATCCAGCCAGCCGCTCCGCCGGACCGAACTACGGCTGGGGCTGGGCTCGGTGGATTCGGCCGAAGCGGGCCTTGGATCCGGTCCAACGCAACAAAATCCCGGTGGAGTCTGTGAAGCTGTCCGTTCGCCCGGACGCGATCTTCAGAGGTTGAAGCTTCGCGAGCCCGGTCTTCGAGGTGATTTCTTAAGCGCCAGTACGCGGCGAGGCACTCGCCTGAGGAGGCCGTGTTGCTTAAGCCAAGCCAAAGGCAGGCGGCGTTCGGCTCCGGGCCACCGTTTTCATCACTCATTCCGGGAGGCTAGCAGGCATGGGCCCTTCAGCGGCCCCGCATGCTCGGAAGTCATGGAGGGCCTACTCTCTCGGGTCGATGCCGGTCTCGGGGTGGGGCCGCTGGTCGAGGGGGCTGCACGCGCAAGGGTTTCGCCGAGGAGTGTTCGAGGTGAGTGAAGCGATTTCCTGTCCGATCTGTCTGGCGAGGCTGGAGGGTCTGAAAGTCCAGCCGGGTGAGGTGGTTGATTGCACGTCATGCGGGCAGTCTTTCTTGCGCCCGGCCGAGGATGGGGAGCCCGTGGCTCAGAAGGTTTTGGACGCACCGATGCCAATGGCTGGTGTCGCGCCGGTGAGCGGTGGGGCTGGGCGACGCGTCGATGCCCCGCTGGGTCGGACCGGTCTGCTGGCTGCGCTGCTGACCGTTGTTTTTTATGCCGTGGTGGTGGGGCCGTTGGCCGAGACTACTTTTGGAGCGCTCTTCGGGGCCCGGGGATGGGTGCCGTATGTGATTAGCTTTCTCTCGATTTGGTCGGCGGTTGTTCTGGGGTGGAAGTATCGAGCGCTCCGTTTGCAGGCCCGGTCTCTTGATATCGACTTTCTGCCGACTTCGATCGCCCAGCAGATCACGGTGCCCAATGCCAAGAGGTTCAGTGACCACCTCGGGACTCTGCCGCAGGACCTTGTTCAGAGTGTTTTGGTCGAACGCCTGAGGGAGGGGCTCGACCACTTTCAGCTGCGGGGAGATGTTGGCGAGACGATTGAGCACCTGCGGATGCAGGCCGATCGCGAGGAAGCTCTCGTTGAGTCGAGTTTTACGATGCTGCGGGTTTTTATCTGGGCCATTCCGATTTTGGGTTTTATTGGGACCGTGATTGGGATCGGGCAAGCGGTCGGTGGCTTTTCTGAGTCGGTCTCGGCGGCGGCAGATCTCGATGTGATGAAGGATTCAATCGGTTCAGTGACATCGGGCTTGGGGGTGGCCTTTGACACAACGCTTCTCGCTTTGGTGATGAGTATTTTTATCATGTTTCCGACAAGCTCCTTGGAGAAGGCAGAGGAAGATCTGCTGGTCAGGGTGGATGACGTCGTGCAAAAAACGCTTGTGGGCCGATTGGCTGAATCGTCAAAGGGCACCGTTGATCAGGAGGGTCAGGAAGCTCTTGTCGAGCGCGTGGCCGATCGACTGGCGGACCGCCTGCTGGCCGCCATCGACCGGCGTTCTGACGGAGCGGGCTGACGCATGGCGCGGCGCCGCCGGGCGAAGACGCACTTGGTCGTTTCACTCTTTCCTTTCCTCAGTGTGTTGGCCTGTGTGATTGGCACCCTCACACTATTGCTTGCCGCCATTGCGATCGGTCGGCTGGGTGGGCCGTCCCTTGAGTGGGTTGCGATGGTTGAAGAGATGGATCGTTTACGCGAAATCATCCTTGCTGGAGAGGCGCAGCTTGAGGAGTTGGAGGCGCAGCTCCGAGACAAGAGAGAAAAAGCCGAAGAAAACGAAGCACTGGGGCTTCGGTTGACGGCGCTGGGCTTGGCCCCTGAGGTTTCATTCGAAGAACTCACGGGCTTGATCAATCAAGTGGAGGCGGCCGTTCAGCTCGAGACCGAGGTCAAGCGGCTTCGGACGCTCCGTGCGGGTTTGGCGAGTCAGATCGAGCGGGGCGAAAAGGCATACGAAAAGAAGAAGAAGACCCGAGAAGCGGCTCCGATCATCATCGAACCCAGCGGGGTGGGTCGAGAATGGCAACCGTTTTTGGTCGAGTGTGGGGCGGACTACGTCGAGTATTACGACGCTGCGGATGGACAAAGTCGAAGGATTCCTGCGGAGGATATTCAGCAGGGTAATATGTTGCCGCGGGTCTTCCGATATATCCGTGCGATTCCGGGGTCTCTGGTTATCTTTTTGATTCGACCCGTGGGCGTCGAGACGTGCCAGAAAGCCCGGGCCCTCGCGACGCGGTACAACGTTCGTTTGGCTGAACTGCCGCTGCCCGGAAGTGGTCCCCTCGATTTGAGTCGAATGTCGAAAGCGTCTCCTTTCTGATGGCTGCACGTTCGCCCGACCAAAACCTCGATTCGTTGCTGGATACAATGTCGAATGTCGTGGGGATCTTGGTGGTCCTTGTGGCCGTGACGCAGCTCTCCATAAGCGACGCGGTGGAGCGGATCACTGGCGAGAGGCGCGCGTCGGAACCAGTGAGCGCAGAGACCCTGGCCCAAGGCGCTCAGGAGGCAGAGGAGATCGAGGCGGCGATTGTGGCCGCCCGGGGGCAGCTGCAGGCCTATCCGACGACTGCGGCCCGTTCGGGTGTTCTTGTTGAAGAGTTGTTTCCTCATGTGGAGCGACTGGAAGAACTGGCGGGTCGCCTCGATATTGAGAACGTGGTTCCAGAGCGGATCGCCCAGCAGACCCTACGGCATCAGGGAGAGCGGGACCGTTTGTCATCGGAGGTTTCCAATCGTCAAAAGCGTGTGCAGGGACTCGAGGCCCTGATGGGCTCGGTGCCGGAAGAAACACGACCCAAAGTGGCTCGTCTGCCCAATCCCAGGACCCCTCCGGTGGGGGCCAAGGAGTCGGCGGTCCTGTGTCGTTACGGACGCTGTGCCTTGCTCGACCTTTCCGGGATGCGGGCGATGCTGCGTTTGGGCATCGAGAATGCGCTGGGAACCGGCGGGGGATTCACCTACGAGGATCGCCCGTGGTTGCTCAACTGGTTTAGTAAGAAAACGATGGGAAGTGGTAATTATTCCTGGGCTTTCCGCGAAGATGACCGAGCTTTTTTTGCCGACATCAAGTGGGAGGATGTGGGCTACGGCGAAACGGCTCTGGAGCTCTCGAAGCCTAACTCGGCTTTTATCGAGGGCTTGTCGGACTTGGGCCGGGACGGTCGATTTCTCCGTTTTTACGCGTGGAGCGACAGTTTTGAGGCCTACCTAGAGGCGCGTTATTTAGCGGAACAGTTGGGCTGGGATGTGAGTTGGCTGGCCATCGATGAGTCGGAGGAGGTGGGGATCAATTTGGTCGGGCGGTCCAAACGGAGAATTCTGCTCGACTGAAACAGAGTTTTGAAAAAGATGGGTGTGTTTTCGGGCACGGGAGAGGAAAGCCTCTGGCAGATCTTTGCGGAGAGTTCCCAAAAAGGGATGTCAAAGCTGGGGTTTCTCGCTTATAAAGAGGAGCTGCCCAGATTGATTCTCGGCGCCGTCAAGGAGTCACCGTGGCCCACCGTGTCGTTTCCGAAGAATTAGACCTGCTTGAGCAGGTGGTGGCGCTCTTGAGCGAACTGCCTGAAAGCCGGAGCGCCTCGGAAGAGCCCATCGTTCGTGAGCTGGAGCGACTACGAACGGTCATCTTGTCCGGCGACGAAGCCAAAGATATTTCGGCTCTGAGTGAGCAGTATCACAATCAATCAGCGGTTCTGAATCAACTCCGCAGTGGTCAGAATGCGGCCCGGGTCGACCCGTCGTGCCCGTACTTTGCTCACCTTCGGCTGGGGGAAGACGGCAAGGAGCGGGATCTCTGCCTCGGTCGAGCCACCTGCGTTCGCGGCGGACTCAGGATCGTGGATTGGCGAGACGCCCCCATTTCCAAGATTTTCTACGGGTACCGGCAGGGCGAAGAGTACGATGAGGAAATCGCGGGCCGGGAGAGGGTGGGCGAAGTCTTGGCTCGCAGAATGGTCCGGATCCGGGCGGGCTTGCTCGAGCGGGTTCAAGCGCCTGAAGGCGATTTTGCCCTTGAACTCGAGGGTGGCTGGCGCCAGCTCGCTGCCAGTGCGCCGCGCCTTTCCGGGGGGGAAGGGCGGGCACTTCGGGCTTTTGATCTGGGTGACGGAGACGAGCGTCGAATGGGCTCGGCGGATGGGGGGCAGGGCCTTCGGGCTGATAAGCGACTCCCGGAAATCACCGCGCTGATCGATCCCAGTCAATTCGAGTTGATCACCCATTCCGGTCCCGGCTTTCTGGTGATTCGAGGTGTAGCGGGTTCAGGGAAAACCACCGTCGCGCTCCACCGCGTCGCGTACCTCGCTTACTCGGACCCCGCGATTGATGGACCAGAGACCGCGGTTGTGGTTTTCTCACGAGCCCTTCAGCGCTTTGTCGGACACGTGCTCCCTTCCCTTGGACTTGATCGGGTCCAGATCGTCACCTATCGAGAATGGGCTTTGCAGCAGAGAGGGCGCCATTTTCCAAGCCTCCCGGCGCGACAACGAGAGGATACACCCGCTCTGATTCAGCGAGTGAAGCTTCATCCGGTCTGTCAGGCAGCGCTTGAACGACGTGCGAAAGAGGTTCCCGGGGACCGGAAAGGGCGGGTCGCTTTCGAAGATTGGGCGGCGGTGGTGCGCGATGCGGAGCTTCTTGAAGAGATGACTGCTGAGATCGCCCCCGGTGCTTTCACCCGTGACGAATTAAAGCGATTTGCGGACTGGCATCGTCGGGAACTCGAGGTCCTTTTTGCATGGCTGGGTGGCGATGAAGAAGCGCCGGCGGAATTGGATCCTGAGGACGACGCACTTTTGCTCCGGGCTTGGCAGTTGCGCGTGGGGGATCTGCGAGCGGGCGGCAAGCGACCCATTCGTTTACGTCACTTGGTCGTCGATGAGGTCCAAGATTTTTCACCGACTGAGATTCAGGTGCTGTTGGGATGCATGGGGCGGGAGGCCAGTATCACCTTGGCGGGCGACACCCAGCAGCACGTGGTTCAGAACACGGGCTTCACCTCTTGGAGCGAGTTTTTTCATCATCTGGGGATCGCGGGTGCCGAGGTTGATACGCTCCGGATCAGCTATCGATCGACGCGGCCCATTGTCGACTTCTCTCGGGCCGTACTCGGCTCACTGGTTGAAGACGAAGAGTCGCCGGAAACGCCCCGGGAAGGTCCGCCGGTGGAACTCTTCCGCTTTACGGATCGCGGTGCCTGTGTGGCCTTCTTGGCCGATGCGCTTCGGGATCTGGCGCGGCAGGAGCCCGAGGCCTCCGTTGCGGTCTTGACCCCAGCGCCCTCGATCAGTGAAACTTATTTCGGGGGTCTGGAGCGCTGCGAATTACCGCGAATTCGGCGAGTTGTCGATCAAGATTTTAGTTTTTCATCGGGCGTGGAAGTGACCGAGATCAACCAGGTCAAGGGTTTGGAGTTTGACTACGTTATTCTCGTGGATGTCGATGCGGCTCATTTTCCTGATACCCCGGCTGCTCGGCGGCTTCTTCACGTGGGCGCTACTCGCGCGATCCATCAGCTCTGGCTGACCAGTGTGGCGACACCCTCGGACTTGGTTGCTGACTACTGGGTTCGGTGACCCGCCTTTCCGAGCCTGCGATTGGGGTGGGGGCTAAGAGGACGATGGGGTTTCAGGTTGGAATGACCCTTGGGTCAAAGAGACCGAGTCCGCCTTCGGGTTCGCGACCGACGAGCGCTTTGATTTCAGAGGGCAACTTGGCGACGGTCTGCGGTGTGACCGAGAGAGACTGATTTTCTTCTTGGCGGACCCAGCCCACGGAGTAGGTCAGAATCAGTCCAAATCGGCGTTCAGCAGAGGTATTGGCGCCGGCCCCATGGAGCGTCCCGCCGAGCCAATACAGCACCGACCCAGCGGGCATCTCGGCGGCCACGACTTCATCCGGAGTCGCTTTGCGCTTCGCGTCCCAGCGGTGGCTCCCGGGTACGAGCCGAGTTCCACCGTTCTGGGCCGTGAATTGAGTAACGGCCCACATGCTCGCGAGGATCAGATTGGGCCGGGGGAGAGGGAAGAAGGGAAACGTATCCTCTTCCCGATGGAGCACTTGTTCTCGTGCGCCAGGGGCCACTTCGAGTGCCCCCGTCACATGGAGTTGATATTGCTCGCAGTGTGGGCCGAGGTGATGCATGCAAAGGGCTGTCGAGATCGGGTGAGTGATCAGGGGCCACGCCGCCTGGGCGCGCTCGACGATCGCGATGGCTCTTCGGGTTTTCCCCGGGTAAAAGGCATCGGGATCGTCGGTCTCAATCCACTCGTCGGGGAGCGAATCCAGATGGCTTCGCATTTCTTGCTCCACCCCGTCGCGGACCTCGCGCTCACAGACATTTGTGACGACGAGGCAACCGGCTTGGTCGAGGGCCTTAGCCATTTGGGCCGGATCGGAGCCCGCTTTCAGGCTGGGAATCGTGGACATGAGGCCTCCCGGAATCGAACTTCGACACTGTACCGCTTTGCGGGTCGACGAGATGGGCGGCTGGGCGGGTGGTTTTGAACCCGGAAACGGCGCCATCGACCGATCAGGTAGAGTAAAATTATTCCGAAATCAGGACATTATTTACCTATTTTGGTCTATTGGGCTGCGGTTGGGGGTTTCCGCGGGGCGGAGAAGCCCCGTTTTAGGGCTTTACAGGAGCGCTGCAAATCATCATGATAAGACTGATTCTGCTTTTACGTGAGGCGTGATGCGCTGTTCGTTTAGTTCGGTGATTGACCGGGCCGAATGAAGGCGTTCCGCGCCGGGGACGACACCATGTATCGAACTCGGACTTGGCTTTCTTCTTTCGCAACCTTGGGGTGCTTAGCGCTCCTCCCTCTGATGCTGTGGACCAGCCAAGCGGCAGCCTCCACCAGCATGACGTTGGAATACGGGCCGGCCGGGCAAACCCGAAGTGTGTGGTCCGATCAGGATATGGTCGGAACGCAGCTCACCAATAACACCTGGGAGTTTATCGGCAGTCGCTCTTTCGCGATGGATGGCGGAGAAGAGATCGACATGACGTGGAACTTCACGACGAATGCCGATCCGTTTGTGGACGGAGTCTATTCTTTTACGAACAACACGGGGAGCGTTCAAGAGTTGGTCCTGACCTACTCGGTCTCTGTCGTGCCCAGTCTCCCTGTGGCCACCGGCGGAGCCACAGTGATTGGCGTTGTGACCACGGGGAGCGCAGGGGGTACCTTGGGCCATATTACGCCCGCGAGCGGAACGCCGCCCTCGATGTACTCCGCTCTGGTCGATGGCAGCGTCTTCGAGACTCTGTTGGATTTTGATAGCAGTGTCTCGCTTGCTTCGTTTGGAAGCGATACCACGGGGGCTCAATCCTTTGGCCTCCCCGGACTGACGAAGCCCGTTCCTGGAGGTGTCTCGACCTCCATTGGGTCGCGCCTCTCTTTCTCTGTGACGCCGGGAGCCTCGGTGGCCTTCACGAGTCGATTTGAAGTCGTTCCAGAGCCCTCCACTGCGCTGCTCCTCGGCGTGGGGCTGATGGTCCTCAGGGCGGGACGCCGGCGTTCAACCTCTCGAGTTCACTGAGAGAGTCGAGCGAATTTCGAAAGGCATTCTGTCGGGCCCGACCCGCGGACCGCTTTGGGCTGTGGCCGGTCGGCTTCATGGGTCGGTTGGTTTCGGTTTTCCATTTTTTGTACGGTTCGGAGAGGGTCTCGCACTGTAAGAGGCCGGAGAACGCATTTGAATTCGACAGCAAAGGGTTTTCGGGACGGCGATCGCGTTCGGGTGTGTCAGCCGAACGGAGAATATTCGGGATGCCGGGGGACCATCGTGGAAGCGCCCACGGCGTCTGGGGATCAGGCTTCTCTCCCCCTCGGCTATATGGTGGCCGTGGATGGAGAGAATGGGGTTGCTCGGCCTTTTCTCATTCAGCACCTCGAGCCGATTCGGATGGCGCCGGCGCAGTCCGTTGCCGGGGCTCCATCGCACGCGGACGGTGTAGGCCAGCGACGGGCCTGACGTTCGGATGGGATCGGTGGGCCGTCTGAAGATCCCCACAGCCGGACGGGGCTTCTATGAGGTGACGGACGAGCTTCTGGCCTGGGTTGACTTGGCGCGCTTGGAGACCGGACTCTGCACGCTCTTTGTGCAGCATACGTCGGCGAGTTTGATCATCCAGGAAAATGCAGACCCCGCTGCGGTCCGCGACCTCGAAAACTGGATCGCGCGGTTGGTCAAGGATGGAGACCCGCTCTTTACCCATACCGCCGAAGGGTCCGACGATATGCCGGCGCATGTGAGGTCGGCTCTCACGGCGACTTCTCTCTCGATCCCCATTTTGAATGGTCGGCTGGCGCTGGGGACTTGGCAGGGCATCTTCCTGTGGGAGCATCGTCGGACGCCGCGCCAGCGCTCGATTGTTCTGCATCTTGCGGAGTCGTGATGCTCGGTGCGATTAATCGGGAATTGTCTCGATCAGGTTGACTGAGTTGAGTTCCCATGGGCCTTTGGGGTTCGGCCGACTGGCTTGGTATTGAGCACGGGTTGCGTCGCTCAGCCGATAGACTCCGTCGTAGACATTGAAAATGAAAAAGTTCTCGTACTCGAGAGGCGACCCGTCCACGTCGGTAAAAATCGTCGAAGAGGAGACTTTGAAGGTTCGCCCATCAATTTGAAGTGTCTTGGCCTTGACGTCTCGTTGCATGATGATGCCCTGGCCAATGGTCGATTCGCTGGCGACTGCTGCGGACGTCAGGAGGAGGGCTCCTGAAACGAACGTCACGGCAAGGTGGGTACGGATTGATTGAATCATGCTTGCTCTCCTTAGTCCATTTCCCGCCAATAGAGAAGCGTTTTGGCCCCAGACGGAACATCGGGTGCCTGGATGCTTTCTAGATCGGCGCCACTTTTTTCGACAAAAACAATGTTGTCTTTTCCGTCGGCTCCAACGGAGATCTGGGGGTCTGTGGGCATTCCTTCGCCAATGGCAAGCGCTCGAGTGGGGCTGCCCCCGGGCTCGGAGAAGTAGCCGCCACCGCATGAAAGCTCGAAGACGTAAAGGACACCGCTTCCCTTGGACGTGCACGGGTCACCGCCGGTGGCTGGCGTGAAGGAGCCCGCGAGGACCAAGTCCGCAAAAATTTCCACATTGGTCACGATCTTTTCGCCGTCCACGAGGGAGAAGAAGTACCCTGAGTCGAGCACGTTGGTACAGCCTTGAATCGTTGATCGATCCGTCAAGTTGGATTCGGTGAGCGTTGGAGTGGCGACTCCTGAGGTCTCGAGAGGGTCGATGTCGCGCATCGCATACATTCGATTGTTCTCGTCTGCGCCACTAAATCCGGGGAATTGGATGTTGCTGCGCTCCCCGGTCGCAAAGGCATACCAGAGACTCCTGCCTTGGTAGGCGGCAGCCAGCGGAAAGTAGATACTTTTGTAGTAGTTGAGCCCCCCGGAGTTTGTGATCGGCGCTTCAAAAAACTTCTCAAATGACCAGTTGGGCTGGGAGTAGTCGCCCGGGGCCGAGCTGTCATGAACACGATCGTCCCCCACGGGCTTGATGACCCATTTCCAGACCTGTCCGCCGAGATCTCCGACTAAGATGACATCGGCGAAACCATCGAAGTCGAGATCGAGGACTGTGGGCGTCGAAGGAATGGCGTACATCATGTCTCGTTCGGGGTCGCCTGCAGCCGCACTCGCACTGAAGCGTTTCATGGCGAGGGGCAGTCCTGTTTTGATATCGACGATTGCGATCGATCGGCCGGCGGTGGCCAGTGGATCGTAATCGGCCTGCTCGTTAGGATCGCTTGCAGCCGAATATCCGCCGCCAACGATCATCACCCAGCGTTCGTAGCCTTCGCCGGAATTGTCATCCGCTCCGATCTGAACCCGAATCCGAGTGATGACGGGCTGCGACCATGATTCTCCCATGTACGGCAAGGTCGAGGTGGCAACGGCTGGATCGTCGGGATCACTTTCAGAGGGAAAGTCCCAAGCATGCTGTGGGAAATTAGGATCAGTCGGGTCTGTGACGTCGAGTGCAAGAAAGCTCCTCCCGCCCCCCCGAAGACCCGTGATCAGGTACGTCCGCCACTCGGATCCGTTGAGGGCCTTGCTGCCGGTGGTGGCATTGGGGTAGAGCCAAACATCAGCAGACTCGGGGGAACCGTCGACGTAGTAGTGGCGGTCCGACGCGTCATCGATCGGAAGATTCTTGATTTTCTTTCGCGACTCCCAAGGCATGAAGCCGAAAATCTCTTCGCCGGTTCCCTGGGTATAGGCCGGCGGTGTAGCCGCTGCGTCCCAAATGCCGGCGTCAATCCCGTGGAGGAATCCGTCGTTCGCGCCGAAGTAGATTACCCTCTGGCGTGATGCGAAGTTGCTGGCGAAATTCGAGTAGGAGGCTTCCCCCATGGCCGCTCGGGGCTGGCCTACGACGGCCGGTGCTGAATGAAATATGTCACCGAGACGCCAGTCCCGGGCCACGCAGCTTTTGTCGGCTGCGACGTTGGGCCCCGAGACGCCCGTGCTGAAGTCGCAGCCGCGAGCGTAGCTGACGACTTCCTCGGCGAGTCCGTCGGCATTGAGCGCATCGCTCCCGGGGTAGATCGGGTTCGGTGCTGAGTTTGGAGGCGATGTGAAGGGGAAGAGGTCGAGGTCGGCCGCATTGAGAGTCGCGGTTTCAAAAGCGATGCGCGTTGGGCTTGAGCCACTCAAGCGAGTCGTGAAGAGATGCCGTTCAGCGGGGAGGGGGATTTCCTCACCGGCATCCCAGTAGGGCAGGTTGCCCGCCGCAAAGGGCCCGCTGTTGCACTCGCCTGGCGTTGGGTCCACGAGCGGACAGACTCCATTTTGATCGAAGAGGTTGCCCGCCGCATCGATCCCAAAGGCGCGGAGGTGGCCTTCCCAGAAGGGGCTTTTGGCCGAGGGAAGGAAAAAGCTCGTGTAAAAGTCACCGCCGGAAGCCGTGCGGGTTGAAGGCACCGTGGCCGCAGTGAAGGATTGAGACTTCTCGATGATGTCGGTGATCGAAGCGACAATGGCGACCGTCAGTTCCTCTGCGTTATTCGAAGTGAAGAAAAGCCCATTTCCCTGCTCCGCAGTTTTTTCGAGGAGGGCATTGGCGGGACCATTGGTCGTGAATCCAATGGTGTAGACATCGATCAGCTGGTCTCCTGTCAGGTCTGGCCGGAAGTCTTGTTCGTGCATGAATTTCGCAATGTCATCCAGGTATAGGGCGGACTCGTAGCTGCCCCCCGTTTCTGTCTCGCCGTCTGAGTTGAAGTCTCCGATTAGGTTTTCGAAGTTCGAGAAACCTGCTGAAGTTGAAGCGGGATCGGTGTCGAAATCATCGCGGGTGGGCTCGCCATCGGTAATGATGATGACGAAGTTCTTCTGGCAGCTGAACTCGACCGGGCAGTCGGGCACCGTGGGCGGGCCCGAAGAGCTATACGGGCCGCCGCCGGAACTGGCCGACGTGGAGTAGGAGTAGTTGGGAAAGCTCCCCGACTGAGCTGGGGCGGGTTGCTGCCCCGAGGAGCGGCCCATGAAGTAGGTGTAGATTTGAAAAAGAGTTTCTCCGAGCGGCGTCCAGGTTTCGGCCTCTGCTAGGGCGACCGCGTCATCGATGTCTTCCTGCTGACCTCCGCTCAAGTCGTCGATGCCCACAGACATATATCCACCATTGGGATCGTTCCAGTTGGAGTTTCGTCCTTCTCTGAAGAGGCCCAGTCCGAATCGAACATCCTTGGTGGCCGCAATCAGGCAAATGGTTTCGAGAACGACTTGTTTGGCTGCGGTCATGCGATTTCGGTGGTATTTGCCGAAAGTGGCCGGCACTTCAAGAGAACACAGACGAAAACCATTGGCGGAATCGTTGAGTTCGGAGACGTACAGATCTGATTCGTCGCTGAAAAGCCAGTTGAGGTAGCGGCCCGAAATGCGTGTCGACCCATACGATTCGGGGTCGTGGTATAGAGTCCGCGTATTGCCGCAGCGATTAAACGTCACGGTCGAGCTGTAACCGTACTGGTACCAATCGGCCCACTCGTTGCAGCTTGGGTCAGCCGTCGGGTCGTAGGCAGGGTGCCAGACGATTTCGTTCATTGATCCCGAATTGTCTAGGACAATGGCGACATTCGGGGGCACAGATGTTGTGAAGAGGAAGAGATCGGAGTCGACATCAGCTCTGAGGGCGCCTCCAGGCGTCACCATGACCATGAGGGTGGCGATGCCAAATGCTTGAAGGCAGCGGGATTGGGCGAGACCAATGAAATGGGTCATGATGAACTCACTCTGTCAGGGGAAAAAGGCTCAGTTGCCCCGGAGGACGCCGGTGGCGGCCTCAATACGACTCAGAGAGCCGCCGGGTGCGGTTCCTTGGACATTCATCTTCCAGTACTGAACTTGGTATCGAGGGCCGCCGCCTCCGATTCGAAGATTCATCCCCTGGGCCCCGGTCGCACCAAGATCTTCAACGGGATTGGCCATCGAGGCGTCCGGAGCGTAAGCGGGTTGACCGTTGGGGTAGGTCACGCCATCTCCGAGCGATCCTGTCGGAATGATGGGGGCATTGACTCCGTCGAGCGCTGCTGTGGCGGCCGCCAGTCCAGCTTCTGCCGCATGGAAAGCGACACGACTTCGGGCTTGGAAACCAGCAATCTGCTGATCTCCCCGCACAGAGTTCAGAGTGGTGACGCCCATGAGGGCCAAAGCCAACATCACCATCATGGTGACGAGCAGAGCGGCGCCCGATTGACGTCGCTGGCTTCGCTCAGTCATAGGTCGACCCTCCGGCCCAAGTTTCGGAGGCGAACGACGCTGGTGTAAACCCGGCGGCGAAAACCATCTTGGGCAGATGTGATTGAGCGGTTCTCCGTTGCAATGGGATTTCCCGTCGAGGTGCCCGGCTCGTCGTCTTCGGTTCGGAGCACGACGTTGAGCCGAATTTCACGAAGCCGCGAGGCATCAAGGTTCTGGGCGGTGTAGAGGCTTCCTGCCCCATCCCCTCGGTATTCGCCGGAGTCGACAGCGTTGTCCTCGTTGTCATCGATGAACCAAGCGAATTGGATATCTTCGATGTTTTCCGCGAGGGGGTACGCCCCACGCGACAGGGTTTGTCCAGAGTCGATTTGGTAACGGATCGCGGGCACCGCGATAATGCGAGGGGTTTGGGAGCCGGTTCCTAAGGCTGACAGACCGCCCGCCTCGAGATCGAACCGCAGTTGGTTGGGGGGCAATACGCCTGTGATGGACCCGCATGCGGTTCCTCTTTCGGGATTGTTTGCATCCGCGAAAATGACTTGCCCTGCAGTCGAGAAGTCGCTGTCCATGGTGCCGTCTCCGTTCGTATCAAAGCTGCCGCTCGGCGAATCGACCTCGAGCATCAGCCGGTCAACGACGAAGTAGCTGGCCGAGCTGGGGAGGTCTGTGGCGCCCGTCACGGTGGCCGAAAGCGAAGCATCAAGGTCTTCACCCAAGGTCACGACCTCCCAGTCGGTCACGTACAGGCTGTCGGGCGCGTCCGTTTGATCAATGCCACAGATCGCTGCGGCGTCGTCGATCATCATGGCGGTGTGGCGAATGTCACGCTCGATGAGGTCTGCGATTTGCCGTGCAGCCTGCTGGGTGTCGACGGTGTCCGTCAGCGCAACGGCTTTCTTCTGAGTGGTCACCATCGTGCCAAACACATACACGAGGATCACGCCCAGGATGGCCGTTGTCACCATGAGTTCCACAAGCGTAAAGGCGGAGTCGTGGCGTCGAGACATTAGAGGGCCTCGTGGTTGTGGCGGATTGACGAAACCGTGACGCTTCTGGCTCGGCCCGTGGGCTCTGTCCAATTGACACGGACGTCGAGGTTCTTAGTCAAGCTTGGGGTCAGGGTAGAGACGCGCCACGAGACCGAATACGACTGATCGAGGTCATTACGCTGTACGATTTGATTGGCGGCGACAGGGGCGGTCCAGCTGGTATCGCCAATGTCGGTCCACGGAGCGCGCTGAAGTTGCTCGATTTGCGAGTTTGCAAGGTTGGTGGCGGCGCTCAAGTGACGGCCGCGCTGTGCACCCCGAATTGATTCCAGTTGTACGCTGGCCATTGTGAGGAGACCACCGCCGAGGATCATCATCGCGACGAGGGTCTCGAGGAGTGTCATTCCTCCGTGTGCCTTTTTGTTGAGGCTGGTCTTGGGCATGGCGATGGCTTCCTTAGCTTTTCCATTCGCCGGTGGCCCGGTTCCAGGTGTGAACGTGGGCTGCGCCGAGGGCAGACAGGGTGATGGCATAATCACGATCTCCGTTGGTGAAGTAGACCGCGCCGTTTCCGGTTCCGACGACACCGGGGTTGCAGGCCGCATCGGTGGCGACCGGAATTCCGTCCGGTCGGAAGAGAACCCATGTGGCGGCTGTCCCGTTCGGCCTGGCGAAGCTTGATCCTGTTGCAAGCGGCATGGGGCTCAGGTCTCCCGGGGCCTTGAGAGATCCGGCGAAAGATTGTCCCCATTGAGTGTTTGTCTGAGCCGTCATGCTGCGTGTCGTTTCTCCGGCATCGATTTGGCAGTTTTGGCCCGCGCTTCCGGTGACACCATCATCGAGAATGACGAGTGCTGCGGCTTGGCCATTGGAGTCGAGAAGGGGATTGCCTGCGGCGTCCCCCGCGCCCCCGACGGAGAAGAAGACCACATGATTGCGTCCCGTTCGGAGCGCCTCGGTTCGGGCCAGCTGAAGGGCATGGGCCAGGGATCGGGCCACGTCGGTTGCGGTTTGATCGTCGAGATATCGGCGGGTAGACGGCACCGCGAGCGCCATCAGGGCGCCTACGATGGCCGCGACGACGACCACCTCGGCAATCGAATAGCCGGTCTGAGATTTGGATCGTGACATCGTGATGTTCCGCGACATGGGAAAGACCTCGTCTCCAGAAATCGGCCAACCGACCGAAATTCTTGAGTTTCGGCATCAGAGAGCCAGGTCACAGAGATCGACGAATCAGCGGAATCCGGCGCGATGTCGTTGCTTAAAGGGGCGCCTGCCGGCCCCCGGGGCGGAAGGCGCTCGGCAGCCTGCGGCATGGCTGCCTGCTCGGCACAGCCAGCTGCCGGAAGTCGTCATGCTCTGGTGCGGAAGAGGTCCACCATTTTGAGGTCGCTGGCGGCCGGCCGCGCCCGCTGGCGGGCCCAGTCCCGGAGCTCCTTGATGCGGTCTTCGTAGGTCTCATAGAGCGGGACGGTCTCGTGAATGGCATTGAGGAGGTCTTTGGGCTCCAGCTCACGCTGCTCCGAGAAGGCTGTATAGAGGCCCGCCTGAACCGCCTGTTCGAGTTCTGCACCGGAGAGACGCTCTGATTCCTCGGCCAGTGATTCGATAAGAAATTGCTGGGGGTCCCGCCCATACCGCTCAAGGTGAATCGAAATAATCGACATGCGCTCGTCGAGGTTGGGGAGATCGACAAAAAACAGCTCGTCGAATCGTCCTCGACGAAGCAGTTCCGGGGGGAGATGAGAAACGTCGTTGGCCGTGGCCACAACAAAGACCGAGGCTGTTTTCTCCGCCATCCAGGTCAAGAAGGAGCCCAGTACACGGTTTGCGCTGGGATCTGATTGGCTGGCTGAAAATCCTTTTTCGATTTCGTCGATCCAAAGCACTGCCGGTGCGATGGACTCGGCGATAGCGGTTGCCTGTCTGATCGTCTCCTCAGGGCTGTGTTGGGCGTTGGAAAAGACTGCTGCCAGATCAAGTCTGAGTAAGGGGAATTGCCACTCGACGGACACGCTTTTGGCGGCCAGAGACTTTCCGCAGCCCTGGACGCCAAGAAGTAAGAGGCCTCGGGGTTGCGGCAGGCCGAACTGGCGGGCTTCCGTGCTGAAGGCGCGACGTCGTTCGCGGAGCCAGGCTTTGAGGTCGTCGAGGCCTCCGATGCCGTCGAGGCCCTCACCTGGTTCGTAGAATTGTAAAGCCGGAGTTCGGCGAAGGGCTTCCCGTTTGGCGCCCGCAATGGCGTGGGCGGTCTCAGGCGAAAGACCCGAGCTGGCGGCACGGCTTCGTCGCAGAACTCGGACGGCTTCGCCAGCGGTCAAGCCCAGAGCGGCACGGGTGCATGCTTCAAAGTCGTCTTCTGTAAAAACCGCCTCGGGATCATCGGCCAGCACCCGGCGAAAGAGCCCGTCGAGTTCGCTCTGCTTGGGTAAGGGCAAAGCCACTCGGCCGGTTTCTCGTTCCAGTTCTTTGGGCGGCTCAAGTAGAGGGCCGAGCATGACAATGGTCTGACGCCGCCGGGTCAGTGTTGGAAGCCAGTCGCGAATCAACCGAACGCAAACTGGGTGATCGATCAGCGGCTGGACGTCGAGAAGCACGAAGAGGGCTGGTTTTTCGTGTTGGGCGAGGGATCGGAGGCCTGCCTCGAGGCTCCCCGCCGTGTCCTCCGCGCCGCTCCTTCCGGAAGCCAGGCTCCAGACGATGGGCTCGCGCTGTGTGGCCTCGCCGACCCGGTCCAGAAGGCGAAGCCCTCGATCTTCTTCAAAGGTTTCCAGGGCGATCAAACGCCAGCCTGCCGAGATCAGTTGCTCGAGTTCGTTTCCCGGTCCGTTTTTCATGTTCGATCCGTAGTGATGCGAAGCACCTCTTCGAAGGTGGTGTCGCCCTCCGCGAGTCGACGAATGGCCGACTCGCGGAGTGTCTGCATTCCCTCGATGCGGGCGGCTTCACCGATTTCGTTGGCGTCTCGACCTTCTCGAATGAGTCCCTGAACTCGGCGCCCGACATCGAGCATCTCGAAGATTCCAAGGCGGCCGTAAAGGCCTGTTTGCCGGCACTCGGGGCACCCTTGACCAAAGCGGACCGGCAGCTGCTCGCGCCGCTCGACGGGGACCTTTAGGCCCAGAGCCGCCACTTGGTCAGGCTGAAGGCGGCCGTCCACCGCGCAGGCCGAGCAGATTTTGCGCACCAGTCGCTGGGCGACGACCCCACGTAAAACACTTGAAAGTAAAAACGGTTCCACGCCCAGCTCGACAAGGCGAGTAATCGCTCCAGCGGCATCCCGGGTGTGTACGGTCGAGAACACAAGATGGCCAGTCAGTGCTGCTTGGACGGCCATGCGAGCAGTCTCCGCATCCCGGATCTCGCCGACCATAATGATGTCTGGATCCTGTCGTAGAATCGAGCGCAGGGATTCGGCAAACGTCACATCCACCTGCCGTTGGACTTGGACTTGGCTGAATCGAGGGTCGACGAGTTCGATCGGGTCTTCAACGGTTGTGATGTTGGTTTCTGGGCTGGCGAGATAACGAAGAGTCGAATAGAGGGTGGTGGTTTTGCCTGAACCCGTTGGGCCTGTCACCAAGACCAAGCCCGAAGGCGAAGTGATCCAACCTTCGAACCGTTCGCGCTCATGGGCAGAGAAACCTAAATCATGAAGCTCGGCCATAAGGACGTTCGGGTCAAAGACTCGAATGACAACTTTTTCCCCGAAGGCTGTGGAGAGACTCGAGACCCGAAGTTCGACTTCGCGATTGGCCCGCTGAGTCTTGATCCGGCCATCTTGCGGGCGTCGCCGTTCGGCAATGTCCATGCGGGCGAGAACTTTTATTCGAGAAACGATGGCGCCGTGAACCGAGAGGGGAAGTTTTTCGATTTCGTGAAGAATTCCGTCGATTCGGAAGCGAATCGATGCTTCATCCGCCTTGGGTTCGAGGTGAATGTCCGAAGCGCGTTGATCAAAGGCGTAGCCTAAAAGGTAGTCGACGGCGGCGATGACGTGCTCTTCGCTGGATGCGGCCAGCTGGTCATGGCTTCTTAGCTCGACGAGCTCAACCAGTGCGGTGGTGGATTCTCCGCCGAGTTCTTCAGAAGCTTTGTTAACCTTCGACCGGAAGCCATGTACCCGTTCAATGACGCCGAGAATATCTTTTTTGCTTGACACCACGAAGGCGACCGGCTGCCCGAGGCTTGATTGGATCGATTCTCTGAGTTCACTGTCAAAGGGGTCAGTAATTGCGAGCTCGATGGCGTCTTCTGCTCGTCCGACGGGGACCACCACGTGTCGCAACGCGTAGGCCCGGGAGAAAGTTTGGGCGATGAGGTCATTGTCGAGTTTGAGCGGGTCGATCTTTCGGTAGGAAAAACGACTTTCCGCTGAGATCATTCGGGCGAGGTTGTCCTCGTCGACGATTTTGTGGCGATTTTTCGGAGAGGCGAGGCGGGCGGCTGCGATGATTTCTGCAGGCGAGACCGTATAGCGTGCGGCGGCCTGGGACCGAACCGAGCCTGTTTTTTCCTTGAGGACCTGGCTGCGGAGAGTCAGGGTCCGGGCTTCAATTTCCCCGCACTGGCTCTCATCGAGGCCGCCTTGGCCCATGACGAGTTCCAACAGCTCCGGCAGATCCAGCGGCGGTCGGATTTCCGCGTCAGTTTGGCGGGAGGTTGAACGGGTAATAAGAGATGAATCAGCGTGGCCCATAGAGGACTTATCGGCCGAAACCCAAAAATCACAACTCCTGTGTGCAGGCCGTTTCCGCCATAAGTGTAATTGCCGGACTCGGACTCGAATGGTGCCGAGGCGGGTCAGTCCTTGCCGCGCTCCCGGGGAAGAATATGAACATCCTCGGGCCGCACCGAAAGTGTCAAGATATCGCCCATTTTGATTTCGCGGGCGAGTCCCCGCCCGGCCACGAGATGAGTTCGCAGCCGCTGACCGCCGCATTCGAGCTCGACTGTGCACAGGACACCGTCGGAGATCATCGAGCAAATTCGGGCGGAGCCGATGCCGCTATCTTGCTGAGGGCCTGTTTCAAGTTTGAGGTGCTCCGGGCGAAGGCCGACCCAAACCGGGGTGCCGACCACATGATCGTGTCGAGAGGGGAGGCGGAGGCCGGGGCCGGCTTCTACCCAACCGCCAGGGGCCATTCGAGCGGCGAGAAGGTTACTCATCCCGACTCGCCGGGCGATCGAGGGAGAGGCGGGCTGATTCAGGACGCGATCGCGCGCCGCGAGCTGGACTAGACGCCCAGCTTCGAGAATCGCGATCTGGTCACACAGCAAGGCGGCTCGTCGGATATCATGGGTCACAAAGGCGACGGCAACGCCCGTCCGGGCCACAATCTGGATCAAGTCTTCGGAAAGGGCTTCCTGGGCTTCGAAATCAAGATCGTCGAATGGCTCGTCGAGAAGAAGCACCGAGGGCTCGAGGGCAAAGGCTCGGGCAAGGGCCAATCGACGCAACTCCCCGCCCGAAAGTCGAGTGGCTCGGCGATCTGCGAGAGCCGCAATGCCGAAGTGTCCGAGAGACTCCGTAACGCGCTTTTCGACCTGTTCGTGGGGCAGGCCCCGGGTCCGTAAGGCCACCCGAACATTGTGGGCGACACTGCCTGCGAAAGCGATTGGGCGTTGAAATACCATCGTGACCGAGCCGCCCGTGGACAGGTCGACGTGCCCTTGAGTGGGTGTTTCAAGCCCAGCTAAAATTCTGAGAAGGGTGCTCTTGCCTGCACCGTTGCTCCCCAAAATTGCCAGCCTTTCACCGGGTTCCAGGAGAAGTTCAGGGACAGCGAGTTGGAAGTCGCCTTTGTGGTCGCGGCGCTGAAGGCGAAGATTTGCGGCGCGGAGGGCGGGCTTCATGCCCTGTCCCCGTATTGGACCCAGGTCAGGAGGCCCGCCAAGACCAACATCAGTCCCACGAGCATTGCGGCCAGCCCGTAGGCCGATTCAAACATTCCCATTCGGGTGTGCATCAGAATGGCTGTCGTGAGCACTCGGGTTTCACCCTCGAGGTTGCCCCCCGTCTGCATGACGGCCCCGACCTCAGAGAGAATGCCTCCGAGTGCGGCGATGACAGCGGCGAGAAGCCCGAGGCGGATTTCGCGGAGGAGTAACCAGCGACGCCAGAGCGTTGGGATTCCGAGGGTTTCCACTTGAAGTTCCCAGTCCGGGTCGAGGGCGGCCACGGCCGCGACCACGAGAGCGACCACGAGAGGGAGGGCAATGATCACCTGTGCGGCCACCATGGCTTCAACCGAGTACCACAGCTCGAGGTGACCGAGGGGACCATTTCTGAAAAAGAGTTGAGCGACGATCAGGCCGACCACGACGGGCGGGGCCCCCATTCCCGAGTTCACGAGCCCGAGGAGGACTCGGCGCCCAGTGAAATGTCTGCGACCGAGGGCAATCCCAATCGGGACCCCGAGCGTGAGTGCGATGAGGAGCGCGCTCGCGCACACACCTAATGTGCGGAGGGTGATTTCAACTAGCTCGGAGGAACTGATTTCCGCCACGTTCATTCAATCCGAGGGCATCTCAAGCGGCCTGAAGAGAGGGCGGCCGAATTGATCGACTCCGAAGTCGGCTATTTTTTTGCGCGTTTCCGGCTCTTGAAGATACGCGATGAGAGCAGTGGCTTGGGCGGCATGTGCCCTCGGAAAGCGCTCAGGGTTCACGCGGAGAACCGAATAGACATTGCGCAGAGACGCTTCAGGCCCAGTGAGAGGAACCAGTCCAGTTCGCGCTTGAAAGGCCAAGAAAGTTCCAAGATCGGAAAGGATATAGGCCTGTTTTTGGCCTGCGATCTGTAAGGAGAGCCCCATTCCTGAACCCGTTCTTGTTAGGCGGGGCCAAGTGATGGCCGGGTCGATCCCCGCTGCCGCAAATAGAGCAATCTCTTTTTTGTGAGTTCCTGAATCATCCGCTCGGCTCACGAATGCGGATTCTTCGGAGACGATCCGCCGCAGCATTTCCTCGACATCGGTCAGCGCGTGGAGCTGTGCCGGGTCCTGAGGAGGCGATGCCAAAACGAAGTAGTTCTCCATGATTTCGACGCGCTGATCCGCTGCGCCCGAAGCGATGAGATTTTTTTCAGCTTGAGGGGCATGAGTGAGCAGCGCGTCCGCATTTCCCTCGGCGCCCATGCGCAGTGCGGCTCCCGTTCCGACCGCCACAGTTTGGACACGAATCCCAGTGTTTTCCGTGAAGGGGGGTAACAGCGCGTCGAGGAGTCCCGAGTCTTGAACACTCGTCGTGGTCGCGAGGAGTAGCGTCTCGGCGCGGGCACCTGGGATCGCCAAACAACCTGCCCCGTAGGCGAGGAGCATGCCGAGACTGAGCCAGTATTTCTGGATGCGTCTCACCCCCGGCATTCCTCGAAGGGGATGACCTGACTGGAAATCGGCTCGACGGAACCTTCGGGAAGCATAAATCTCCAGAAGACCAGTCCGAATGGGCGCCGCTCGGTATCCAGCCAATTGGGAACGCCGGGATCTTGATGGGCGAGGATAATTCGAAATTGCCCGTCATCCTCCAGCTGAGTCTGGCGACGGTTCAGGGAGACGGAACGATTGCTGAAGTCGTAGGTCTGCATGTGACGGTTCCAGAGAGACACATTGGCACACCGGCATTCGGGCCAGCGGCCCGTCAGCACGAGGGCCTGGTCGGGCCCGATGACGTACGGAGCCATCGAGTACGCGGCATCCGCTGCAGCCAGGCCAAAATCACCCGGTTTGATCGGCTGAGGGAATTCATTCGGGGTAGCGGACACGAAGGGAGGCTGCTCGCCTTGCCCCGGTGGCGGCATTTCCAGCGTTCGGCTGCGAACAAAATTCATGATTCTTCGAATCCCAGCGGCCACTGAAGCATCGTCAGGGCACGGGGGCGGAGGCATTGCCTCAATGGGTTCGATTGAAAGGGGAACCTGAATGCTTTGGTCGGCTGCGGCGGACGTCGTGTTTTCGAAATAATGTCGAGTTGTAATGCGGGTGGCATCCTTGGGAAGCGCCAACCAGTTTCGGGATTTCGTCGGACCGCCGAGCGTGATTTCAAATGATCCATCCTCTGTAAGGTCGACGTTCTCGTCGTTGAGAACGCCGGCGGTATGGGTTCCCATGGCGCCCTCGGCAGTGCCCGCCTCGACGGTTAACGACATGTAGACAGCGCCGGCCATGCCGCCCCGCACGCGGTAGGCGAGGTCGGGGTCGATCGGCGTGTCGTAGTAGATCGCGTCGGCATTGTCCCCTGTGAACTTTCGGGTCGGCGAGACGATCCGTCGAAAGTGTGGGTGAGTCGAATCTTCCTCGAAGTGAGTGAAGAGACCTCCCTGCAGCAGATGCAGAACCGCTCTCATGCCCGTCGCCACATCGGCGGCGCCGTTGATGCCCCATTCGGGGCTCAAAAAACGCTGGTCTACTTCCTCTAATAGTCCGAGGAGTTCGTGAAAAGCGATACGGCTCTGAGAAGATTCTGTGCTCATGAGGATCCCGACTCCTTCCGTAGAGGGCAAACCATACACTAGACCGAGGCCGCCATGGCGGATGCGGAATAGGGTGTCTATCGTGAGGTCGGATTGAAGCGAACCTGTGAAGCCACACTGGAGAAGGCGGCTTTGAGTCTCTCAAGCCAGATCCTGATCGGTCTCATTTTAGGCCTCATTGTCGGGCTTTTCTTTGGTGCATGGGTGGAGCCCCTTGGCGTGCTGGGGGATGCATTCGTCCTTCTGCTGCAGATGACCGTTTTGCCGTACTTGGCGGTTTCTCTGATGGTGGGTCTGGGTGCGTTGCGACCCGAAGGCGCTGCCCGGTTGGCCTGGAGGGCGGGGGGCGCGTTGTTGATTCTGTGGTCGCTCGCCTTCGGCACAATCTTCATCTCTTCGCTTGCCTATCCGAATTGGGAGAGTGCATCTTTTTTTAGCTCCAATCTGGTGGCTTCGAGCAGCGGATTTGACTTCCTCTCTCTATTTATTCCCGCGAATCCTTTTAGCTCTCTCGCGAACACCGTTGTTCCCGCGGTCGTCGTTTTTAGCGGCGCCGTCGGAGTGGCGCTGATCGGCCAGGCGGAGAAAGCCGGGTTGATGGCGGGATTGCAGACGTTTAAGAATGCACTTTCGTCGATTACGACTTTCGTCGTGCGTCTTGCGCCGATCGGTATTTTCGGAATTGCCGCTCGGGCGGCGGCGACCTTATCGCTCGATCAGGCGCGAAGCCTGCAGGTGTATATGGCTGCGTATGTGGTGTGCGCTCTTCTCATGGCGACATGGACTCTCCCTGCTCTCATTGCCTGCTTGACGCCTTACCGTTGGTTAGACGTCATGCGAACCATGAGAGGCGCCCTCATTACAGCCTTTGCGACGGGTTCGGTCTTCGTCGTGCTCTCGGTCTTGGTCGAGCGCTCGAAGGTTCTAATGCAAGAGAAGAGCGATGACCCGGAACGAGACGAGCATTTTGTCGATGTGGTGATTCCTGTTGCCTTTACCTTTCCCAGCGTGGGCAAGCTCCTGTCCATCAACTTCATCATTTTTGCAGGGTGGGTTTCAGGTTATTCACTGCCTTACTCCCAATATCCGACACTCGGAATCGCGGGTTTGGCAAGTTATTTTGGGGCAACCGTATCCGCCATTCCTTTCCTCTTGGATCTTTTTCAGATCCCATCGGACACCTTTCAAATGTTCTTGGTGGCGGACAACGTTGTGGGAGGCCGCTTTGGTGCGATGTTGGCCGCGATGCACTTGGTGGCGGTAGCCTTGATCACGACGTCGGCGATGAGCGGAGCGCTGGTCTGGGCTCCGTTTCAAATCCTTCGATATTTGTTGGTGACGTGCGTGTTGACAGTCGGTCTGATGCTTGGGGTGAACTTCTTATTCGATGTCGGCGAGCACCAGTACGAGGGTTACGAGCAACTGGTCTCGATGAGGGCTCGCTTCGAGTATCCGGAAGCCGACGTGTTTGACAGCTTGCCGGATGAGATGGCGCCGGAAGATTTATCTCAAGATGCCGTTGCCCGAATTCTCAATCGAGGGATTATTCGAGTGGGATTCTCGAAGGGCCGGCTTCCGTGGGCATTTCGCAATGCCGAGGGCGAGTTGGTGGGATTTGATATCGAGATGGCCCGTATGTTGGCCAGCGAATTAGGGGTTGAAATTGAACTCTACCGCCTCTCGAGAGATGAATATGCCCCCGCGCTCGAAGCGGGCCGAGTCGATGTGATCATGTCGGGAATTCCGTTGACGACATCGATGTTGGCCAAGATGTCATTTTCGCGGCCCTATGTTGATGAAACCATCGCCTTTGTCGTGAAAGACCACTTGCGTCAAGAGTTCGGCAGTCGAGACGATGTGACTGAACTCAAGTCTCCGCAGATTGCTGTACCTGATCTTCCGTACTACGTGGACAAGCTCAAGCGGTACCTGCCCGAAGCGGAGATAACGGTTTTGCCGAACGTCCGTGATTTTTTTCGGGCTGAGCCTGGCAAGTTTGCAGCGCTTCTTTATACCGCTGAATCGGGTTCGGCCTATAGCCTGGTCTACCCAGAGTTTACGGTTGCTGTTCCTCGACCGGATATTTTGAAAGTGCCTCTGGCCTACGCCGTCCGGCGAGGCGATGAACACATGGTTGAGGTGCTCTCGGCCTGGATCGAATTAAAGAAGCGTGATGGCTCGATCGAGACCTTATTCGACCACTGGGTCCTCGGGAAAGCCGTTTACTCCGACACCCGGAGGTGGTCTGTCTGGCATGACGTTTTAGGGTTCTCCCCGGGCCCTACGGTCCGCGCTCGCTGAGGCCAACTCGCCTTGATGTCGGGAAAAGGCCGCATTTCCTCTCGGTTGCTCGGTTCGTCAAGTGG
Organism: bacterium TMED88; assembly: GCA_002171515.1. Taxonomy (GTDB): domain Bacteria; phylum Myxococcota_A; class UBA9160; order UBA9160; family UBA4427; genus TMED88. The sequence goes on along the minus strand of NHEP01000076.1, from coordinate 1,837 downwards.
TGAAATCTCTCGTAGGCTTTCGGTTGTGAAAATGTGTGAGCTGCAGGCGCGTCGGAGCACGTGTTCTGGCGGATTCTTTTCGGATGAATAGGGAGGTGCATCATGAGGCAAGTCCAACAACGAGCTGTCTGGCTTGTGGTTTTCTGTATTTCGGTGGCAGTGGGTGCGGCCGGATGTGTTTCCAAGGGGAAATACACCAAGCTTGAGAAGGACCGAGACCAGCTTGCCGACCAGGTAACGACGCTTCAGTCCGAGAAAGACGATCTCAGCCTCGGACTGGCCGTGGCCGTCGCAGAGAACGCCGCGATGGCAGACACCTATTCCGAGCTAGTGGGTGAGCTTCAGACGGAAGTCGCTGCGGGCCAAGTCGAAGTCATGCAAATCCGAGACGGAATCCGTCTCAACGTTTCCCAGGAGCTTCTTTTTGGTTCGGGCGGGACGAATTTGGGCGAGAAGGGGCAAGATCTCATCGCTCGGGTCGCTGCCCAGATCAAGGATGAGGGGGCGATCATTTCAGTGGAGGGGAACACGGATAACGTTCCCGTCGGGCCGGAGCTGCGCAAGCTCTATCCCACCAACTGGGAGCTTGCCGGGGCTCGTGCGGCGGAAGTCGTTCGATTGCTGGCGGACAACGGTGTCGATCCGGCCACCATGCGGGCCGTGTCACGAGGTCCTTTTGATCCGATTGCCTCGAACGATACAGCAGAGGGAAGGGCGGAAAATCGGCGGACAGAGATTGTTCTGCGTCCGGCGACAGAGTAAGTCAGCTCTTTGAGGTGCTGCGTGCGGCAGCGGCGCGTCCTGCACGGCGACCGAAAAATGTACCGTCGCCCAGGGACAAGCCGCTGCTGTACCCGCCCACCGAAAGCCCCGATGTTGAGCGCCCGGCAGCGTAAAGCCCGGGGATGGGTTGTCCCTCCGGATCAAGAACGTGTCCAGTCGGGTCGGTGCGGAGTCCGCCCAGAGTAAAGACCGCGTAGAGTGCCTCCTCTGTTGTGCAGTCGATGGCGCCAAAAGGCGGTCGAGCGATGGGCTTGATGTAGTCGGAGGACTTCTTGAAAATCGGGTCTTCTCCTTCTTGGGCGTGACGATTGTAGACTGTGACGGTGGATTGAAGGCTGCCCTCGGGTAGGCTTAATTCTTGTTCAATCTCCGCGATCGTCTCACCGGCCGCAGCGATCTGTTCCATGTATTCTGGTTGCTCGAAAATCTCATGGTCGACGATCAGCCAAGCCTGGCCGCCGTGTTGAAGGAGGGCCGATTCCCCGAGGCGTCCGTAATAGGTGTCTTCGTTGATGAAGCGCTGGCCATGGCGATTGACCAAGATCCCACGCTTCAGGCCCCAGGGCTGAGTAATGGGGAGTGACACCGAGAGGGCGTCCATATGGAGAGTGTCGCCCCCCGCTGCAATGCCCAGTCGAATGCCACTGCCGTCGTCGCCGGTGGCGGCCACACGAAGGCTGCAGCGATGGGCCAGCGGGGCGTGGCGGGTGAGCATTTCATCATTAAGGACAAAGCCGCCGGTGGTGAGAATGACTCCGCCTCGAGCTCGAACCCGCCGCTCTTCGCCAAAGCTTTCAAGTGCGGCCCCTAAGATTTCGCCCTTTGCATCGCGGTAGAGAGCTCGGGCGCGGGTGTTGGTTTCGACATGGGTAGAGCTCGCTTCCACCGCGGAGCAGAGCACTTTCATTAACAGGGGCCCTGCTTGGTGGGGCACTTGGGGCACATGGGGCACTTGGGGCGCATGCGGCACTTGGCACACATGGGGCACACGGGGCACTCGGGGCACTTGCGGCTCATGGGGCTCATGGGGCATATGGGGCACTGGAACGCTGGA